>CAIVSE010000033.1 GCA_903908535.1 Candidatus Doudnabacteria bacterium
TAAAAAGCAGCTACAGCGAATTGGCCAAAAGGTTAAAATTAAAAAATGTGGACGTGGCTGTAAGGTCCAGTGCCACGGCCGAAGATTTGCCCAACGCCAGTTTTGCCGGCCAGCAGGAAAGCTATTTGAATATTGTCGGCGAGTACCAGCTGCTGGAAGCCATAAAAAAATGCTTTTCATCTTTATTTACCAACCGCGCCATTTCTTACCGCGTGGACCAAAAGTTTGACCATTTTAAAATTGCGCTCTCGGCCGCGGTGCAAAAAATGGCCAGGTCAGATAAAGGCGCCAGCGGAGTGATGTTTACCCTGGATACCGACACCGGCTTCCGCGAAGTGGTACTGATTAATGCCGCTTACGGTTTGGGCGAATTTGTGGTCAAAGGAATTATCACGCCGGACGAATATATGGTTTTTAAGCCCACGCTAAAAAAGGGTTTTGCCTCGGTGGTATCCAAACAGCTGGGCAGCAAGGAAAAAAAATTAATTTACGCCAGCGAGGGTGTAATCCCGACCAGGGAAGTGCCGGTGCCGGAAGCCGAGCGTCACGCTTTTGTGCTGTCCGACGCGCAGATTGTGCAGTTGTCACGCTGGGGCGTAATTATAGAGGAGCATTACGGCCGGCCCATGGACATAGAATGGGCTTACGACGGCCAAATTAACCAGTTGTACATTGTCCAGGCCAGGCCGGAAACCGTGCAGGCGCGCAAAGACCAAAATGTTTTGGAAGAATACGTACTGGAAGAAAAAGGCGGCAAGATTTTGGCGCACGGGGCAGCAGTAGGGGCAAAAATTGGCCAGGGCAACGCCCATTATATAAAAGATGCCTCGCAGATTTCCGAGTTTAACAAAGGCGAAGTCTTAATTACCGAAATTACAGATCCTGACTGGGAGCCGATTATGAAGATGGCCTCGGCCATTGTCACTAACGCCGGCGGCCGGACTTCCCATGCCGCCATTGTCAGCCGCGAACTGGGGATTCCGGCCGTGGTTGGCTGCGGCGATGCCACTAAAGTTATCAAAACCGGACAGCCGGTTACGGTGAGCTGCAGCGAAGGCGAAGACGGCCGGGTTTATGACGGCCTGCTGAAATTTACCATCAACCGCCATGACTTAAAAGATTTTAAACAGCCTAAAACTGAAATTAAAATGATAGTGGCTGACCCGGATTTGGTGTTTGGTTATTCATTTATCCCCAATAAAGGCGTGGGTTTGGCGCGCGAGGAATTTATCATTTCCAATTACATCAAGGTTCACCCTAATGCTTTATTAAATTTTGATAAATTGCAGGATACCGGCTTAAAAAAACAGATTGAAGAATTAACGGTGGGTTATGACAGCAAAATAGATTTTTATGTGCATAAACTGGCTTACGGCATTGGAATACTCGCCGCGGCGTTTTATCCCAATGACGTCTTATTAAGGTTTTCCGACTTTAAGACCAATGAATACGCCAACTTAATTGGCGGCAAGGATTACGAACCGCACGAGGAAAACCCCATGATAGGCTGGCGCGGGGCCAGCCGATATTACGACCCGAATTTCCGCGACGCTTTTGCCCTGGAATGCCGGGCCGTTAAAAAAGTCCGCGAGGAAATGGGGCTTACAAATTTGCAGACCATGATCCCGTTTTGCCGCACGCCGGAAGAAGGGCAAAAGGTTTTGGACGAAATGGCCAAGAACGGATTAAAGCGGGGCCAAAATAATTTGGAAGTTTGGGTGATGGCGGAAATTCCCTCCAACATTTTGCAGGTGGAAGATTTTGCCGCTATTTTTGACGGCTTCTCTATTGGCTCCAACGACTTAACACAACTGACCTTGGGGCTGGACCGGGATTCTAAACTGGTGGCGCATATTGGCAATGAAAAGAATAAGTCAGTATTAACCTTAATTCATAACTTGATTCAAAAAGCCCACAAAGCCGGACTCAAAGTCGGCATTTGCGGCCAGGGACCCAGCGACTTCCCGGAACTGGGCGAGTTTTTGGTTAAAGAGGGGATAGATTCCATTTCCTTAAATCCGGATACAGTGCTTAAGGCTACAGTTCAGATTCAGAAAGTGGAAGACGGGTTAAAAAGGTAATTAACAACATCGCCCACAACCTTAAAGGCAGCAGCTGAACTTCAGCCGCTGCCTTTTTTATCTATTTTATATTCTTATTTTTTGGCAGCTTTCCATGTGCTCTTGCAGGGGAATGGCTATAGTTTCCGCAATGTAGGCAGCCAGGGTTTCGGTCTGGTCTTCGGCGTATTCCTTAAGACTCTTTTCCATAGACACTAGATCATCCTTTGTGGCAAATGCTTTAAGATCATCCTTTGTGGCGTAAGGGACTAAGGCTGCTTTTAAGTCTTCCTTGGTCGCTACTTTGGCAAACCTTTTATCCAAAGCTTCTTCAAATTCAGTTAGGGTAATTTCCATACAATGGATTATTAATAATAAATCAATAATGCCATATAGGCGAGCAAATACATCGACCTTGATTCTTAAACAATAACTCCTGGATTTTTTACTGTCAAATTGTGGACAAGTGTATACAAAAAAACCCGACATTATGTCTGGCTTTTTTGGCGGAGAGAGGGGGATTCGAACCCCCGAGGGCTTTGACACCCTGCGCGCTTTCCAAGCGCGTGCACTCGACCACTATGCGACCTCTCCTCGTCGCAATCGGCTTTACCTTCGTATCCTGCTAACGCAGGCTACTGCGGTAAGCCTATTGCTCCTCTCCCCAAATTTTCATCGCAAAATCTTGGCGGTAAAATTTGGGGACCCCCATTTACCTGGTTATTCTACCAGAAATCAGGTTTGCTATCAATAGACCTTTTCTGTTACATTTAGGGTAGCTTAGCGTCTATATTCTATAATAAAGTCTCTCGTACAGACCTTAATTTTTTATACCGCGGCCGGCGATTGGCAGTTGTCAGACCATAACTTTGGCCAAAAAGCTTGGCCTTTTACGCCAGTAAAAGTTTTTGGACAAAGTTTTGAGTGAGGTTTTCCGCAGGAGAAAACCGAACGTGTCTGGCAATCTGCCAACGTTGGACGGACTAAAAAAATTAACGGTCTGTACAGATATAATTTTATGCCTGACCAAACCCTGCAAGCCGAACCAGTCGCTTCGCTCCGGTCCGGGGCAGGCCGGCTTAAATCTTATTTATGGACAACACTCTACAGGATATAAAAGATAGATTAAACATTGCCGATGTCTTAAGCGGATACATCCAGCTCAAAAAGAGCGGGGCCAATTTTAAGGCGGTCTGCCCGTTCCATAACGAAAAATCGCCGAGTTTAATGGTCTCCACCCAAAAGCAAATTTGGCACTGTTTTGGCTGTGGCGAGGGTGGGGATATTTTTGGGTTCGTGATGAAGTACGAAAATTTGGAATTCCGCGACGCTTTAAAATTGTTGGCCGACAAGGCCGGCGTCAAATTGCCTTCATTCCGTCCCAGGGACAAAAATGTAATAGATAAGGAAGAGCAATTGTATAAGATAAATGACTTTGCCGCGCGTTTTTATCACGAAATTTTGATTAAGGGCAAATTGGCCGCGCCCAGGGAGTACCTAAAAAAAAGGGGCCTGGCCCCTTTAATCATCACGCAATGGCAAATTGGTTTTGCGCCCGAAGGTTTCCATACGCTGGAACAGGTTTTAGTGAAAAAGAAAGTCGCGTTAAGCGATTTAGTCGCAGCCGGCGTGAGCGCTAAAAACGAGCGGGGGCAAATTTATGATAGGTTCCGCGGCCGCATCACCTTCCCTATTTTTAATTCCGTAGGTAATATTGTGGGGTTTTCAGCCAGGATTTTGATGGATGATGGCAAAAGCGCTAAGTATATTAATTCCCCCGAAACCGCCATCTATAATAAAAGTAAAGTTTTGTTTGGTTTTAATTTCGCGCGCACGGAAATTCGCCAAAAAGACGAGGTTATAGTGGTGGAAGGGCAGATGGACTGTATTGCCTGCCATCAGGCCGGTTTTAAAAATGTGGTGGCCAGCAGCGGCACGGCTTTAACCGCCGAGCAGTTAACCATAATCGGCCGCTTTACCAAAAACGTGAAGTTTTGTTTTGACGCTGATGCTGCCGGTTTAATGGCCACGCGCCGGGCCGTGGAAAATGCCCTGGCCCAGGGTTTTACCATTAAAATTTTAAGCCTCATAGGCGCCAAAGACGCGGATGAATTGATAAAAAAAGACGCCAAAGAATTCGCCCGCCAGGCCGCGGCTGCCCCGCTGTTTTTAGATTTTTATATTGCCAAACAATTTAGTGATTTTAACCAGTCCATTAGCGATAAAAAACGGGTGGAAGCCGAACTTCTGCCGTTGCTGAATTTATTGACGGATCCATTGGAATTGGACCATTATTTAAGGATTGTGGCGGAAAAATTGGGCACTACGCCGCACGTGCTGCTGGAAACTTTGCATAAGCTGAAAAAGGGGCCGGGAGCCGTTTTTGTGGTTGCTTCCAAAAACGCTCCCCAACTTCGTCAAGACTACGTAGGGCAAGCTGACCCCGTTTCCCCAAACGCTTTAGAAAAGCAAATTTTGGGCGGCATACTTTTATATCCGGAATTCCGGCAACTGGCCATGGACGAAGGCGTGGCCAAAAGCCTGCCGTATAATATTGACGGTGAAAATTTCCTTGCCAAAGAATGCATTTTTATGGTAGAATCACAACTAGCAGAGCTGGGCAATGATGAAGCTATGATTAGGGAACTAAAAAAATCTTTGGCCCAGTTAAAATTGGTTTCAATTAAGGAACAGCAAAAAAAACTCACGGATGAAATTCGGAAGGCTGAATCCCAAAAAGATAGCCCGAAGTTATTGGAGTTGAATAAACAATTTATGGTATTGAATGCCAAAAGGCTGGAGCTGGAAAAATTACTTTAAAGGCATAATATATTTTAATTTTCATGAAGAAAAAAAGCCATAAGCACAAGGTAAAATTCGGCGGATCCGGATCCCGCTCCGCGGGAAAACCGCAGAAGAAGAAAATTAAACCCGCCAAAAAACTGGCCAAAAAGCGGGCGTCTTTAAAGGCGAAATTTACCGCGCCGCAGAGTTTGGAAGAATTGTCCGGCGCCAACGCGGTGTTAAAAAAATTGGTGGATATTGCCAGCGAACGCGGATTTGTTACCGAGGCCGAGCTTATGCACGCCCTGCCGAATTTTGAAGACGACGTGGTCGCCCTGGAACGGGTGATGGACGAGCTGGAAAAGCGCGGCATAGAAATTGTCGACCAGGAAGTGGCCAGCGTCTGGGAGCAGAACAAAAAGCCGGAAGTTACGGAAATTGTGGTTAAAGGCAAAAAGAAAAAAGTCGAAGACATGGTGGATGCTTTTGACCTGGGTGATATTTACGACGACTCCATCCAAATGTATCTGCGGGAAATCGGCAAGGTCCCGTTAATTACCGGTGCCGAAGAAATCGAACTGGCCAAGCGCATTGGCAAGGGTGATGTTTCGGCGCGCAAAAAATTGACCGAAGCCAACCTGCGTTTGGTGGTGAGCATTGCCAAGAAGTATATGGGCCGCAATTTGGGGCTTTTGGATTTAATTCAGGAAGGCAACTTGGGTTTGTTCCGGGCTGTGGAAAAATTTGACTGGCGCAAAGGTTATAAATTTTCCACTTACGCCACCTGGTGGATCCGCCAGGCCATTACCCGCGCGTTAGCTGACCAGTCGCGCACTATCCGCATCCCGGTCCACATGGTGGAAACCTTAAACAAGTATGCCCAGGCCGAGCGCCAGCTGGTGCAGGATTTAGGCCGCGAACCTTTGCCCGAAGAAATCGCCGCCGAGATGGGCATAGAGGTGGAAAAGGTCTATCATTTAAAAAAGATTTCCCAGGAAACGGTGTCCATAGATTCTCCGGTAGGGGAAGACGAAGGCGAAGATTCTTCACTGGGGGATTTTATTGTGGATGAAGACACCACCAAGCCCAACGAAATGGCCGGCCGGCAGATTTTAAAGGAATACGTGGGTAATATTTTAAAGGATTTAGACCCCAGGGAGCAGAAAATTCTGCGCATGCGGTTTGGGCTGGAAGACGGCGTCACCCACACTTTGGAAGAAGTCGGCGAGGAATTTGGCGTGACCCGAGAACGTATAAGGCAAATTGAAAGCAAGGCTTTGGAACGCATAAGGGAGCATATTGACATTAACAAGTTAAGAGATTACTAACTCCGGCGTCACTATATGTGTATTCACTAATTAAGAAAGGAATACACGGATGTCTAGTTTGTACCGCGGGAGTGCTTTTAAGCTTCCGGCGAACATCCTTAAAGGCGGTTAAGCCTTTTTGCTTCGGCATCAATAATAAGAACAGTTTCGCCATGAACAAAAGCACCCCCTAAAAGCAGCCCACTCCATTAAGGACACGGCTGCTTTTGTTATAGCTTTAATTTTCCTCTAGCACCTCGCCGACTTGTTTTTCAGAACACGTTCGAATTTTCCCAGCGAAAATTCTCACTCCGCTTTCAGCCCAAAAACTTTTTGACTTTCAGTCAAAAAGACCGGGCTTTTTGGGCTGAAAGAGGGTTCTAAAAAACAAGTACGGCTCGGCCTATTATTGGGAAAATGAAGGCTAAAAAAAATAGTGCCAGGAACAATTAAGTTTCCAGGCACTTTTCAGTCAGGGGGTTGATTTGCTTTATGCTGTCGAATCCCTGGTCGAGACTTACCGGTTGTGACTGACAATATTTATAATGATCATAGTAGGAGTGAATGTGGCTTTGTAGACAGATTTTTTTCCATTTGTCCTTATGCTGTCCAAAATCCGGCTGTTCCCGTTTGAACCACCATTTTAAGCAAATTTTCCGTGGGGTGGCAAAGTGCCATGCTTCAATGATTTCCGCCCCCAGAGAGCGAAGTTTGGCGGTAATTTCCCTGCGATCATATTCGTGGTTGTTCCAGGTGTCGAGAATAACAGTCGTGCTGTTTTTTTGCAGACATTCGGCCACTCTTTTCCACATGAGCTCAAGGCCAACCAAATGACCTCCTGTATATTTATCCAGCCATGGTGTGCCGTAGAGTTCGTTTAAAATGGCGTCCCTGCTGATTAAAACTATTTCCGGATGAGCGGCAACAACTTTTTGGCAGTAAGTGGACTTGCCGGCGCATTGCGGGCCAACAGTTAATAGTACGCGTCTCATAAACCCCCTTTAAATTGAAGCTGTAGTATACCAATAAATGGGATGGTTGTCCAGAGTTACTCTTGACTCTTAGTAAACAAACGTATACCATAAAATTATGGATACCGAGCCCTTGGCTAATAAAATAAGGCCGCAGAATTTACAGGATTTTGCCGGGCAGGAGCATTTGGTGGGGCCGGGCAAGCCTTTGAGGGTGGCTATTGAACAAAAGCATTTGTTCAGTTTTTTGCTGTGGGGGGCGCCCGGAGTGGGGAAGACGACTTTGGCCAGGATGTATGCCAAGGCAGTTAATGCCGAATATTTTGAACTTTCGGCAGTATCTGCCGGCAAAGATGACATCCGCAAAATTGTGGACCGGCCTTCCATGCTCGGCCAGCCTAAGATATTGTTTTTGGACGAAATTCACCGTTTTAATAAAGCCCAGCAGGATTATCTTTTGCCTTTTGTGGAAACCGGCAAGCTTTATTTAATCGGGGCGACAACAGAAAATCCATCCTTTGAAGTCATCCCGGCCCTGCTTAGCCGCTGCCGCGTTTTTACCTTGAGTGAGCTGACGGATGAAGATATTAAAAAAATTATCATCCGCACCGGTTTTAAGCTAAAAAAAGACGCGCGTGACTGGCTGGTTAAAATGGCCAACGGCGACGCCCGGCAGGTTATTAGTATGATAGAAAACACGGCGCGGCTGTATAATCAGGTCACAGTAAAAACTCTAACCGATACTTTGCAGTCAAAATTTTTGCGTTATGATAAACAGGGCGAAGAGCATTACAATATTATTTCCGCTTTTATTAAATCTATGCGCGCCAGCCAGCCGGATGCGGCTTTATATTATCTGGCCAGGATGGTGGAGGCGGGGGAAGACCCATTATTTATTGCTCGCCGGATGGTGGTATTTGCCAGCGAAGATATTGGCCTGGCCCAGCCCACGGCGTTAGTTGTGGCCAATGCTGTGTTTCGCGCCTGCGAAACCATTGGCTACCCGGAATGCGGCATTAACCTGGCCCATGGTGTGGCCTATTTGTGCCAATGCAAAAAAGACCGCAGCAGCTATAATGCCTATCAGGCCGCGCTGTCTGATGTCAAAGATCTGGGAAATTTACCGGTACCGCTAAAAATCCGCAACGCGCCCACTAAACTAATGAAGGATTTGCAGTACGGTAAGGGTTACGAAAAATATGACAGCGAAAGTTATCTTCCAGACAAAATTAAAGGGAAGAAATATCTTAAAAACCCAAAGCTTCCTTTGCAATAATTACCAGGATTTTCCGGCCCATAGCGGTAAGTTCTTTGTGGAGAATGAGAGTTTTGGCGTGCAGGGTGCCGGCCGCGCCGGTAGATTTCATGCGGGCGTCTTCCAAGGGTACTACGTATTCTTCAATGCGCTGGAAACCTTGCTTTAAATCCGTCACAATTTTTTGCGCGCCAACAACCAAAATAATATTCGGTGAGGTAAAGGCCAGGTGAGGGAGTTGGCTGCCGCTGGCCGAAGCAAACATTAATTGCCCGTCTTGGGTTACGGCATGGGAGCTGCCTAAATAGTAGTCGGACAATTCAGCCTGTTTGCGTAAAGCGGCCTGTTTGGTTTTGTCGGTTTCGGCCAAAATTTTGGCATGCAGGTTGTCCCAGCCATGCTGCCCGGAGCTTAAAAATTCAATGAAGCCAATTTCCTGCAGGGTCCGTGACGAACCGTTCATGACCGAAGCTCCCCGGGGAATAAGCTCTTTAATTTTTTCCAGCGCCTGCTGCCCGGTTTCCACTATTACGCTGTCAAAATTATTGTTTTTTAGGGCGATGGCGGTTTTGTTTATGGCCTCTTCGGAGGCCGGAGTATTATATGGCATATGTTTAGGCATTAATGGTTTTAATAAGGGAATTAATAAACTTGTCTTTGGTCAGGAAATAATAAATATTGTTGCCGCTGCGTTCTGTGGCCACCATTTTGTTGTCCTTCAGCAGCTGCAAATGGTGGGACACGCAGGGGAGGTTCATACCAATTTCCCTGGCAATTTCTGTGACGTTGGCCCGATCCCTTTTTGACAGCAGCTGCAAAATGCGGATGCGCGCAGTGTCGCCGGCCAGCTGCAACAGGCGGGTTTGACGTTCCAGTTTTTTGGTTAAAGTGATAGGAGACATAGTTTAAGTAATTTAGTATTTAAACAACTATTTGAATAGTAAACAATTTTTGATATACCGTCAAGGGGGGCTAGCTATGCGAGACCGCCGTAGTTTTCAGTTGACAAACTCGTACAACAAAAAGCCTCTCTTAAATATGAGGGCCTTTATTTACCTAATAAAAAAACCGAGACAAGTTCAGGGTTTTTTGTTTGGTAGCGCCACGGAGAATCGGACTCCGATTCACAGCTTGAAAAGCTGTTGTCCTAACCATTAGACGATGGCGCCATATTATATGCAGTTTCAACTTAGGCTATTTTACCATAAAAGCTTGGCTTTTTCAAGCCGCCAATACATGCTATAATTGGGGCAAAAGGTCGAAGCTTAAGAAACAAAACAACAATTTTATGGACTCTGTAATAGTTCTAGCCAGGATTAGCGGCATTATGTGCCTGCTCATCGGTCTTTCGGTGATGAATAAAAGCAACATGGCCGCTATTATGTATGAGTTGGAAAGCAGTAAGGGCCTGTTTTGGTTTATTGGCTTTATGGCGGCTTTAATTGGTGCCATTATGTTGGCTGTTTACAGCACCTGGAGCGCCCATTGGCCGGTATTACTGACCATTTTGGGCTGGCTGGCCCTGCTGAAGGGGATTGCCATTATGCTCTTCCCGTCTTCAGCCTGGCATTCATTTTACCGCAAATTCAAAGCCAGCGGCATCGTTATGTTTAGCGGCATTATTGCGTTATTGGTGGGTATTATTTTATTGTATAAAGGTTTTTAAGGCCGCAAAAAAACCGATCCGTTTTTGCGGGCCGGTTTTTTATTTTTTTATTGCGCAGTAATGTTATCCAGGGTAAAGCTGGCCAAGCCACCGGTGTAGCTAATATTTACCGGCTTGCCGACCAGCGCGCTGTAGTCGCGGCTGGTGTTGAGGTAAATAACGTGGCCGGAGACGGTTATCATGTAGTTGCCTTTGGCCGTGTTATTGGAAGCCATCAGCGTGGTCTGCCAGGTGGCGCTGGCTGACGGCATGGCCGAAGAAGGCGCCGGGGTGGAATTATTAGCCGGCTGGTTAACGCTTTGGCTGGTGGACGGCGTGCTGGAAGGTTCGGGGGCGGCAGAACCGCATCCGGCGGCCAATAAGACTATCACAGGCACTAACAACAGGAGTTTTTTTCCCGCGAAGCGGGATCCCGCTTTGCGGGACATAAGCTTGTTCATAATTAGGTAATTTTAATTACCCTAATTATAGCACTTTTTTATTCTATGCCGTGTTCCGATGGAATATCCTGCCAATCCAGATAATAATCATAGCTCCAACTATAGCTACAATAAAGCTATAGAGATTAAAGCCGGTTACGCCCTGGCTGCCCAAAGCGTTCATAATAAAGCCGCCCAACAAAGCGCCGATAATCCCCAAAATAATGTCCCAGACTATCCCGTGGCCGCTGCCCATAATTATTGAGGCCAGCCAGCCCACAATTGCGCCAAAAATTATCCAAAGTATGATATTCATGAGGTATTTTTTTAATGATTCTCTTTAATTAGACGCAAAGGTAGGCTCACTGTTGCCGATGACTTGAAATTCCCGGCAATTCATGGAATAATGAACATACCATGCCAAACAAAAATGTTGACGGGATAAAAGACCGGCGGCCTAAAATCGGCAAATCGGCCGCGCCCAGGGTAAAAAGCCGGATAGCCGCAAAAAGGCCGGTCAAAACATCGGTTTATGCCCCGCAAGCCTCTTTTAGTTTTATTTGGAACAAAACTTATTTATTAACGGCAGTGGTTGTTGTTATTGTCTTTATCGCTTTTGCCTCGGGTATGGGTTTTGCCCTGGAAACCCCCAAAAGCGACGCTGACAGTATTGCTCCGCCAGTACCGGCAGGTATGGTGGCCAATTTCGGAAACGTACCGACCGCCCCTTCCACCACCACAAGCAGTCTTTCCGGCGTTGACATTTTTAATGTTCCGCTCCAGATTTTGCAAACTTATCTGCAAAACCCCGAGACCGGCAACTTGGCCTTAGACCAGCGCAAAGTTGAGCTTAAACAATTTTTAACCGACCATAATTCTCCTTTGGTGGATGTGTCTGATACTATTGCCGAACAGCCCCACTGGCAGCTAATACTTTCCATCTCCTTTGCCGAAAGCACGCTGGGAAAAAACTGCTATAATTTTAACTGTAGCGGAATTGGAGGCGCAACCAGCATTAAATCTTATAAGAGTCTGACCAACTGGATTTTGGATTTTAACCGTTTGCTGGACCAAAAGTACAATAACTGGACTTTGGATGAAATGTGCGGCGTCTATGTGAAGCCGTGCACCAACAGCTGGCTAAACGCCACCAGCCAAATTTTAGACCAATTAAAACAAGCTAATATTAATTAACATGAATAAAGATTTTGCAAAGGGATTAGCCGCGGCTGGCATTGTGGCCGGTTTATTCCTGACGTTCCAGAGTTTTGGCGCTACTACCAAAACTGTGGTTCTTTCCGATGAACAACAGGGAATTATGGCCGTGCGTACAGCTAAAGCTTCAGTGGTCAGCATTGTGGGCGCTACAACGGCAAATGCCACAGTAACCAGCCCCAGCCTGACGCCCGTGGATACCGTGGCCGGTACGGGTTTTGTGGTCAGCTCCAGCGGTTTAATTGTCAGTAACGACCACGTGGTTTCCGATCCGACCCTAACTTATAACGTCAGCTTAATTGACGGTACGGAATATCCGGCCAAGATTTTGGCCATGGATAAATATGATGATATTGCTATTTTAAAAATCCAGGCCGACGGCCTGACCCCGGCCGCGCTGGGGGACAGCGGCAGTTTGGAAACCGGTCAGACCGTGTTTGCCATTGGCAATGCCCTGGGCCAGTACCAGGACACTGTCACCCGCGGAGTGGTTTCCGGACTTAACCGCGCGGTTGAGCCGCCCAGCGACACCAGCGCGCCCACGCCCAGGCTGCAGGATATGATCCAAACTGACGCGGCCATTAACCCCGGCAACAGCGGCGGCCCGTTAATAGACATGAACGGGGACGTGATTGGCATGGATACGTTAATAGATACCGGCGGCGCGGGCCTGGGTTTTGCTATTCCCATTAATACCATCAAAAGCGTGGTCAGCCAGCTGGAAACTTACGGCAAGGTGGAAAAGGCTTACCTGGGCGTGGAATTTGAAACTGTGGACCCGGAAATTAAGGCTGCGGAAAATTTGACGGTATCCAATGGCGCTTTTGTTGACCAGGTGGCGTCCGGTAGTCCGGCAGCCGCGGCAGGACTACAGGCTGGCGATGTGATTGTGGCCATTAACCACCAGCAGCTGACCCAGGAAAATGAACTGGATACCGTGGCTTCCCAGTATGCTCCCGGCGCGCAAATTTTAGTTACTTATGTGCGCAACGGCCAGCAAACCGACGCGGCCTTGGTGCTGGGGGTGTTGCCGTGATTTATAGCACGATAATTATTGGCGGCGGGCCGGCCGGATTGACTGCGGCTCTTTACGCGTCCCGCGCGGAGTTAAAGCCGTTGCTGTTTGCCGGGCTGGCTCCCGGCGGCCAGCTGATGCAGACTTCGGAAGTGGAAAATTTTCCGGGCTTTCCGGAAGGCATTTTAGGGCCGGATTTAATGATGAACATGATAAAACAGGTGGAGCATTTTGGCACGGAGATAAAAAACGAAAACGTTACGGCCGTGGATTTTTCATCTAATCCTTTTAAAGTGATTTCGGATAGCGGTACATTTTTGGCAAAAACCGTAATTATTGCCACGGGCGCGGAAGCTAACTGGCTGGGTTTGCCCAACGAACAAAGGCTGCGCGGCCATGGTGTGAGCGCTTGCGCCACCTGCGACGGTTTCTTTTTTAGGGATAAGGATGTAGTGGTAATTGGCGGCGGCGACAGCGCCATGGAAGAAGCCAATTTTTTAATTAAATTTGCCAAGAGCGTGACGATTATCCACCGGCGGGACGAATTTAAAGCCTCCAAGATTATGCTGCGGCGTGCCCAGGACAATAAAAAAATCAGTTTTTTGATGAATACGGAAGTGGTGGATGTATTGGGCGACAAAGTTGTGGAAGGGATAAAGGTAAAAAATAAGGTGACCGGCGAAGAACAGGTTTTGAATGTCCAGGGATACTTTGCGGCTATTGGCCATACGCCGACCACCAAAATGTTTTCTGTCGCGGGAGTGGAAGTGGACCAAAAAGGCTATGTGGTCGTTAAAAATAATACACGCACAAATATAGAAGGCGTGTTTGTGGCCGGGGATGTTAATGACCACCGTTACCGCCAGGCGGTTTCGGCCGCGGGTATGGGCTGTATGGCGGCGCTGGATGTGGAAAAGTACCTGGCGGAAAAAGAATAATTCCCGCAGAGCGTTAATTTTTCTTAGTCCGTCGCCAAGTCCTTTTGCCGGACACGTTCGGTTTTCTCCTGCGGAAAACCTCACTCAGAACTTTGTCCAAAAACTTTATTTTATTGCTTCAAAATAAAGACCAAGCTTTTTGGCCAAAGTTATGGTCTGGACAAAAGGACGTTGGTTCCGACTGTATAGGAAAAATTAAGCCTAACACCGGTCAGACCTTATTTTTTTGAGGCGAGGATTGTATGAGGTAATAATTTATCTTTATAAAGTCAAGGCCACACCCCCAACGGTTCCCTAGGGTGTGGCAAATAAGTAAAACATTATAGTAAATTATGGACGAGTTCCGCAGACCAAAAAAATTATGGTCTGGACGGAAGTATATTTATGGTTATAATTATAGGCAAAGTTATCAAAGGGGAGCAGTATGGCCGGAAGTTAGGTTTTCCCACTGCCAATTTGGACCGGAGAGAGTATAATAGGAAAGGGTTGAAGATAAAATTTGGGGTATATGCCGGCACATCCAGCACCGGGCATAAAGCGGCTATTGTGATTGGTCCAATGGATAAAAAAGGTTTACCCAAGCTTGAAGCGCATCTGATAGGTTACAAAGGAAATTTGTACGGCAAAAAAGTAACGCTGACATTAATAAAATATCTTAGGCCATTTAAAAAATTTAAAACAGAAGGCGAGCTAAAACAGGCCATCGCGAAAGATATTAAAGCTATTAAATAAAGATAAATCTGTATTAACTCCTCGGCTCGCAAATTAATAAATTAATTTTCTCGCACTACGTCGTTAATAATATGTTTACCGGGATTATCGCCGCTTCATCAAAAATAACTTCCGCCAAAAAAACCCCGGGCGGTATGCTAATTTCCCTTAATACTCCCATAGGCTGGAAGGTTAAAGTGGGCGACAGTATAATCGTTAACGGTGTCTGTTCCACTGCCAAAAAAGTCGGCAAACAGATTGAGTTTTTTTATATGCCCGAAACCCTGGCCAAAAGCGCGGCCGGGAGTTTAAAAATCGGCGACTTGGTGAATTTAGAACAATCCATGCGTCCCTCGGACCGTCTGGACGGCCACATTGTCCAGGGGCATGTGGATACCACTGGTAAAATTGCAAAAATAGGCAAACGCGGCGATTCTTATGTTTTGGAAGTCGCTCCGGTGTTAAAAGACAAAAGTTTGATGAAACTTTTGGCGCCCAAAGGCTCCATTGCCATAGACGGAATCAGCTTGACTGTGGTGGATGTGTTTAAAAATTCTTTTACCGTGAACTTAATTCCTTATACCTGGGAGGTGACGGATTTACACACAAAAAAAGTTGGGAATTTGGTGAATTTGGAGTTTGACGTTTTGGCTAAATATTTAAAAAGATTAATACCACAGATACACAGATAGAAACAGATAACACAGATGATGCGCATGGCGCAGTTATCCGTGCAATCAGTGGTATCCGTGTATCTGTGGAATATATTTATGCAAATAGAAAATAAAGAAGTCCGAAAAATATCCGCGGCCGGGAAAAAAGTCGGCATTGTGACCTCGCGATTTAACCGTGAAATTACGGAAGCCTTGCTGCAATCGGCTAAACAAGCTTTAAAAGATGCCGGAGTGGCGGAGGCGGATTGCCAATTTATCAGCGTGGCGGGAGCCATGGAAATTCCTTTTGCCCTGCAGAAGCTGGCCCATGATAAAACTTTTGATTGTTTAGTGGCCATTGGCTGCGTTATCCGCGGCGAGACCCCGCATTTTGATTACGTCTGTAAAATGGCGCAGGAAGGCCTGCTGCGCGTAAGTTTGGACAATGCTATTCCCATTGGGTTTGGAATTATTACGGTTAACGATTTGGCGCAAGCTCAATCCAGGCTGCGCCTTGGCGGTGAAGCGGTGTTAGCGGCTTTGGAATTGGCCCTTCTGTAAATATGTACGATGTTATAATTATCGGCGCCGGTCCGGCCGGCTTAAGCGCGGCCTGGCACGCCAAACAAAAAATGCTTCTGACCCTAATTTTGGCCAAGGATGTGTTTTTGGGCCACACTGTTTATGGGATGGATTTTTCCGAAATTATCCCCGAGGTTGAAAAGTGTGATGTTATTGCGCTGGAAAAAAATATTGTCAGTTTTAGCGTGGAAGTTAAAGCGGGGCAGCAATATTTTGGGCGGTCTGTTATTATTGCCACCGGCTGTACGGAAACGGAAGGTAATACCGTTTTCGATAGGCTGACTTTAAAGGATGCCTATAACAAAATTATGGTGGATGCCAATATGCAGAGTAACATTCCCGGCTTGTACGCGGCCGGGGATGTGTCGGTAACCTTGGCCAAAGGTATTGCGTCTGCTATATTGGAGGGGGGTAAAGCCGTTTTAACGCTTGACAAAATTCTCAAAAAGACTGATAATAAAGCTTAAATGTTATATATTTTAAGCATTATTTGTAAAAACCTATAACTAACTTCTATGAAGACACTTAGCAAAATTGGTATATTTTTCTTAATTATAAGCGGAATTTTGGCCTATGCCGCTCCGGCTTTGGCTGCCACGCCCTATTTAAGCATTACCAGTTTAAATAATAATTTAGAGCAGATTTCCATTAGCTATGCCAATCCTTACAGCCAAATTAGCCTGTATGAGCAGCAAAATAGCTCGGTGTGGACTGTAATTAATAATTTGGGCACTACAGACGGTACGGGGTCATATAACCAGCAGACGACTTTAGGTAATGGCAGCGGAACTTTGACCGCTTATGTGGTAGTTGGTGGGTTGCAATCCAACACTGTCACGGTTTCTCCCGGCGGCCCATGCGTTTATAGCGGCTATAATTATGGATATGGTAATACTTGCGGCTGTACTTATAACTGTGGCAGCGGTCTTAGCTTAAGCCAGACTTCGGTTTCCATGACCGTTGGCCAAACCGCCAGCGTTAGCGTGCAAAATTCCAGCGGCTCTTTATATATTTCCAATAATTCCAACCAAAGCATAGTTACGGCTACGGCTTCCTATAATTCCATCAGTCTTTACGGGTTGGCCGCCGGCAGCGCTACCATTACCATTTGCGCCAGCAGCTACAGCCAGTGCGCCACTTTGTTTGTCACGGTCACGGGCAATGGCACCGGTAACGGCAGCGTAACCTTCAGCCAAAGTAACGTCAATTTGGCCTTAAACCAAAATATCACTATTTACGTTTATGGCACCAATGGCTACAATTCTTTTTATCTTTCCAATAATTCCAACAACAATTCGGTCATTGCCTCGCTGTCCGGCAATATCTTAACTCTGACCGGCTACAATGCCGGCAGTAGCACCTTAACCGTTTGCCAGAGCAGTGGCGGCGGCTGCGGCAGTTTGTATGTCACAGTGGGCGGCGGCACCGGCGGCGGTATAATTTTTAGCCAAAATAACTTGGTTTTAACTGCCGGCCAAACCTCCACGGTTTACATTAATGGCTACAGCGGTTATTACGTATCCAGCAACAGTAACGGCAGTGTGGCTTCGGCCGCTGTTAACGGCAGCGTTTTAACGGTGACAGCCATGGCCAGCGGCAACACTATTTTTACCGTCTGCCAGAATAACAATAACACCTGCGGCAGTCTTAGCGTGGCCGTGAGCGGCAACAACTGCGGCTACGGTTATAATTGCGGCAGCGGCACGGTCAGCTTTAGCCAAAATAATGTTAGTTTAACTTCGGGACAAAGCCAAACTGTAACAGTTTACGGTAATGCCCCGTTTAATATTTCTTCCAATTCCAACTCCGGCGCGGTTTCGGCTTCTGTTTCCGGCAACATTATCACTCTTTACGGTTACAGTAGCGGCAGTAGCAGTATTTCGGTTTGTTCCAATACCTATGGCGGCAGCGCTTATGGCGGCTGTGGCACGCTTTATGTAACAGTTAATGGTTATAACAATTGCAGCTATCCTTACAACAATAATTGCGGCAATAGCGGTTCCATTTCTTTAAGCCAAACCAGCGTGTCTGTGAACGTAGGCCAAACATCCTCTATAAGCGTTTATGGCAACGGTCCGTTCATCCTTTCTTCTAATGGTTCCTCTAATATTGCCTCCGGCGTTATGTCCGGCAACACCTTAAATATTTATGGCAGCCAGCCGGGCTCATCGACCATTACGGTTTGCCAGCAAAATTACAGTTCGTCCTGTGCCAGCGTTTATGTTACTGTTACCGGTAACGGTTGTACTTATAATTGCGGCAGCGTGCTGGGCTCATCCATTTATGCCAACGGCCAGTTGTTGAACATTGGCGGCACGGTTTATATTGTTTACCAAAATACTCTCACGGCTTTTGGCAACGCTTCGGCCTTCCTTGGCCTGGGCTTTAGCTTCAGTAATGTCATTAACGCGGGCTATCAAAACGGCCTGACCATTTCCTCTTATGTTATTTCCACTACCGCCGGGGCGCATCCCTGGGGCAGCTGGATAAAAAATGGCGCCGCGGTTTATTTTGTCAGCCAGTTGGGGCTTATTCCAGTGCCCGATTGGAATACCTTCCTAAACAACGGTGGCAGCGCCGGGCTGATTGTGCCGGCTAATGCCTGGGACTTCCAGCTGCCCACACTGGCGCCCATGGCCTATGGTGATGGTAGACTGAGATAGGAATCATTTAGTACTTATAAAAAATCCCGACATTAGTCGGGATTTTGGTTTTATATCCGTATTTTTTGACAGCTTTCTATATGCTGCTGGAGCGGTATAGCTACGGTTTCCGCAATCATAGCAGCTAAATTTTCGGTTTGTTCAACCGCGAACTGTTTTAGGTCCTTGGATTGTTTTTCAAATCTTTCATCGAGCTTTTTGTCCATTTCCTGGCCAAAAGCTATGAATCTTGCATCCATCTTTTTGTCTATAACCTGGCCAAAAGCATCAAAACGCTTATCCAGAACCTCTTCTAATTCTTGTTTGTTGGTTTTAAAGCGTTTATCCAAGGCTTCTTCCAATTCAGAAAGTGTAATTTCCATAATATGGATTATTAATTATAATCAATAATGCCACATGGGCGGTCAAAAAATCGACCTTGTTATTTTACATTACTCCCGCAGTTCTTAAGTGTCAAATTGTGGATATGTGGATACAAAAAATTCTGTTCGCCATTTGGCGGAGGGGTTTTAAAATAGCCAATATTTAGATATAATGAGTATATGAAAATCGCTGTTATCACCGGAGCCAGCCGGGGCATTGGCTTGGCCACGGCTAGGAAGTTTTTAAATGAGGGTTGGAAGGTCGTGGGGATTTATAATCATACCACAATTCCTTTTGAGGATGAAAAGTTAATTCCGGTCAAGGTTGATATTGCAAATTCCGCCGAAATTGATAAGAGTTCAGCAAAAATAAAACAGGCTGTCACGTCTGTGGATGTTTTGGTTAATGCTGCCGGAGTGATTTTTGACAATCACACAGAAGAAGTAATTGTGGAAAACATTAAAAAAACTTTTGATGTTAATGTTTTTGGGTTGGTTGAGTTTACGAATCAACTCCTTCCGTTAATAAGCCAGGGTGGCCATATTATAAATATAGATTCAAACTACGGCGCCATGAGCACGCCGATTGACGACAAAACCTCCACGGCTTACCGGATGTCCAAAGCGGCGCTAAATATGTATACCAGAATTCTAGCTTTCCATTTAAAAGGCAAAGGCATTAAAGTTTCGTCTATAGATCCGGGATGGGTGAAGACAGATATGGGAAAAGCGGTTGCGTCGGAAACTGAACAACCGGACAGGGAGCCGGAGCAGCCGGCTGAAGAAATTTATAATTTGGCCACCGGTGACGTAGAGTCAGGACTGTTTTGGAGGTTTGGAAAAGTAAGGGAGTGGTAAAGAAATGCTTGACCATAAGCAAAAGCTAGGAAAAATTGCCGGACAAATGGTTTCGGCGGCGCGTGAACATAGGAAACTTCGGATTTTTCACGGTTTTTCCCATACTACCAGGGAATTAAACTATCAGGAAAATGAAGTCATAGATATTAGCGCTTTAAATAATATTTTGGAAATAAACGTTGAAGGTAAATATGCTTTGGTGGAACCTAATGTCACCATGCAGGTTTTGGTTGAGAAGACCATGGACAAAGGCCTGGTTCCGTTGGTTGTTCCGGAACTTCCTAAAATAACTCTTGGTGGATCGGTGCAGGGGGGGGCGGGTGAAAGCAGTTCTTTTAAATATGGCGGTGTTCACAATATATGCGATGAATATGAAATTGTCCTGGGAAATGGTGAAATAGTTACTGCCTCCAAAGATGTAAATCCAGATTTATTTTGGGGCTTACCGTGTTCTTATGGGTCACTGGGTATTACGACTTTGGTAAAAATAAGACTGACCGAAGCCAAAAAGTTTGTGAAATTATCCTATTTGCCGGTGGGCAGCTTTTTAGAGCTTAACCGGATTATTAAAGAACAGAGAGAACAGCCTATAGATTTTGTTGACGCCATTTTATTTGGCCCAAACAGCGGGGTGGTAATGGTAGGAATAATGGTGAACGAGCCGGATGATGACGATAAGGTCATGACCTTTTCCGGCGAATCTGACGAATGGTTTTATTTATATGTTCAAAGCAAGGTAAAAAAACAAAACTTTGTTCCCGACCATATTCCTTTAAAAGATTATCTTTTTAGGTATAATCAGGGGGCTTTTTGGACCGGTAAATTAGTTTTTGATAAGCTAAAAATCCCGTTTACAAAACTTAGCCGAACTTTATTGTACAAACGCCTTAACGCCGAAAGCCTGGGCAAGGCCGTGCATTCTGTAAATAACTCGCAATCCGGCATCTGTCAGGATTTTTGCTTGTCACAGGAAAAACTCACGGATTTTTTGGATTATTTAAATACAACTTTGTCCATTTATCCTTTATGGATATGTCCTTTGATGGTATCCAAAGAAAATGATAAATTATCTCCCACAAATATTAATAGTGAACAAGCAGTAAATGTTGGAATGTATGCCAAATTTGATGGAGGTTATAACAAGTTTGTCGCGGTTAATCGAGCTCTAGAGCAAAAGCTTGCGGAGCTTGGAGGCAGAAAAGTCTTATATGCCCACCAATATTACTCACCCGAAGAATTTTGGAAAATATATGATTTAGATTGGTATAATAAATTAAGGAATAAATACTTTGCCAATAATGTCTTCCCGGATATTTACGAAAAAACCAACGTTAATAAAAAATATCAAACGAAGGTTTTAAAGACGGTATTATCTTTTTTGGGTTTATCAAAGCACTAAAAAATTCCGCACAATGGGTCCCATTGTTCCTACTGGCTAACTCTTTCCACATATTGCCCGTCGCGTGTATCTATGCGGATCATATCGCCTTCTTTTATAAACATGGGGGCGTTTACACTTAGTCCTGTTTCTAACTTTACAGGTTTGGTGACGTTGCCGCCGCTGTTGCCTTTGGTATCCGGCGGGGCTTCGGTAACTTTAAGCTCTATCTTAATTGGCAGTTCTATGGAAACGGGGCGGTTGTTAAAGCGCAAAATGCTGACTTCCATGCCTTCCTTTAAGTAGGCTTCCTGCTCCTGGGTGACTTCCTTGGCAATATCCACGGTTTCAAAGGTCTCATTGTTCATAAAGTGCGTGCCCTCGGCATCGGCATACAAAAAATTGGCTTTTTCGCGCACCACATCGGCTTCATCTATGCGTTCGCCAAACTTAAAGGAATATTCGTATTGCTTGCCGGTAATAACATTGCGAAGCTTGGTCTGCATCACGGGTTTGCGCTGGGCCGTGCGCATGCGGTTGCTCCAAATGACCTGCACGGGCTGGTTTTCCCACAGGATAATGGTCCCGATTTTCATGTCGTTTAAATCCATGGTGTATAAATAATAAGATTAATTGATTTGTTTTCCGGAGCCCGGATTCACTTCGGGCGGAGGAAAATCTTTGAAGGGAAAGGATGAGGCGAGCGAAGCGAGCAAGTTGAGAAGGAAAACCGACAAGGTTGTCCTTTTCAAAATCTTACGCTGCGACAAAAGGCAACAATGCCATGTGCCTGGCGTGTTTTAAGGCTTTGGTGACCATGCGCTGGTGCTTGGGGCAGGTGCCGGTGCGGCCATGGGCCAAAATTTTGGCGTGCGGCGACATAAAGCGGCGCAGGGTTTGCGCGTCTTTGTAGTCCACGGTGGAAATTTTGTTGGAACAAAAATAGCACTGCTTTTTTACGGCAGGGGTGCTGTTGTTGTTTCGGCGGTCATAGCTGTTTTGGTGGGGTCTCATAATATTATTAAGATTAATAGTTTTCCGGAGCCCGAATTCACTTCGGGCGGAGGAAAATCTTTGAAGGGAAAGGATGAGGCGAGCGAAGCGAGCAAGTTGAGAAGGAAAACCGACAAGGTTTGCCTTCTCAAATTTTCTTAAAACGGGATTCCATCCACGTTAATTTCTTCATCCTGGTTGATTACCGGTAATTCCTCGGCCGGGGGGTTGGGGATAAAATCGGTTCCTTGGGATTTTGGCGCTGGCTGGGGAGTACTGTTATAGCTTCCGGAAGAAGCGGATTGCCCGGCGGCCCGCTGCAGCATTATCATGTTATCGGCCACAATTTCGGTGCGGTAATTTTTTTTGCCGTCCTGGCCTTCCCAGCTGCGGGTTTGCAAACGGCCTTCTATATAAACCTGGGTGCCTTTTTTGAGGTACTGGTGGGCAATTTCTCCCAACTTGCGCCACAGGACTACGTTGTGGTATTCCGGCGTATCAATTTTTTGTCCGGTTTCTTTGTTGGTGTAAGAATAATTAGTGGCCACAGAAAGGCTGGTGACATTGATTCCGGAAGGCGTGGTGCGCATTTCCGGGTCTTTAGTTAGCCGGCCAATTATCATGACTTTGTTTAAATCCATAAATTTATAGATTAATTACTTGGTTAAATCTTCGGTCAAAGCGGCTTCTATCTTTTCATCCAAAGCCTTTTCGTCCAGTTCAATTATTGGTGCAACCGGTTTTTTGGCCCTAACTTCGCTCTTGCTTTCGGTTGCTTCGGCAGGAATGCGGCGGATAATTTTGGATTGCGCTATTTTATCTTTGGCCATGCGCTCCAAATATTCATCCAGATTGATAATGAGATAGCGGATAATGCTCTGGTCCATGGAGTGGATTCTGGCATCCAGTCCAAAAACTTTTTTTGGCTCCATGGCGAAGTTGACCACAACATAATGTCCGTTGCGGGTTTTTTTAATGGTATAGGCCAGTTTTTTTTTGCCCAGTTGGGTTTCCACCACATCTGTGCCGCCAAAATCTTCTACTAGTTTTTTTACTTGCGCCGAAACTTGCGGCACGTCTGTGTCGGCCACATTGGCGCCGAGCAGGTACATAAGCTCATATTGAGGCATAAGGAGTGTTCCTTATTCCTCCCGATTCATCGGGAGGAAATATGATTAATAATATTAAGTTATTGCAATTATAGCATTTCTATTGGAGATTGTCACTATTGACAAAAAATAATAAATAAGGGATAATATAGCTTTTTATGGGTTCCGGCCTCTTTAATTGGCAAACCTAAAGTGCACCACGTCGCCATCCTGTACTACATATTCTTTGCCTTCTACCCGAAGCCATCCCTTTTCCCTGGCCTGCACGTATCCGCCCGCTTCCAAAAGTTTATCCCACTGTATGACTTCAGCGCGGATAAAACCCTTTTCAAAATCAGTATGGATTTTACCGGCCGCCTGCGGGGCACGACTGCCGGCTTTGCAGGTCCAGGCTTTGCTCTCTTTTGGGCCGGCCGTTATAAAGGTAATCAATCCCAAAGTTTTATAAGCCGCAGTAATAATTTTGTGCAGGCCGGATTCCTTTAATCCTAATTCTTCCAAATATTGGGCCCGGTCTTCGTCGGAAAGTTCGGAGAGTTCACTTTCCAATTGGGCGTCAATCAGAATTTCCCCGGGTGCACAATGGGTCCCATTGTGCAGATAGGTTTTGGTATCTAAATCAAACTTATCGTTGGCCACAAATAAAAACGGTTTTTGGGTTAACAATTGGATATCCTTGCTGTGCTCTTTTTCTTCATCGGTCAGCGTTACGGTATTGGCCATATGCCCGGCTTCCAGGACGTGTTTGTATTTTTCCAAAACCGCCTTTTTAACAATACTTTCGCGGTCGCCGCCTTTAGCCTGTTTGGCAACGTCAGGCAGGCGTTTTTCTACTGTTTGTAAGTCTGCTAATTGTAGTTCAATGGCAATGGTTTCCATATCCCGTTTAGGGTCTACATTACCGTTCACGTGGATAATATCTTTGCTTTCAAAAACTCGTGTAACTTCCATAATGGCGTCCACTTCGCGGATGTGCGACAAAAATTTATTGCCCAAACCTTCGCCCTGGCTGGCACCCTTAACCAGGCCGGCAATATCTACAAATTCAATAGATGTGGGTACAATTTTTTCGGATTTTTCCAGTTCCGCCAGTTTAGCCAAACGTTCGTCGGGCACGGCCACCACCCCGACATTGGGGTCTATAGTCGCGAACGGGTAGTTGGCGGCTTCCACCTTGGATTTAGTGATGGCGTTAAATAACGTTGATTTGCCGACGTTGGGCAGGCCGACAATGCCGATTTGGAAAGACATAAGGAATTTAGGATTTAGGATGTAACATTTATCATTTTAATCCAATTTGCCTGTTTAGCCAAGGGTTAGTGCGTCCCTGTTGTCGGATGCCCCGTTTTTTTGTTATAATAAGGGCAAGAACCGGCCTTGGCCGGCAACTACAATCCAATGGGGGTAACATATAGATGAGAAAGATAGGTTTTGGAAGGCAGTTAGGCATTAGTCGACCGTGCGCGCGTTGTCCGCACCAGCTTCGGAATTCCCGTAAGAGGAGCCGGTACAAGGACAGTAGCACTCATGTTTTAAATAAGCTGGAGCAGTGCCCGGAGGACATTCGCGACTGCATTTCGGAATTGAAGTCCCGCGCAGAAATTGGAAGCAGGCAGCCATCGCATCTGGCCCGGCAGATTTATTATGTGGCCAAGGAAATCGGCCGCCGCATAAAAAAGATCGGATGGTATATCGAAGAGTTTGCCATCACGGTTTTGGCCATCCAGGCCAAAAGCGAGGCGGTACAGTTCCGGTTTTTGTTCGGATCTTCCATTTTTGTCATTAACCTCCTGCCGGAGGACGCCCTGTCAGCGTAGTTTTCTTTCCGTGGCCGCCCGCCAGTTTTATCCGGGCGGCCTTTTTTATGCTAAAATACAGTATATGCAAATTGCTAACTTTAACAAAATCAAACCCAAGCAACTGATAGTTTTTGACATGGATGGCACCTTAACCCCCACCAAAGCCCCCATGGACAGGGAAATGACGGCTTTAATGGCCAAATTACTTTTGGTTAAAAAAGTCGCGGTTATTGGCGGCGGCAAATACCAGCTGTTTAAACAGCAGCTGCTGCAGCCGCTAAAAGTCAAAAAAGAATTATTTAAAAATTTATTTTTATTTCCCACCACCTCCACGGCTTTTTATAAATACAATGGCGGCTGGAAAAATGTTTATCTTTTACAATTAAGCCAACAGGAACGCCAAAAAATTAAAGCAACCTTTCAAAGAGTGTTTGATGAGATAGGCTACCGCCAGCCCGAAAAGATTTATGGCAAGGTTATAGAGGACCGCGGCACCCAGGTGACATTTTCGGCTCTGGGGCAGGAAGTAGTGGCAATGCTCGGCAGGGTTAAGGGCGTGGCTTTAAAGGAGCAATGGAAGGAACACAATACTCCGGTGAAATTAAAAATCGCCGGACTGATGCAAAAATATTTGCCGGAACTGGAAGTCCGAGCCGCCGGCCATACATCCGTTGACGTGACCAAAAAGGGGATAGATAAAGCTTACGGACTGCGGCAAATAGAAAAGCATCTTAAAGTTAAAATTAAGGATATGCTGTTTGTGGGGGACGCCATTTTCCCCGGCGGCAACGATTACGCCGTGACTAAAACCCCGGTGGATTATATTGCCGTTGCCGGACCGGAGCAGACAAAGGATATTATCAGGAAAATTTTAGGGTAAAAAATAGCGGCCGTCCAAATGAATGGGCGACCGCTGGTTTGTTATGCCGCGACAGATGAGGCCTCCTAAATTTGGTAGACCGCAGAGGCGGCGTTCAGGAATTTTTCCGGCCCGAGCGCTTCATATTTCATCCTGGCCTGCCTGGGCGAGAAGGGATGCAGGGCCAGAAGGACAATATTCTCCCGCGACAGTTCACATACCGGGCGTTCCGGGAACGGCTCGGTTACTCCGTAGAACCCAATTTTGTCTGAAGGGATAACCTGGGGCAATTTGTCATCGTGGTTTGGGTTATAGTACTTCATGGTAAACCCAAACACAGCTTGCGGTTGTTCCGGCGGCGTCCAGAATGGCCGTGGGAGCGCATTTGCGTCAGTCGTCAGCACTGCTAAACACCAGTTTTGCGTCAACATGGACTTTCTCCTTGTGTTGCGTTGCGGCGAGTTGCCTGCTTCTTAAGGCCAAAATCCCTTCTTTATTCAAAGTATCTAACGTCTTGGTCACAGAAAGGCCTACTACCAACAAAGCTTGCGGCTTCGGGCACCTCCTGGTTGGGTGAAAATGGTTTCTGGTGTGGGAGTTGTCTATCCCAAAGGCCATAAAGTCCTTTGGCCCTTCGGGAGTAACAAATCCAAAACATTTGTAGGAACGCCACGCAACATCGTGGACGTCCGGCTGGAGAAGCAAATATCCCATGAGTCTGGGATTAGCTTTTAATCTTCTTTTCCAATATTCCTTGTAGGCGTTTGTGAGGCTGTCGGGATTATCGTAAAATGCCAGGCATGTACATTCCATATTATCCCCCTTAAGTTTTTCAAAACCAAACAAAAAACCGGATGCTGTTAAAGCAATCCGATTTTTTGTTTGACTTCAAATAATGTTTGGGCTGCGACTTTGTGGGCACGGTTTGCCCCGTCAGCCAGCACTTCGGCCAGATACTCCTTTTTTCCCAATAATTCCTGTTTCTTTTCCCTGTATTCCACAAAGTAATTCCCAATGTCCCGGGCTAGAATTTCTTTGAGTTCGCTGAATTTTAAGCTATCATTTTTTTGCTGGCCGCGGAAGTAATCCGTTTGTTCCTTAGTGCCAAAATGTTCCAGCAGCAAAAATAAGTTTTCCACTCCCGGGGATTTTTTGCCTCCCTCTGTGGCCGTAACCGCTTTTTTTAACTTTCGCATTATTTCTTTTGGTTCGTCATCCATTAACAGCGCTTCGTCGCCGGTTTTGCTCATTTTCTTTTCCGGGTCGGTAAGGCTCATAATCCGCAACGGTTTGCGCATGTAGGTTTGCGGTTCCGGAAAAATTTTGCCAAAGCGATTATTAAATTTGCGGGCTACCGTACGGGCAAGTTCTATGTGTTGTGTTTGGTCGTCTCCCACCGGCACCGCAGTGGCTTTATAGATTAAAATATCGGCCGCCATCAAAATTGGGTAGGTAAGCAAGCCGGAGTTTGCCTGGTCTTCTGATTGGGCTTTGTCCTTAAATTGTGTCATCCGGTACAGCTCGCCAAGCGGGGTCAGGCAGTTAAAAACCCAGGATAGGGTTGCGTGTTCCAAAACGTGGTTTTGCAGGAAAAATATTGATTTTTTAGGATCTATTCCCGCGGCCAAGTAGGTTGCGGCAACATCTAAAGTATTGCTTGAAAGCTCTTTTGGATTAAAGCTTGTAGTCATGCCGTGCAAATCGGCAATAAAAAAGTAGCATTGGGTAGTTTCTTTTTTTTGCAATTCCAGCCATTGCTTGAGGGCGCCCAAGTAGTTACCAATATGTAGCTTGCCTGAAGCTCTGGCGCCTGATACTATGGTCTCTGATTTCATATAGGTATTATAGCACAAGAGTTAATTTTATTGGGTTATCTCCGCCACGGTCGCATCGGCTAAGATTTTCATGGTGTCATAGATCTTGATGTTGTTTTGCTGGGGGATTAGCAATTGTAAATCGGTACAGGCCAAAATGATATTTTTGACATTCTTTTTTCCAAAATCTTGGATTACTGTGAGTAGCATATCCCTATCCTTGTTGTCGTATCGGCTGGAGACTATATTGTGTAAAAGTTTGCCAATTTTGGCTTGTTGCAGATTATCTGGTATTATAGAGGTAATGCCTTTTGCTTTGAGTGGTTGTTCATAGAGTTTACTTTTGGTGGTTATAGGTGTGGCAATAATCCCAACTTTTTTTATCGGTTGCTTTTTTAAGAATTTTGATGTTTCTTCTAAGATACTTAAGACCGGTATTTTTACCGATTCCCTTACCCCTTTTATAAATTTATGCAAAGAATTGCAGGGTAGAACTATAAAATCAGCCCCAGCTTTTTCCAAATTTTTTGCTGCTGCTAATAGTAATGGTAGGATTCTTTCTTCTCCGATACCGTCCGCTATGGCGTTTTTCTCGACATCAAATCGTAGGGGAATACTATCCACAAGGACGTGTGGATAACTAATTTTGTTTATCTTTTTGCACGAGAAAATTAGCTCTAAATAAAATTCAGAGGTTGTTTCCGGACCGAGACCGCCAATTATGCCAACTGTTTTCATAAAATATTGTTTAATGTTAAAGAAAAACACCTGTGCGAAGCCTAGGTGTTACATGACAAAAACCAAGGACTTTGCTATTGCAAGTCCCAGCGCCAAGTTATTAAATTTAGTCCGTTACTTTTCATAGTTAAATACTACAACGTTTAATAGTAGATGTCAATCTAAGTCATCCAAGGGGCGCCCTTGCAAACCCATTACAAACTGTAAGTATTTGAGGGGATCGTTATTGAATACATTTAAAATTATATTTTTATCACATAATGGATCGTCAATAAGGCCTAAAATTCCTTTAAGACTAGAATATTGATAGTTTACAGAGTCTTTTGGGTTTAGGTGAATATAGGCAGATAAATTACTAAAATAACTGTCGGTGGTGACCAATTTGGCTTTAAACCTGTCCTGAAACACATGCCCTATATGATTATACTTTTTGTTAAAGTACATTGAATAGCTGGTGCAAAGTTTTAACACTAATTTGGATATTGGGATTTCCGCGTTTTGCCTAATAAAAAAATGGTAATGGTTAGTCATTAAACAGTAGCTGACTATAGTAAAGGAGCTTTTTGGCAACGGTTTGACTTTCAAGGGGCGCCCTAGGTAAGGGATATCCAAAATTATGTACAATCTTTTTAAAAAGTTGGAAAAATCTTGTTTATCCACAAAGATGTCTTGTTTATTATTACCCCTGTTGAAAACGTGATAAAATTGGCCCTTTTGAAGATTTTTGTTATCCCGGAATTGCATATCTAAATCATAACAAGAAGCAGATAACAAATAGATAACAAAAAGTTAACAGAAAGATAACAAAAGAGCACCCTTCTAGGGGCGCCCTTGTAAGCTTAGACCTCGATGACTACCGGCAATACCATTGGCCGTCTTTCGGTCTTTTGGTACAGATATTCGCCAATTTCATCACGGATGACATTGCGGAGATAAGCCCAGTTGGGCTCCAGTTTTTCTTTACCCTTAGATTCAACCAGCTTCCGGACCTCGTGTTTAACCTCGCGAATTAGGTCATCATTACCCTTCATATAGATGAAACCGCGGGAAATAATATCCGGCTGGTTCACCAGCTTGCCGCTGCGGCGGTCCAAAGTCATAATAATCACGAACATACCGTCCTGGGCCATAACCTGGCGGTCGCGGATAACGACTTCACCCACGTCGCCAACGCCAAGACCATCTATAAAGACGTAGCCGGAGGCAATTTTGGCGTCTTCGGTAATTTTGGCTTCGCCGGCCGAGGTAATCTCCAGAATCTGGCCGTTGTCCAGCGAGAAAATCCGTTCCGGCGGAATGCCCATGGTCTGCGCCAGTTCGGCGTGGGTGACTATCATGTGGTGTTCGCCGTGGATAGGCATAAAGAACTTCGGTTTGACCAAGGCAATCATTAATTTTAATTCTTCCTGGTGCGCGTGGCCCGAGGTGTGGATGTCCAAAGTTTTGTTATAAATAACATGTGCCCCTAATCGGGTAAGATTCGACATGACTACGGCCACGGCGCGTTCATTGCCGGGAATGGGGGAGGCGCTGATAATGGCGGTATCACCCTTTTTAATTTTAATGGTTTTGTGGTCGCCGCGGGCAATGCGGGCCAAACCGGCGCCTTCTTCACCCTGCGAACCGGTGGTCAAGATGACAATCTGGCTGTCCGGATACTTTTTGGCCATCTCCGACTTAATAATTATTTTGGGCTGGATTTTAATGTAGCCTAAGGACAGCGCGATTTCTATATTGTTAACCATAGAACGTCCCGTAACAATAACTTTGCGGTTATATTTAGCCGCCGCGTTAAAGACCTGCTGGATGCGGGAAATGCTGGTGGAAAAGTTGGCAAAGACAATACGCCCTTTAATTTCGCTAAAAGTGCGCTCTATGGTGATGCCAATTTCGCGTTCACTGGCGCAGTAGCCGGGTTTAATGGCGTTGGTGGAGTCGGACATTAATAGCAGCACGCCTTCGGCGCCGAACTTGGCAATTTTATCAAATTCGGTGGGTTTGCCGTCCACCGGGGTGTGGTCGAATTTCCAGTCGGTGGCATAAACAATTTGCCCCACCGGCGTGGTAATGCACAGCCCCATACTGTCGGGAATGCTGTGGTTTAAGCGGAAAAAGCGAACTTTAAAGTTGCCCAAAGGCAACACGTCGTCTTTAGTTAAAACGTTAATTTTAGAGCGGCCCAAAAGACCAAACTCTTCCAAACGTTTTTTGATGAACCCGGCGGTTAAGGCCATGGTGTAAACCGGCGGGTCGCCGAGTTTGGGTAAAATATAAGGCACGGCGCCAATGTGGTCCAAATGGCCGTGGGTAATAATTACGCCGCGGATGCGCTTTTTATTGTCTTCCAGCCATTTGGTGTCCGGAATAATATAGTCAATGCCGGGCATGGTGTCGTCCGGGAAGGCCAAACCCATGTCGATGATAATAATATCATCGCCATATTCAATGGCCGTCATGTTTTCCCCGACTTCTTCCACGCCGCCCATGGGGATAACGCGCAGGTTCTGGCGGGACGCCGTATAGCGGCTGGTCGCCAAAGGCACCGGCATTTTTTGCGGCTCGGCTATTGCCGCGGTAGTGGTGTTGGTGGCTTTATTGATTAAAGCCTCCAGGCGGTCTTCGGCCGCGCCCACAGGTTTTGGGGCCTGGGACTTATTTTTACTATGGAACATATTTTTTCTCATCATGAGCAAAAAACCTTTATAATTTAGGTTGCGCGCCTAAATAACTAAATTAATTAAGATATTAAACATCAGCGCTTCCCCAAGCACAGTGGGAAGTTAATGTTTCTACAATATGATGGCCTATACGGCCGATCAGATCGATTGCCAGCGCAAATTAACAAATGACAACACAAAATAGGAGGATTTTTAAACTGTCATTTACTAATTTACCTTTTGTTTCTAAGGAATTTTAGAATCAGTACAGTCATTATAGCATAGGGGTGGAATTCCGTCAAATTTGGATTTTTTATCCGTCATGTTATAATATGGTTACTATGTATACAGCGGTTTATAAAAAATCAGGTAAATATTATTGTGGCTGGGTTTTAGAGGTACCCGGAGCAAACAGTCAAGCGACCACTAAAAAAGGGTTGGAAGCCAATTTAAAGGACGCTATAGAGTTGGTTTTGGAAGCCAGGGAAAAATATTTACGTAAAGAACTGGGTACTGTTAAGATTTCCAAGTTGCCTTTAATATTGGCCAGTTAAATTCCTTTATGAAGCGCAGGGATTTAATACGGTACATTTTGTCATTTGGATGTTTAGTAGGCCGGGAAGGTTCCAGACATACAGTTTTTATTAATCCCAATTCCGGTCAGGTGTCAACGGTCCCCAGGCATAATGAAATTAAAACTTTCTTAGGAAAAAAGATTTGCCAGGATTTAGGGATTCCGCTAATAAAGACAAAGTAAAAATACTCATCTTTCAATGAGTATTTTTGGTGCAACCTGTTTGACGAAGTTGGAACCGTTTTAACCCAGAACTTGCTTTGATTTTGCCTATAAAATTACTGTCATTGGTTTTGCTGTGGGTTTAATGGCACCGCTTTGGCTACATTCTTAAATCTCCATTTGAAATAAAGGTAGCTGACCAAATAAGCAAAAATTGTATACCCAAAAAGTTCAATTAGGCTTTGCGCATCACGTGCGGCAACAACACTAAATAGGCATAAGACAAAGTTCGTAATTGTATAACCCGTTGTTATTTTTTTTGCATCTTCCGGCACAAAAATTTTATACAAAATCAGTAATGCCCCCGCTAAGGATAATATATATAAAATCAAAGCAATTATAGCCTGTGAAGATAAGCCGCCTTGCGTTAAACTAGCCGGAAGAAGCGCGCCTAAGATTACAAAAATGATAAACTGAATTATAATGAAATAGATTTCTCCGCAGCTTGCTGCGGGGGCCCCTGCCCAGCTACAATAGGAGTATGAGTGAACCCATACGGAAACGACACAACGTCAATTGCCTGCTTTACCACCTGGTATGCCCTGCCAAGTACCGCAGAAAAGTGTTTTCCGAAGCCGTGGAGGCCACATTGAAGACCGTATGCTGTGATGCCATAGAATTTGGCTTTGAGATGCGCTTTGTGGAAATCGGGGCTGATGAAGACCATGTGCACTTCCTGATCCAGACTGTCCCGACAATGCAGCCAAGCCGCATGGTCCAAATCATCAAAAGTATCACCGGACGCCAAATCTTCGAAAGACACCCGGAAGTCAAGAGAATGCTGTGGGGAGGGCAGTTTTGGACCAGCGGCTACTACATTAACACGGTAGGCCTCCACGGGAACGAGGAAACGATTAGGAAATACGTGGAAGGACAGGGAAAAGATTACAAATTAATACACCGCGGACAGCTGACGTTGTTTGAAGGCCTGACATCCATCGGGCACTGATACCTCGCAGCTTGCTGCGGGGTGATTCATTAATAAGTATCATTTTCAGGCTAAATTTGTTTTGCATATTTTATGTTAATTTTTTTTTTGAATTTACAAACATCCTTTATTTTTTTAAAGTTTTTAACATGCTAATCACCCCACAACTTATGGTGCGGGGAATTATCAGCAGCGCTTTCTGAATTAGCAGCCACTAGCGGGTTTGGTCCATATTCATTAGTACCATTAACCCCTTTTTGGGCTAGAAGCAAAATTCCCAAATAAAGACCATACAATGGCACTAATAATAACCAGAAATGCCAGCTACGCCTCCCTAGGTCATGAAGTCTTTTGACTGTGATAAAAGAGAATAAAAAAGCTAAAAATATTTGGACTATAAAAATTAAAAACAAATTTGCATGAGAGTCATAGTTTTTCCAAGTATCCATAAATTCTAAAATAATGGAGAACCCTATTGCTGCCCAGATATAGGGTGCGCGATTTATACGTCCTTGGTAATTCAAATATTTCATGGTTTTTGTTACTACTTATTTATGCCCCTATTATACCATATCTGTAAAAAGCTGGCTTATTTTCTATGTTTTGGTGACCAACTTTATTAAATTGAGCCGTAATTGTTTCCTTTCATTTTTTGCCTTTTCATGCTAAATTAAGTACATAAACAACAGCTATGAAATACCTCAAAACCCTCAAAATCGAACTGGTAAAAGGCGAGTATAAAAACCCCATTAAAGGGCAGGTGAAGGAACCGAGCCAGATTTATGATGTCTTTAAAAAGATTAAGGACAAGGCACAGGAAACCTTAATCGGGGTATATTTAGCTAACGATTTACAGGTAAATGCCTATGACGTGTTGAGTTTAGGCTCGTCCACGGAAACCGATGTTTCCCCGGATGAAGTATTCAGCCGCGCTGTTATTACCCGCTCACCTTACATTATCCTTATCCATAACCATCCGTCCGGCAACGCCAAACCGTCCCCGGATGACTTGAAAGTAATGAAATCGCTGCAAGCAGGAGCAAGAGCCCTTAAAAAGACCTTACTGGATTTTATTATTGTGGCCGACGAGAGTTATTGGAGCATGTTCGAAGAAATGGATGGCGGGGAGTACGCTTTGGGGCCAATTGAGTAATTTTTAAAGTTATCCACAAAATCCACAGGCCGTTCAATTTTTTACCCTGTGATATAATAAATTTACTTGCAAAACAAACAAATTTGTAACGAAACAAAAACAGCTAACGTCTTATAGGTTGGGGGAAGTAACCTTGACAAACGTTAAAAACCAGCTAAAATGTTAAGACATCCAAATTAATCAACAAAGCCGCAAACCCCTAATTTGTGGGGTTACCAGCGGCTTTAAATATATATGCCTACAAAATCCGCTTCCATTAGAGCCATTGAACTGACCAGGGCCGTGTTTGAATCTATACACGGTAATTTAGGGTTGTTAAAATTTTCCGTGGAAGAACTAATTCCGACAAATGGTAGTAATGGGGAAGAATCCAAAAAGTGGGACATTATTTGCAGTTTTTTTGAAACTCTGGGTAGCACTTCACCCTCACGTTATAAGGCGTCTGTAAATTTAAACGATAATACCATTACGATTAAAAAATTAAGCGGCGAAGCAGCCGCGCCGGAACAAAAATTTACCGTTAAACCCGTTGACGAAAATCCAAACCCCGAACCAAAATAAATGTTTTTAAACTTAGCGGAGCACGAATACGATAGAGACATAACCCCATTCTTGAGAAATGGGGTTATTATTGATACGGTGGTAATTTTGGATATTATTTACGGATTGGTTGAGACGCGGATTAGCAGGAAAAAACTATCAGAATTGCCCGATTACAAAAGGTTACTGGATTTTTTTGATCGGCTAAAATTGACCAACCAATGGAATAAGTTTTATATTACGCCCCACATTTTGACCGAGGTCTGTAGACATGTGCGGGACACTTATTGCAAGTGGCAGAACTACAAAGAAATTATAGCAACCGTTTTGCCGATTATGGAATATATGGGCGAAAAACAAATAAGTAAAAATGACTTTTTAAAGCGAATAGAACTAAAAAACCCCATTATTGAAGCCGGGGATATTTCAATTTACGTAAGCGCGGACGATTTGCTTAATAAAAAGCAAAAAGTTGCCATTTTGTCCCGCGACCATGCCTTGAATAAGCAGTATCAGGATATTCCAAATGTTATGGTGATGGATTATCAGAGCATCATTTTAAATAGCCTTTAAAGTTATCCACTTTACAGGATTTTAATTATGGTGTAACTTGTAAATAAGTTCATTAACAAGGTAATACTTTTCCTCACCCGCAACCCTCACCATTTGCGTAAAGTAACAACACGCTCACTAAGGGTTTTTTTAATGTCTAAATTCTCAAAAGAATTAATGGCGCGGTGCCAAAAGTATTTTGCCAGTAAATACCGCATTGAATTAACCTCGGAACAAGCCGGGGTTTTTTTAGATTCTTTGGGAGACCTGTATTTACTGGTGGTAAACAAGGGGGATAGGCGGCGGGCCGGCAGCGCCAGCCCAAGCGGCGCGCCGGCCGCCGCCTGTGTCCCCGTTACACTTGATATAACTAATACTTAAGAAGAAAATAATTACAATTTAAAAACTTTTAGGTGTATAATGGTTTAAAAGTTTATGAACAATTCTCCAAAAAACATTCTCTATCTGCGTAAGTCCAGTGAAGCCGAAGACCGGCAGGCTTTGTCTTTGGAATCACAGGCTAGTGAACTTAATGCTTTGGCCGTTAAGCTAAATATTAGCATTGACCAAACTTTTCAGGAAAGTAAATCTGCTAAAGCTATTGGCCGTCCGCAGTTTAACGAAATGATAGCTTTTATTAAAGCCAATCCCTGTAGCAAAATTTTAGTATGGAAACTGGACCGGCTGGCCAGAAACTTTAGGGACGGCGGTGAAATTATTAGCCTATTGCAGGAAAGTATTATCGCGGAAATAATTACTCCTTTTGGCAGCTACTACCCACATGATAACGTTTTAACTTTAGCTGTTGAGTTTGGCACGGCTAATCAGTTTATAAGAAATTTGTCGGAAGACATTAAGCGCGGAAACAAAACCAAACTGGAAAAAGGGGAATTGCCCGGACCGGCGCCTTTGGGATATTTGGATAATCCACTGACCAAATTAAAAACCATCGATCCCGTTAAAGGCAAATTTATCCAAAAGGCTTTTGAGTTATATTCGGATGGTACTTATTCCTTGAGAATGATTAACAATTATTTATTTGAAAAAGGTTTTAAAACCAGAGGCGGCCTTAGCTTAAGCAAAGCCATGCTCCATAAAATTTTGCAGAACCCTTTTTATTACGGTATGATGAGGCGGGCTGGCCAGCTGTACCCCGGCAAGCACGAAGCTTTAATCACAAAAGAATTATTTGATATTTGCCAAGACATCCTTTCCGGCAAGTCGCGCCCCCGAAAGCAAAAACATTTCTTCCCCCTTAGAGGTTTTATGACTTGCGCCAATTGTGGCTGCGCTTTAACTTCTGCCACCAAAAAAGGCCATGCTTATTATTACTGCACAAACGGCAAGGGTAATTGTGAGCAGCATAAGACCTATTTACGAGACAAATTGGTGGACGGTTTAGTGGCTAATGTTTTAGGAGAAATTAAATTTGACGCGGAAGCTATTGAATTAGCTTATCTTGCGGCTAAAGAAATAATCCAAAGTCGTGGCAGTTTGAATCATTCCCAAAAATCTAAACTTAGCCAAGAGCTAAAAACTGCCCAAAGCAAACTCTACAACTTAGTGGACATTGTTTCCTCTGACCCAAGTATGAAAGAATCGCTGAAGCCTAAAATTTTATCTCTGGAGGCCGATGTAAAATCCATCCTTAACCAAATAGCCCGGTTTGAAGCAGCACCGCAACAAGACCCATTAATTACTTTGGAACTAACAAAAAAGACCTTTTTACAGGCCTGTTCTGCGTCTTTGGACTACTTAAATGCTGATGGTTTAAAACAATTTGAAATGCTAAAAAAGTTACTTTGGAACCTTAGCGTTAAAGACAAGAATGTGCAATGTTTTAAGCTCAAACAGCCCTATCAACTTATGGCCGAAGCGCCAAAAAACATGAATTTAGAACAATGGTGCCGCGGGAGGGACTTGAACCCTCACGGCCTTGCGGCCATACGCACCTGAAGCGTACGTGTATGCCAATTCCACCACCGCGGCTTGTTCAAACTTTAAACTACCTTGGTTATTATAATCTATTTTTTGCCTATTTCCAAACCCTTTTAGTCAGTATGTACCAATTGGCCGCATTTTCAAAACGGTCGCTTTCATCATACAGAATATTTAAATTGACGTTTTTAACCTGGATGCTTACCGCGTACTGGTAGAGGCTTTGGTTTAAATACAGCACGGGGTTTTGTTGGCTGATATAATTGTTTAACTGTTCATATAGGGCTTCGCGCGCGTCTGTGTTAGTGGTGGCGCGGGCCTGGTTAATGAGTTTGTCCGCATTTTGGTCGGCAAATCCGGTAAGGTTAAGCCCCGGGTCTTTCACCTGGCTGGATTGCCAAAAACTGAACGGGTCAGGGTCCGCGCCCAGCTTAATGGGGAAAATTAATGTGTCGAACTTGCGCGGGCGGATTAAATTATTGGTTAAATCCTGGGTCGGCAAAATGGTTAAATCCACCTCCACGCCCAGGGCCCGCCAGCTGTTGGCTATTGCCTGCGCGGTTTGGGAATTAACCAAAGTATCGTTGGTGGCCAGCGAGAGTTTGAGCTGTGTACCTTTTTTGGTAAGGATTTTAGTATTTGGGTCAATGCTCCAGCCGTCTTGTGCCAAAGCCGCGGCGGCGGCGCTTGGGCTGTAACTTACGGCCTGGCCCGGCACGCCGTACGGCGCCAGGGTAAACGGCGCGCCCGGCAAGCGGGCATTGCCTTTAAAAATGCTGTCAATAATGCTTTGGCGGTCCACGTCTTGGTTTAAGGCCCCGCGCACCGAGGCATCGGCCAAAACCGGATTGTTAAAATTGTAAAATAAAGTTTGGTATTCCGGCAGGGGGGCGGTTAAAATTTGCGTGTTTTTATTGGGTGTAAGACGCAGGCTGCTGGCCGTGGCACTAAAGCCCAGGCCTAAAATTTCGCGGCTATGCAGGGCGTTAACCAGGTCATCGCCGTTGTCATAAAATTTAACGGAAATGCTGTTTATTTTAGGCTGGCCGGCGTAGTAGCCGGCGAAGGCCTGGAGGGTAATCTGGTCAATTTTGCCGCTTTGTTCCTTTTGGATTTCACTGATTTTGTAAGGGCCGGTGCCCACGGCCTGCAGGTTATTGGTGGAGGTTAAAAAGTTTTGCGGACTGACGTTTTGCCAGAGGTTTTTGGAAATTATGGGGATGGTCAGGTTGTAGATAAACGGCCCGGAAATGTCCTTGGTGGTAAACTTTATCTGGTAGTCGCCGAGTTTTTGCACGGTGGTGGACAGCCACAGGTCCCGCTGGGGGCTGGCGTAGTCCGGATCCTGCAGGGTCTCTATGGTGTAAACCACGTCGTCCGCGGTGAACGGCTGGCCGTTCTGCCAGGTGACGTTTTGTTTTAAGTTGATGATATATTGTTTTTGGTCGTCGGATATTTGCGGCATGCCTTGGGCCAGGTCCGGGACCAGTTGCCCATTGCCATCATATTTATAGAGGCCGCTGAAAATTAAGTTCTCCAGGGCGAGGTCAGTTTCACTGCCGGCCAGCAGGGGATTAATGTACTGCGGCTGGCCCATCAGGCCTTCACTGTAACTGCCACCATTTCCGGGCACCGCTAAGGTGCGGGCCATATAGAAATTTCGGCCGGACCACAGCAGACTGACCGCTAAAATTGCCAGCAGGCCGCCGGCAATAATTTTTTCTCGCCGCCCCATTAAAGAAAAAACTTTCCCTAAGTGGGAAAGGCGGAAATGTTTGACGGACTCCAAATATGAGGTAAAATTTTTGAAAAAAGCAGACACTAAAAATTTACTTAATGAACAAAAAGGACATATTAACCGCCACAAACAGGATTCCTAAAACAATGGTTGCGTAAAACAGCCATTTTTCGAAGCCGCGGCGGGTTTGCACAATGTTGCCGGCGCCGCCAAACACGGTGGACAGGCCGGAAGACTTATTCTGTAAAGATATGATGATAATCAAAATCACCATAATGATGATATCCAGGAAGCGGAACAGGGCTAAAAGGTTCATGGCTTTGAGAGAGGAATAATGATAGGGTCTTAACTATTATACAGAAGATGCAGGGGGATTGTCAATATGGATGGTTTTACAAATTTTGTTGGATTAATTCCGCAATGCGTTCGCCCACCACTGCGGAAAGCCTGTCAAACGGCGTGGTCTTAATTTTGGCCACCGTGCCGAATTTTTGCTTCAGCAGTTTTTTGGTTTTGGGGCCAATGCCGGGGATGTTATCCAGGGCGGATTTTACCGCTTGTTTTGACCTTAATTGGCGATGGAAAGTTATGCCAAAACGGTGAGCCTCGTCGCGCAGCCTTTGCAACAGTTGCAGGCCGGGATTGTCGTGCGGTAACACAAGCGGCTCGGGATTTCCGGGAAAGAAAATCTCCTCTATGCGTTTGGCCAAGCCGACTACAGGAAGCTTAAAATTTTTATCCTTTAAAAGATCAACCGCGACTCCCAACTGTCCCTTGCCGCCGTCTATAACCATAAGGTCGGGGAGCGGCCAAAGAGACTTTTGATTTCCGCCTTCGCCAAGGCTATGGCGGACAGGTAAGATTTTTGATTTATCAGACCTTGCCAGCCGCCGCGCCAGCATCTCCTTCATCATGGCAAAATCATCAGGAGTTTGTTGGCCCTGGATTTTAAATTTCCGGTATTGGCTCTTGGCGGGCAGCCCTTGTTCAAACACCACCATGCTCCCAACCGGATTCGTCCCCTGGATATTGGAAATATCATAGCATTCTATGCGGTCCGGGGTTTTTGGCAGGTTCAGCTGATTTTTTAGTTCCGACAGGGCTTCATTAATTTTATCCAGATGGCCAGCCTGTGAAGAAAGCCAGTTTTTTAAATATTCCTCCGCGTTGGCCATGCCCAGCTTTTCCAGTTCCAGCGGCTTGCCTTTTTTCGGGCAAATAATTTGGATTTTTTTCTTAAATCTTTGGCGCGCGATTTGTTCTATTAACTGCGGGTTAAGACAGGGTGTTTGGGTGTAAATAATTTTGGGCAGGCCGGAGCTTTCTAAATAGTATTGTTCCAAAAAGTTCTGGATAATTTGGCATCCGTAGGCATCCGTATATCCGTACTCCATCCGTATATCCGCATTATATATAAAGTTTTCCTTGTCCTGCAATTTGCCGCGGCGGATTTTAAATAAATTAACACAGGCGTAACCGTCCGAAGCCGCGGTGGAGACTATATCCCAGTCCACGGGTTTGGGTAAAATGGCGTTTTGGCGTTCGTCCAGTAAAGTCAGGGTCTGCAATTGGTCGCGCAGGCGGGCCGCGGTTTCAAAGTGTTTTTTTTGGGCGCAGAGCTTCATCCCTGTTTTTAGTTCCCGCCTGATTTTGGCGGTATTGCCCGCCAAAAACCAGGAGATGCGGTCCAGTTGCAGTTGGTATTCTTCCAGGGAAATTTTGCCGATGCACACGCCCGGACAGCGGTGGAGATAATAGTAAAAGCAGGGGCGCGTGCCCACGGTTTTATTGGCGCAAAAAGGGAAAATTTTTCGCACTAAATTCAGGGTGCTGCGGATTTTGTGGGCCGCGGAATACGGTCCGAAAAATTTGTTTTTGGGGTTTTCCGCGTCGGTCTTCCGCGCGTAACCAATTTGCGGAATTTGAGTGGAGTAGTCTATTTTAATGAAGGCAAAATTTTTGTCGTCGCGCAGTAAAATATTGTACCGGGGAAGGTATTTTTTTATTAAAGTATTTTCCAAAAACAGGCTTTCCAGTTCGCTGGCCGCCACAGTGTAGGTAACGTCCGCGGCTTCCCGCATCAAATAGGGGAGCTGGGGGCGGTCGTCATGCCCGCTAAAATACTGGCCCACGCGCGACTTTAAATTTTTGGCCTTGCCTACGTAAATAACCTCACCGTCTTTGTTCAAAAATTGGTAGACGCCGGGGAGCGCGGGAAGAGTGGAAATTTTAGATTTAAGTTTTTTATCAAACATATTATTTTTAACGATGTAGGCGAGTCTTCCCATTAGTATATATTATATAGCCTTTTTTAGGACTTGCCAAAAAATGGTTTTTAGTGTATAATATAAAAGTACAGGAGGAATACAATGAGAAATAAGAAGGATTTTATTGGCATTTTTTGCGTGTGGTTCTTGGCGGCCGTCGGTTTTTATAAAGCCATTAAGTTCGCTGTGATCCACGCACCGTATCTCTCCGCATCGGCTCTCTGCCTTTTAGTTTTGTGGGTATGGTGGGCGGCGTTCCGCTGCAGTGTTTCCACCGATTGCCAACAACAGGTAGAGGAAGAGCGTTGGCGAAGCAAGTGGGACAAATTGGAACCTGCAGACAAGCCCCTTACGTCCCATCAGCCTGGGCCGGTTCCCATAACTTTGCGCCAAACCGAAATTTGGCGCCGGGAACTGGACCGGGACTGGCAGAAGGCTAAAGAAAAATCTGCCGCCCGCGCGGCCGGCAGAACCACCGGGACGGTCACCAAAAGGTGATCGTCCCTTTTTTTATTGCCAATTATTTTTTCCTGAAAAACCGCGGCAGGGTGAAATCTTTCAGCTTCAGCTCCTTGACCCTTTGGATAATGCTTTTGTCGTGCTCATTTAAATAGTGGCGGATTTTATTCCGGGCATTGCCGGTTTTGGCCGCTTCCAGCCAGTCGCGCGAGAGTTTAACTTCCTTTTTGCTCTTGATGATTTCCACCACGTCGCCCTTTTTTAGTTCCGCGGTCAGTTTGGCTATGCGTCCGTTAATTTTGGCGCCCATCATGTGGTAGCCTAAATCGGAGTGGACCGCAAAAGCGAAATCTATGACGCTGGCGCCCACTGGCAAATCCTTAATGTCGCCCTGCGGGGTGAAAATAAAAATGCGGTCGCGGAAAAAATCTATTTTTAAATTTTCCAAATGTTCTTTGGCGTCGCCGGGCTCGTCTGCCTGCCAGGCCTGCAGTTCCTGCAGCCAGGGCGCCCGCAAAGCCTCGCCGTTTTCCGGCTTGCCGGCTTCCGCGTAAAACCAGTGGGCGGCAATGCCGCGCTCGGCTTCCTCGTGCATTAAGTCAGTGCGGATTTGGATTTCAATAACGTTGCCGCTTTGGTCAAACACGGTGGTGTGCAGACTTTGGTAGCCGTTGGGCTTGGGCGTGGCAATAAAATCTTTGATGCGTCCGGGTACCGGCTGGAAGTGGGAATGGATGACGCCTAAAATGGAATAGCAGTCGGCCGTGGATTTAGCGATGATGCGCACGGCGATGATGTCGTAAATTTTACTGATGTCACCGTCGTATTTTTTTAGCTTATTGTAGAGGGAATACAGGCGCTTAACCCGGCCTTTAATATCCAAATACTTAGCGCCCTCGGTGTGGAAAATGTGCCGCAGGTTCTTGACCATAGCCTTAATGTTTTCGTCGCGGCGCAACAGTTCCTGGTCCAGCAAAGTTTTGGTTTGTTCATAATCTTTGGGCAGGACAATTTTAAACGATAAGTCTTCCAGTTCGTCTTTCCAGGATCCAATGCCAAGACGGCCGGCAATGGGCGCGTAAATTTCCAGAGTTTCGGTGGCGACTTTTTTCCCTTTGTCTTCCGGTAAAAATTCTATGGTCCGCATGTTATGCAGGCGGTCGGCCAGTTTGATCATAATCACCCGCACGTCCTCGCCCGTGGCAATAAACAGCTTGCGCAGATTTTCCAGGTAGGCGCCGTCCGAGCCTTTTTTTAGGCGGACGTGCCCCAGCTTGGTGACGCCGTCCACCAGGCGGGAAATTTCCGCGCCGAAATCTTTTTTAATGTCTTCCAGGGTAATTTTGGTGTCTTCGGAGACGTCGTGGAGCAGGGTGGCGGCCAGAGTGGTGGCGTCCGGAAAAATTTGGCCTAAAATTATTGCCGCCCCCATGGGATGGGTAAAATAGTTTTCGCCGCTTTTGCGTTTTTGGCCGGTGTGGGCCTGCCGCGACAGCTCAAAAGCACGCTTTAAAAGTTTTGTTTCTTCGGCGCTGAATTTATGGGGAATGGATTTAAGGAAATCGTCCATATTGTGTATTATGACGGATTAAGGCGGAATTTACAATAAGAAAAGCCCCGTCTGCGTTAAGCAAGCGGGGCCGGCCCAAAGGCCGGAAGAGTCATTCCGGGAACCATATATCCAGCTGGTTCCGGAGTTTGAGGTAGAACGGGCCGGTTTCATCAAACCGGTGGCAGAACCCTCTCATGTCGAGCTCCCGCCACAAACCGTTTATGAGGATGTGAAAAATTTGGCGCTGATCGCACACCTTCGGATAGCTTTCGCCGTCTTCGGCCATGACCAGGTCCGAGTTAACCATCCAGTTTTGGCTGCCCGCGTTGTTCCAGGCCTGGAGGATCTCGTCCAGGGAGTCTGACACGGAGCGGTCGTCGTAAACCGCAAATGTCAGGAATTCGCCGTCCGAACCTCGGGTTGAGAAGTGCTTAATTTCATAGAGCAGCTCTTCGCGCCCCAGGATGACATAGAGGCGGAAGTCAAATTGCCTGCGGCCGTATTGGTCACGCCATAAAATGCCTCTGGCTATGGGACCCCGTAAAAGACTAAAACACAACTTCTCCGCCAAAATTTGGTGTTTGATGGCCAGCCGGGTCGGCTGGCTGACAGCTACTGCAGCCATCGCCATTGTATTGTCCTCCTTGATTGTATTGTATAACAATTGCGTTTCGGTATCAATTATTATATGATGAAAGTGTAAACCTGTCAATAGCCTTTATTTTTATGCCAGAACTTCCCGAAGTCCAAACCATTGTTTCCGAATTGAACCGGAAACTTAAAAATAAAACTATTAAATCGGCGGCAGTTAACGAGCCGAAAATGGTCAGTCTGGGGCCGCGTACCGTGAGTAACCGGCGGTCAGTTCCGGCGCGCGACGTTAAGGTGTTTATTGGTTTGCTGAAGGGGCGGATAATTCTTTCGGTCAAACGGCGGGCAAAGCTGCTGATATTTGACTTGTCCGGACAGTTAGCGATTTTAGTTCATCTTAAAATGACCGGGCAGTTTATTTTTGAGGACAAAAGATTGCGGTTGCTTACCGGCGGCAAATATAAAATGTTCAATAATCCGGGCGCGCCATTGGTGCAATTACCTGGCAAGCATACCCACGTAGTCCTTACGTTTACGGATGGGTCACATCTGTATTTTAACGATATCCGCAAGTTTGGCTACATGAAGCTGGTGCGGGAAGATGAACTGGGTTCGGTGAAAGAATTACAGGGCTACGGGCCGGAGCCGCTGGGTAAAAAATTCACGTTTAATGTCTTTCAATCCATTTTATCCCAAAGGCCCAAGGGAAAAATTAAGCAGGTGCTGATGGATTCTTCCCTGGTGGCCGGCATCGGCAATATTTACAGCGATGAAATTTTATTCCATGCCAAAATCAGGCCCGCGCGGGCGGTGGCCGGCCTTACAGAAAAAGATATTAAAGCCGTCTATAAATACATCCCCTTTGTGTTAAAAAAAGCCATTGCGGCCAAGGGCTCCAGCGTTGGCGACTTTGTCAGAAGCGACGGCAGCTGGGGGCAAATGGGCAAGTTCCATTTTGTCTACGGGCGCAAAGGCCAGCCCTGTAAAATTTGCGGGACTCCGATTGAAACAGTCAGGATGAACGGGCGCACTGGCTCGTATTGCCCGAGCTGCCAAAAATAGCGCTTTCATTTTTCCCCTGGTCCCTCGCCGACTGGCTTTTTGGGACACGCTCATGTTTCTCCAGCGGAAACACTCGCTCATAACTTTGTCCAAAAACTTTATTTTACTGCTTTAAAATAAAGACCAAGCTTTTTGGCCAAAGTTATGGTCCCAAAAAGCCAGTTCGGCTCGGCCTAGTATGGGAAAAATGAAGCAATTCAGACCCCTAATTTTTTAGCAAAGACCGAGCCGTTGTTGTTTTTCGGGACCGTCAGTTGGCCCAAAAAGCCTGGTCTTTTTGACTTAAAGTCAAAAAGTTTTTGGGACAACTGCCGAAGGAGTATTTTTGCTGGGAAAATACGACTGTGTCCTGAAAAACAACACGGCGAGGGACCAGGGGAAAATGGAGGCATGGAGGCTTTGGCGCCTTTACTCGCCAGGCCCTATTTGTTAAACTTAATTATATGGCTATCAAACTTGGCAACCAAGCTCCGGAAATTAACTTGCCGGATCAGGACGGAAAAACGCACAAACTTTCTGATTACCTCGGCCAGTGGGTTTTGGTTTATTTTTATCCCAAGGACGATACGCCGGGATGCACTGCGGAAGCCTGCAGTCTGCGCGACAACCTGCCCAAATTCGCCAACACCGGCGCCGTGGTTTTGGGTGTCAGTACCGACAGCGTGGACAGCCACAAAAAATTCGCGGATAAGTATAAACTGCTGTTTACTTTGCTTGCAGACGAGGATAAAAAAACCGTGGCGGCCTATGGCGTGTGGCAGGAAAAAAGCATATATGGCAAAAAATATATGGGCATCGCGCGGACATCATTTTTAATCAGTCCTGCCGGCAAAATCGCCAAAATTTATGAGCAGGTCAAGCCGGAAGCCCATGCTGAAGAAGTTATTGAAGATTTGAAACAATTAAAATCCGCCAGCCGGCTGAACAAATAAAGTATGTTTAAATTTTTTGGCGGCCCCGAGAAAACCGCCCCAATGTCCCCCGTCGAATCCGGGGAAGATAAATTAAAACGCCTGGCGGAAGAATACAGGCTGCATTTTGGGGACATAAGGGAAATAAAGATGACTGATGTGGAAGCGGCGATCCAGCATAAGATTTTGTCTGATATAAAAAGGCAAAGTTCGGATTTTGGGGCCACGACACATTTGGACATTTACCGGCTGTTAAAAAGCCATAACGTGGAAAATGTCTTGGCCGCGGAGATTGCTACAAAAATTAACGACTTGGACAAGGCATAAAAAAGCCTTTATCGGTCAAGGCCAATTTGTTACTATTTAATTATGCCTAAAAAGTCCTGTCCTTACTGCGGCAACAATCCGGTGCCGCATTTGATCAATTGGTATTTCGAAAGTTTAAACGTGCTGTTTACGCCCATCCGCCAGCGCCTGTTTTATAACGCCCTGTCGGAAAAAATAGGGAAGATGGCCCAAAATTGGGATTTGGGCTTAAAGGCCGTGGGTTTGCTACAATCGGTAAAAATTATCACGTCCCAAAGCGACATCCATGCCTGCAAAGTCGGGCGGGCGGAAGTTTTGTGGGAAGATGCCCTTAGGCGCGACATTAATATGCAAGAATTACTGCTGTTTGGTCGGCCGTTTGATACCTACCTTGCCGAAAAAAACGGGCGGACTATTTTATTCAGCGGTTTGCCGCGGCCAAAAAATTACAGCAAGTCAGCGCTGGAAACCATGGATGACAAAATAGCGTTAAAACATAAACTTAAGGAAATAAATTTACCGGTGCCGCGGGGCGGCGTGGCCCTTACTTTTTTACAGGCCAAAAAGATATTTAACGAAATTAGCAAGCCGGTAATAGTCAAGCCGCGCGAAGGCAGCCGCGGCCGTCACAGCACCACCCATGTTTACACTTTAGAGCAGCTGAAGAAAGCCTTTAAAGTCGCCAAGCAGTTATGTTTGTGGGTGATTGTGGAAGAACATTTAAAGGGGCCGGTTTATCGCGGTACAGTGATTAACTATAAAACCGTTGGCGTATTGCGCGGCGACGCGCCCAGGGTGACGGGAGATGGAACCCATAGTATACTCGACCTGGTCACTGCCAAAAATGCCGCGCCGCATGAACGGATAGCGGATATAAAATTAGATGACCGCGCCAAAGTTTTTTTGTCCAGGCAAAATTTAAGCTTCGGATCCATTCCTAAAAACGGCGAAGTCGTGGAGACTTCGGAGAAAATTGGCTTGAGCTATGGCGGCAGTTCCAGCGAAGATTATGACATTTGCCACCCGGATAATCTTAATATGTTTGAAGACGCGGCTAAAATAATGGGCGACCCAATTGTGGGCTTTGATTTTATTATAGAGGACATTGCCAAATCCTACAAAGAACAAAAGTGCGGATTTATAGAAGCCAATTCTTTGCCGTTTATAGATTTGCACCACCATCCGCTGCTCGGCCGGCCGCGCAATGCCGCGGCCGCGGTCTGGGATTTAGTCTTCCAAAAGGACATTGGCTCTGTCTGTGTGGAAAAATTAAGGTTTTGATTTTCCCCTGCCATAGAGGGAGTCGGAACCATTTTTTAGGACCGTCAGTTGGCCCAAAAAGCCTGGTCTCCGACGATACGTCGGAGTTTTTGGGACAACTGTCGAGTGCAGTATTGGCGCTGGCCAATACAAACGTGTCCTGAAAAATGGGCCGGCGACGACTTTGGGGAAAATGAAACTATCTTAGCCTCCACTTAATCTGTTCCTCTACTAATAGTTTAGGCAAAGCGTACCTGAGCCGGCTAAGGTTAACCACCTGTTCGGTTGCGGCAGTGTGTTCTGTGGCCACGGGCGCCAGGCTGGTGCCGGAAAAAGCCTGGCTGGTCTGGCCGTCTATCATCAGTTTTAAGTAAAAATTGAACTTGTCCAAATTGGCCAAATCCCGGGCCTCAAACGGCTGGAATTCGCGTGCCAGCATTTCGGCGTCTTCCTGCCCGACCTGAAAAGCCAGCAGGGTACCGCAGTTGCCCAAAATGGCGGTCTGGATTTTTTTGGGCAGCTGGGCGAAATATTGGTTGGTCAAATGCACGCCCAGGCCGTATTTGCGGGATTCGGAAAGCATGCCGGCAAAAGTTTCGGTGGTTAAATTTTGGAACTCATCCACGTACAAATAAAACGGGTAGCGCTGTTTGGCGTCCACAGAGGCCCGTTTTAACACCGCGGCCTGCAGCTTGGAAATGACGATCAGTCCCAGCATAAAAGCGTTGAGCTCGCCGATTTTACCCTTGCTTAAATTGACCAAAAAAATTTTTTCACCGGTCAGTATATCATCAAAACTAAAACTGCCGCGGGTTTGGCCGATAATATTGCGGCAAAGTTCATTGCCCAAAAAGTGGCCGAATTTGGAATTAAAGTAATTCAGCATTTCGCTGCGGTGGAAATCGGAAGTCCGGGACATTTGGCCGCCCCAAAATTCCCGCACCAACGGGTCGGCCACATGCGAGCGTTTTTTAAGCTCAAAATTTTTATCCACAAACAGCTTGGGAATTTCCGCCAAACTCGCGCCGTGGGGATCCGCCATCAAAGTTAGCGCCGCGTTGCGCAGCCAGTGCTCAAACTGCGGGCCAATAATGCCGGTGCGTTCGGGATCGAATAATTTGTAAAAAATTTCAATGAGTTCGCCGACCAAAAAATCCTGTTCGCCTTTGGTCTGGGCTTCCAGCAAATTCAGCCCCACCGGGAATTGGCCGTCCGCCGGGTTTAAGTAAACCACGTCCTCCAGGCGGGAAGCCGGAATGCGCGAAAGCAGCCATTCCACGCTTTCACCGTGCGGGTCCACAAAACACACGCCGCGGTGGTTTAATATGTCCTGCAAAGCCATGTTGGCAAACAAAGTGGATTTACCCACGCCGGTTTTGCCTATCATATACATATGGCGCAGGCGGTCGGCATTGTTAAAAACAATGGGTGTGGATTTTCCTCTGTAAATATTATGGCCTAAGGTAATGGAATTCATAAAAATATTTGTTCAAAATATTGCGTGTCCAAAACATTGCTGTATTTGGAGCGGCTTGCCGCGATGTTTTTATCCAGCCCCAAAAGATGTTCCAGTTCCTGTTTTTGCGCGTTAAGTTTTGCTTCCAGCATAAACAGCAGTTTTCGGCTGATGTTGGGCCTTAAACTTTCCAGCATTTGGAATTCTAAACCCATAAGAGCGCCGACATCTTTGGGCGTCAATTTTAAATCCTCCGGCGGCTTGGGGCCCGTAGAGGGGAGGTATTCGTTAGATTTTAACAATTCTGGCGGCATATAGTAAAGGTTTAATATTCTTTATTTCAGCAGCTGTTGCGCGATAAGGTTTTCGCACAGTTCTTCCACAAAGCGCTTGACCGGCCGGGCGCCAAAGCGCGGGTCGGCCAAAGTCCTGACTTTTTGCTCCAAAATTTCGCGCGTAATGGAAAATTTAATCTTGTGTTCCTCCACCCTGCGCTCAATTTTTTGAATCTCCAAAAGGGCGATGTCGGTAAGGGCGTCCACGGACAGGGGATTGTAAATTAAAATGCCGTCAAAGCGGTTTAAAAATTCCGCGCGGAAGCTGCCCCTTAAAATTGGCATAATTACCTCCCGCAAAAACAGGGGACCGGAAATATCAATATGGTTCTCGGCGTGTTTAATGATGTCGTCCACGGCCAGGTTGGAGGTGGCCATAAAAATAGCGTGCGTGGCGTCCATGGTATCGCCCTGGCCCGAGGTCAGCCGGCCGTCATCCAACAGCTGTAAAAAAATGTCAAAAATTTTGGGGTGGGCTTTTTCTATCTCATCCAGCAAAATTAAGGAATGGGGCGTATTTTTTAAGTGGTTGGTCAGCTGGCCGCCTTCGCTTGAGCCTACGTATCCGGGAGGCGAGCCAATAAGCCTGGCCACGGTGTGGGGTTCGGAGAATTCCGACATGTCTATCCTCAAAAAAGCCGAGGGCTTGCCGAACATTTGCCGGGCCAAAACTTTGGCGGTTTCGGTTTTGCCCACGCCGGACGGCCCCAGCAACAAAAATGAGCCTAAAGGGCGGCTTTGGTTTTTTAATCCCAATTGGGCCCGCTGGATGACGGAAGTAATTTTTTTTAAAGCGCCCGATTGGCCGATGACGCCGGCTTCCAGGCTGGGCAAGAGATTTTTCAATTTCTGCCGCTGGCTTTGGGCCAGGCTGGCCACGGGGATGCCGGTTTTTTCCGCCACAATGGCGTTAATGGTTTCCGCTTCCAGTTCTGTGCCGGCAACGGGGTTGGTTTTAATGGCAGCCAGGACCTCATCCATCAATTGTCCGGCCGACCTTGGCAGCTGCCCCAGGCTGGGAAACTGGGCGCAATATTTTAAAATTTGTTCAATGGCCCGCGCTGAAATCTTTAAACCGGTTTTGCCGGTAAGTTCCGCGGCTAAGGATTTAATGATTTGTTTCAGTTCGGCTTCGGGTTGCGGTTCTAAAATCAACGCGTCAAAACTCCGGAAAAAATTGGGCGCTTGGACCAGGCACCATTCCCAATCCTTGGTTTCCAAACCTAAAATAAGCTTGGTGGCAGGTTGCTCCAACAGGGGCTGCAGCAGCTGGGTGAAAATGTGCAGAGCCCCGGGCTGGTTCTGCGCCAGCCGGCCAAAGTCATCTATTATTATAATGCCGTTGTTAATGGTGCCCAGCGCGTCTTTGTATTTGCCCAGCGGCGCCGAAGCTGAACCGGCGGCCTGTAAACTTGCCGGTGACAATTCAACTAGGGGCTGTTTTTGGAAAGGCGCCAAACCGGCAATGCCTCCGGCCCAAGCCCGGAGCAGGGCCGTTTTGCCAATGCCGCCCGGGCCAACCACAGCCGCGTTGTTCTGCTGCTGCCTGGCCGCGATGCGGGTTAAGCGCTGCAGTTCCTTTTGGCGGCCAAAAAATTCCGGCAGGCGTCCGGCCTGTTTTTCCAGCCTTAAATCGTAATATTGCAGTTTTGAGAAATCGGACATAGGTTATTACGCGGTTATTTGCAGGGCTTGTCGCCTGCCGCCGGAACGGTTGTTCTGTTCATTTATAATTTGGTCTATGGGAATGGCGCGGCGGGTATTAATCTCGTTCATCCCCGGCCTAGGTATTTGGGCCTGCGTTTCCGCAGTTGAAATGTTTTGTTTTATGGGGACTGCCTTTGCCATTGCCGGCTGCTGGGGCGCCGTTTTTAGGTGCGTTGAGGATAGTAAAATAATTTGCTGCAATAGGTTGGGTTTGGCCGGTTTTGCAGCCTTTGCGGGGCGGCCCTCAAGGGGAGTTGGAATTGTGGCTCTGCGGGTCGGTTGCGATTTAAACCCTCCAACAGGGCCAACCTGCTTGTTAACCTGATGGTTGACCTGTGGGACAATTTCTCTTTGCGGCGGAATTATTCTATGCAGGATTTCCAGGGTTGCACGGGGAGCGGTTAATGTTTTGTTTTCCCTAACAATAGGCTTGGTCTGGATAGGTTGCGCTGGTTGTGCCGGTTCCGCTATACCCCCTTGTTCCAGGAAATTATAAAAAGCTTCTTGCAGGTTTTTTGCGGGGAGCGGTTTTAAAACTCGTTCAGCTTGAATTCCCGCTGCCTTCTTCGGTTCGTCCTTTGTGATTATCTGCTCTTTAATATCAATTTTAAGCGTCGGAATTTCCGTTTCCAATTCATTAATAACCGGGATTGTAATTTCAGGTTTGTCCAGTGGAAGTGCATTTTTGTATTTAGATTCAGTCTCTGGCGCTATTTTTAGAGCTGCTTTCCGGACTATTTGTTTAGATGCGTCTTGCCTGTGTTCCTGTTCCGGTTCGCTTTTAAGGTTATTTATATATTCCGACTCAATTTTTGTAATAATCTCCTGACCGGTCTCAATTTTAGGTGTAAAAATTTTGGTAGGAAATTCCGTTTTTTCCAAAGCCGGGATTGAGATTTCGCGTTTTTGAACTTGTGGTATTTCCCGACGGATGATTTGATCTTTTTGGGCTGGTTGTATCTCTAAGTCTGTAGACCTATCCTTAATTTTATTTTCAAAATTGTTTTTGGGTTCGGTAGCTTCTGTAATCGGTCCAGCCTTTTCCTTTACCGCAAGTTCTCCTTCAAAAACAATTTCCCTCACAAAGGTATTGTCCGCCAATTCCTTTATTAACTGTTTTGATTCCTGTGCGACAGTTATTTTTATTGCTTCCGGCTCTGCCGTATCCATATGAGCGTCATAAAGAGGTTCTTTAATAGGTTCTTTCGCGTAGGCCACGTCAGCCGCAGCAGGCTCCATAGCTAACCGGACTTCAGGGGCCTTCAAAATATGACCGCTAGTTTTGATTTCTTCGTTAACCGGCTCGTCCAAGATTAATTTAATACCAAAACTTTCCGCGACATCTTGTTGGACAGCGCTGTGCTCAACTGCCGCCCGTTGTCCTAAGGTAGGTCCCAAATTATGGGTGGTCATTTTTTCATAGGTCTGGCCGGAGCCAGTTTTGGCGTCTGACGCTTCCCGTTCAAAAAATTCCTGGAAATTAAATTGTTCAGTCTTTGACGCAGAACTTATCTCCTCAATGATGGGCGAGTAAAAATTAAATTCTTGTCGAGGGCGAAATTCCGTGGTTAATGGCACGGCTAGGTTTTCCACAGCATCAGCGACATTTTTTTCTCCAACGTCATATTTCCGCGCCGGTCCCAAAATTTCATCCAGGGAAATAACAATAGGTTCAGCGTCAGCGGGGGAGAGGCCCGGCGCGCCAACTTCATCCGCCGGCGGAATTTCGGATATGTTTTCCTGCCTGCCGGTTTCCTGAAATTTATAAATTTCGTAACTGATGCGCCCGTTCTCGTCGGCGAAATAAATATGCAGCTCCCTGGACAGTTCTCCCGGGGTGTGGCTTATAAAGCCACTGACCGCGTAGCCATAATTATAGAGTCCATCTAAAATTTGCAAATGAGAACTTTCTATGGAGCTGCCTTTTACTTGTTCGGTGTTAGAAACTTTTTCACCCTCTTCAGTTTCAAATAACCATTCTTTGCCGTCTTTTTTTAAAATATCGCCCCCCATTGACTGTGCTGTTTTTTCCCATTGCGAAAAGTCCAGTCCCAAGGAAATTTTAACTTCTTCTAAAGATCCATGCTGAAAATTATTTTCGCCTGTTAAGCCTTCGGCTAATTTGGCCGTGTGTCTTCCAAAATCATCAGTTGCTGTTTCCGCGGGATTTACAATTTCAAAACCAGCTTCATCTTTATTCCCGTCTTCTTTTATTGTTAGTTGTTCGGTTTGCTGCATATGGATGTTATCCGACTTGGCGTAAAGCTATGTCAGATTATTTTCTATAAATATAATAAAGTAAATAAAAATCCGCCCACGCAGGACGGAAAAAAATTCTTAAGAATTCCTGCGCGGGAGAAAATAAACTTATTTAGTAATCCGGCTTAATCCGTCTTGGCGGATTTCACGGTTGCGGCACAGCGTTGGATTTTCATCCCCCTTCGTTAAGACTTCCGCCTACGTTAAAATTTCGGCGGACAAATCGGAGGACAATACCAAACTTCCCTAGACAAGTTTTCAAATTGTTAAAACTCTGTATCCACATATTAGCCCCGGCTGGGGACAATGTCAATAAAAAATTACTGTATTTTTACAAAAAAAGTTGTGGATAACTTAAAAAGACAAAAGACCGTTTAAAACTGTGGTTTGCCAATTTTAGCAAACTATGTTCCGGCAAGAAAAATAAAAAAGCTTGGCTGGAA
>CAIVSE010000034.1 GCA_903908535.1 Candidatus Doudnabacteria bacterium
GTTAAAAGATATTAACGAAATGCGCAAACAGGCCAAGCATATGGAGGCTTTGCTTGCCACGGAAACCGTCAGCGGAAAATCTTCCGGCGGAAAAATTGTTTTGATAATGGACGGCAACCAAAACGTAAAAAGCGTGGAAGTTTCCCAGGACATTGTGGGAGACAAAAGCGAAATTGGCCGGCATATACGCAGCGCGCTGGAAGATTTATTCAAACAGCATAAGAAGATGCTGCAGGGGAAGTTTGGAAATATGATGCAGTAGCGGCCTTTACTAAATACTAAAAAGTACTAAAAATACGAAATACTAAAACCGGTATTCAAGTTTAGTATTTAGTAGAAGCTAAAAGAAGCCAAAGTATGATGTTAAAATCAAAATATTATTTAATAGTTGCGCTAGTTCTATTTTTTCCTCAGATTGGGAAGGCTCTTGATATGCCTGCCGGTGGTTTGGCTATGCCGACGAGCGCCAACGAGTTGGCTAGTATGGAAGGCGTTAGCGCCCAAGCTTATATAGTAGAGGATGTTAATACCGGGCAGGTAATTATAGATAAAAATTCAAACCAAGCGTGGCCGCCTGCATCGCTGACAAAATTAGTTACGGCCTTGGTGGTTTTGGACGAAAAAGTTCCGCTTTCAAAAACCGTTGCCATGACATCGGCCGACCAAACTTTGGGAGCCTGTACATTGGGCGGCGCCTGCATTAAGGCAAAGCCCGGAGTAAAATTTACGGTGGACGGACTTTTTCACGCCGCCCTGCTTCCTTCGGCCAACAACGCCGCCGCGGCTTTGGCTCAAAGCACCGGGCTTAGTATGGATCAGTTTGTGGCGAAGATGAACCAGAAAGCCGCCGATTTGGGAGCCACCGGAACCCATTTTAACGAGCCTACGGGTATGGATCCTGCTAACCAAATAACCGCGGTCGATTACGCCAAAATTGTTACCGCGGCTTTTTCCAACAATTATTTGCGAGGTATTGCCGGTTTAACCAGCTACGCGTTGCGTTCCACCAATAATTCAAGGTATAATCAAACTATAAAAAATACCGACAAACTTTTAACCGATTCCGATATTCAAATTTTGGGAGCCAAAACGGGATATTTGGATGAAGCTAAATATAATTTCGCGTCTTTAATGAAATACAACGGACAGGAACTGGCGGTAGTGGTTTTGGGCGAAGACCATTTATATACGGCTTTTGATGAAACCAAACTTTTGGCCGGGCTGGCCGGAGTGGCGCAAATTTTGGCTTTAACCAATCCGGTAGGACAAGTGCTGGGCACGAGTACCGTTGCGAGCGCGAATTAAATTAATTTTAAAATAATTAAGTTATCACAAATGAAGAAAATCATCACCATCGTCATAGTAGTGCTAATCGTCCTGGGTCTTGGGTACTATCTTTTTAAAATTTCTCCGGACCAAACCCAGCAGTCTTCAACTACCGGATACAACGCGGCGTTAAATATCACGGACTTTAAAACCATTTCCACTCCGCCGCCCTTTGACCCGAGCACAGACCGATACCAGGGGAGCGCCACGGCCAAAAATGTGTTTATAGAATATGCCGATTATGAATGTCCTTCCTGCGCCGCTTACAGCGATATGCTTAAGCAGGTGCCGACCGTATTTAAGGATACCGTGTTTGTGTTCCGTTATTTTCCGTTGACGCAAATCCACCCCAATTCCGTGGAAGCCGCGCTGGCCGCCGAAGCCGCGGGCGCGCAGGGAAAATACTGGGAAATGCACGACATTTTATTTAAAAATCAGGGCGATTGGCAGGGTTTAAGCGATCCGCTTGATGTTTTTTCCCAGTACGCGCAAAGCATTGGAGTTGCCAATATTAGCCAGTTTCAAAGTGATATAACCGGCAAAAAATATTTGCCGATAATTCAAACCGACAGCAACGAAGCCCTGGGCCTAAATTTACCCGGCA
>CAIVSE010000035.1 GCA_903908535.1 Candidatus Doudnabacteria bacterium
CGCAAGCAGCGGGGTATTGACTTCCAGGACACCGCTACAGTCTCGCGGCAAGCCGCGAGGTATTAAACCTTTCTTAGCTCCTCGGCTCGCAAAGTAATTGTCTTTCAGAATTACTTTGTCTCGCCTACGTCGCGAATAAATATCACCCCCTAACCCCCTCTTATGAATAAGAGGGGGCACTTATTGCCCCAATGTCACAACACTGGCCAAAATTCTGACAATTGCCGATGCCATAATTATTACCACCAATCCGATAACGGAATTCACCAAAATCTTTTTGCCCTTTTCCGACTGTTCCTCGTTGCCCGCCGAAGTTAAGTAAAAAAATCCGCCGACAATTAAAAACAATATCGCCACCACGCCGGAAAAACCAATAAGTGTATTAATGACAAACAGCGCGAGGCCGCTGGCAGTGCAATATTCGGCTGGAACCCAGTCAAAAACTCCATAAAATGAAGCTTTAAAATTATTGCAGTTAACTATAGCGGGATCGGTTGACCCGGTGGTTGCAGTGGCAAAAACCAGTTTCGGCAAAAAACCGTAGCCTCCGGCCAGAGCCAAAAATAAGATATTGATTGAATTTTGTTTTATCTTGGCAAAAAATTTCATATGAGTACAATTAGGAGTTTTTAGTTTGATTTTTTATTTGCGATGTCGTTGTAGTGCCGGCGGGAATACTAACCCCGACTAAATTTTGGACAATGGCAATAATAGCAAATGACAAAACAGCAATCAGTAATCCCAAAACTGCCCAGGTAATGGTTTTCCTGGCAGCCAGTACAGCCTCTTCATTTCCCGAAGAAATAACCATCCTAAAACCGCCGATTACAATAAAAGCCACGGCCCAAACCGCCACAATCCCCAAAAACCCTTTCATTATATAAACCAGCAAAGCAGTTAAATTGCTATAACCGGGAATTGGATTAAAAAGCGTAGTCGTACTGTTAGCCGACTGTCCCCCAGCGGCAGGAACGGCGGCTGGAGGTGCCGCAGCCGGAGGGGTGGTCGGGGCAGGAGACGAGCTTACAGATTGGCCGCATTGGCTAACCTGCACCTGCGTGCAAGTGCTGCCGGCCGCGCATCCGGAAGCGTTGGCACAAGTGCTACTGTTTTGTGTATCACAGGCCCAGGCGGGATTTGAGCCAGTGGAAGGACAGGCATAAATTAGTGAGTTGGTTGTATTAATACTTTCCGTAACATCGGCCGTGTTGGCAATCTGATTTCCGCTTGAATCCGAAACCCACAAATTTATGCTGTTAGCTCCGCTGGCATTAAAATTATTAGTCTGATTTACAGCCACAGTTCCGGAACATTGCCCGTTGCTTATTGGTATTAACGGTTGGACAGTCGCGCCATTTACATCAACAGCAACACCAGCTCCAGCCGGCAAACTACCTAAACTTGAGCAGGAAACAGTTATGTTCCCCCCAAACGCGACACTGCCGTTATTTGAAGGATTTGTAGTTATACTTCCAACAGAAACGGGCGCGGTGGCTGTAATAGCGGATGAATTACTACTGTCAATGTCGGAATTTATTGTTCTGCTACTGTCCTTTGCATTGCCGTAAAAATAATACTGTCCGGCCTGTGTTAAATTAATGGTAGCCCATCTTATTTTTGTTGTTGGTGTAATAACTGCTCCTAAATTTATAGTGGTTCCTAAGGCAGAACCATAGCCAGGACCCTTAAAAATAACGCTAGGAGAATACCCATCACAATTTTGAAAAGTAATCAAGGCGCTATAAGACTGGGGAAACGCGACTGAACTTGGAGGGGAAGAAATTACATTTTGGTTTTGGTCTCCCCACGCAACTGTCATGGCACAACTATCGGCGGATACTTTATAAAAAACTCCAAACCCAAAAAACTCCACCAACACAAAAGTCAGCAGAAAGGTGATTTTGAGGGTTTGGAGAAGTTTTGGTTTTTTGGTTTGTTTCATTTTGGAAGTTTTATGGAGACCACACATTTTTTGAGATCCTTCGCCCGCTCAGGATAATCATCAGACGGGCTCAGGATGACGCCACACGTAATAGCCATTTTATTTCTGGCAAGGGCCTGCGGAGTTTAAATAATTAAACGGGTTGGTTAGTTGAACCTCTAAAGTTGTTGCCTTGCCGTCATATAAAATAAAATCAACTACCGTGTTGATGATAATA
>CAIVSE010000036.1 GCA_903908535.1 Candidatus Doudnabacteria bacterium
GTTAAAACTGCCAAAGGCCACGAACTGATTTCCAAAGGCGCGCCCGAAGAAATGTTCGCGACTTGCGCGTACTATCAGTCGTCCGAGCATAAACTGACCCCGGCCGTTGCCAAAAAATTGGAAGCCGAGTATCAAAACCTGAGCAAAGACGGGTTCCGGGTTTTAGCCGTAGCTCATAAGATTTTGCCCGAAAAAAAGGCTTATGATAAAACCGATGAAAAAGATTCTATAATTTTGGGTTTTATCGCCTTTTTGGATCCGCCGAAAAAAAGCGTGGGTGAGACGCTCCGTGTTTTGGAAAGTTATGGCATCGCCATTAAAATTATTACCGGCGATAACGAAATTATTACCCAAAAAATCGCCCAGGAAATTAATTTGACTGTGTTGGGAGTTTTGACCGGCGCCGAAATAGAAAAGTTAAACGACCAAAAGTTGGAGCTGGCAGTGGAAAAGACCACAATTTTCGCGCGCGTTACACCCGAACAAAAAAAGCGGATAATTTTAGCTCTGCAAAGAAACAAGCACGTGGTTGGCTATATGGGCGACGGCATAAATGACGCGCCGAGCCTGAAGGCCGCGGATGTCGGCATTTCCGTGGAAAACGCCGTTGATGTAGCCAAGGACTCGGCCGATCTGATTTTGTTGCATAAGAGCTTAAAAGAGCTGGTTAACGGAGTCATCCAGGGACGTAAGACGTTTGCCAACACTTTGAAATATTTAATGATGGGGCTGAGCTCAAATTTTGGCAATATGTTTTCCATGGCCGCGGCTTCGGTTTTTTTTCCTTTCTTACCCATGCTGCCCACGCAAATTTTGCTGAATAATTTGCTTTACGACGGCTCGCAGTTTGTTATCCCTTTAGATAATGTGGATGAAGACGCCATAAAAAAACCGCGTCAGATGAAAATCCATTTCTTGCGGCGGTTCATGATTGTCTTTGGAATTCTAAGTTCGGTTTTTGACTTCGTAACATTTTTTGTACTAACTTTTGTATTCCATTATACCAATCACGCCTTCCAAACCGGTTGGTTTATAACATCGTTTGCCACGCAAATTTTGGTGGTGTTCGTCATCCGTACCAAGGCTATCCCCTTTTACACCAGCAAGCCGGCCAGAGCTTTGGTGGTATCGGTCTTTTCCTTCCTGATTTTGGCTCTGCTGTTTGCCCTGGGGCCAGTTAAAAATATCTTTGGTTTTGCCCCGGTTTCCATCGCCATGCTTTTGTCCGCGCTGTTGATTACTCTGCTCTATTTGGTTACTATTGAGTTTGCCAAACGGAAATTTTATCAGCGGATTGAGGAATAAGTAGTGATTAGAGAATAGCGTCCCGCGGAGCGGGATCCTGCTCCGCCGGAAATAGAGAATAGGAAAAAACTAAGTGTCATCCCGGAATTTTTTGCGCTGATGAATATCGCTAGCAGCAAAAAATATCCGGGATCTAGTACCGGTATGGAAATAAATAAGCCCCCAAATGGGAGCTTATTTTTTTACTTTGATGAGAGAAAGTTTTTTTATCCTCGACAATTTTTTTACAGTGGCTTCGCGCTTGAGCGTCTTTCCCCAAGTTCGAAATTTTTCGTGGTAAACAATTTTTCCGCCGCCGTGAGCCGTTACGTATTTGGATCCTTTTCCGGAATTATGCTTTTGCTCCCTGGCTTTTAGATCGTTCGTGCTTCCGGAATACAGCGTGCCGTCCTTGCATTTTAAAATATAAAAGTAAAACATTATTAGCCAATTTTATTAGCTATTTTCACTTCAAGCTCTTCCATTGTTTGTAAAAAAGCTTTTTCTATATCTACTCCGTATTTATTTGCCAAAACCAAAACAGACCACAGGCAATCTGAAAGTTCATGGGCCAATTTTTCATCAGCATTTTCAATATCTCTTACGCCCGATTTCGCTAAAACTAATTTTGATAAATCCCCAACGTCTCCAACAAAACCCTGAGCTATTTCGGCCGGAGTCCACTCTCTGCCGTATTTTTCTTTTTCTAATTTAGAATATTTATTTCTAATTTCAACCGCACGTTTTATAATGGCATTCAATTCCATAAGTTTATATTTTAAGTTAATCCTTGGTGGAGCTTGTGGTGCGATGTTCGGACGGAAATTGTAAAAATAGCGGTACAAAATTATCAGCCATGTTGAGTTGTTGTTGACTTTATAGAAATAAGGCGTATAATGGGGTGGCTATATTACATTCCCAATTTATAGGAGGGGATATGAAAAGACTAGGAAATTGGATGTATTGCGAGGGCCATTTGTTCAATTTGGCCACAAAGCAGCTAGTTGGCGTCCGCCACCTTCCTGAACGTGAAGTGACAACTCAGTTCGTCAATTCTGGGGAATTTCAAGTAGTCGCAGAGAAGAGTATAGTCCCACCACCACCTTCCGCAGTGGTCAACCAAATAGTGGCCTTAGAGATAACTGACAAGTGCAACTATGCTTGCCGTTATTGTTTTGAGGGAAAGAGCTCTGAAAACAGTGGGTTCATGAGTTTTGAAAATGCTTGCCATATCATCGATCCAATGCCGTCCGGCAGCGAATTGAGGTTTTTCGGCGGCGAGCCGCTCTTAAATTTTGGGCTCATTGAACGTCTGGTTGATCGCTACCCCCAACATCAGTATTCGCTAGTGACCAATGGAAGTCTTGTTACCAAAGAGGTTGCTGAATATCTGGTCCACCACAAATTCAACGTGGGGATGTCATACGACGGTCGCTGTTCGCAGCGCGAAAACCGTTTAGCCCTATTAGGCGACTCGATGACTGACTTCCAAAGAGCCATGAGACTACTCAGCGCTGCGGGTCTGGCAGTTGGCGTAAGCACTGTCATCACGAAAGAGCACATTGAGCATTTGTACGACATCCATCTGGAAGTTTTTGGCGAATGGGGCGCGGGTGGTTGGGCCTACTTGTTGGCATACCGGCCCGACATGATCCTAAAAGATCTGGATGCCTTCAAGGAACAGATTTTCGCCATCATTCAGGACTTTCCTTCCGACCATCTTGTAAGAATTAACGACCTAAGGAAATGGTGCATGAAGGCCTCAGGAGAGTGGCCACTCAAAGCTTACTGCGGCTCTGGCATTTGTTACAGGGCTGTTGCGGTGGACGGCACGGAGCGACTATGCCCGTTTTTCCTGAGGGAGAGCACATGCTACTCTTCGGCCATGAGAGCGGTTGAGGTAAACTGTGCTAAGTGCAGTATTTGGAATTATTGTCACGGCGGATGTCTTGCTCTCAATCGCTTTGGCTCGGGCAATACGCACCACAGCCATCCGTTCGCGTGCAAGAAAAATATGATCTATTTTGAAGCTGGTCTTAGGACCAGAATCAAGATATTTTTGGAAACCAATAACAAGGAGGCATGATAGTCAGCTTAAAGGCAGTTTTCTGATCAGTTTATTTAAGGAGTATTTGTGTATAACGAGCAACAACGCAAAGCCCTAAGGGAAAAGATTCGGGCGCAGTACCGATCTCAACCCCAGGTTATCGCTGAAAACCTGTGCAGCACCCCATGCAGCACGCCGTGCGTGACGCCATGTGCCACGCCGTGCTCTACCCCCTGCGTTTGCCAGTAGGGAAACGGGCGGAGACCTCTCGAGGTTTCCGCCCAATTTTAATATTTAGTATTCCATTTTTCTTTATACAATTCGGTAAGTTGAATTATAAAGTCCTTAAAATTTTTATTCCCCTGCCATAATTCCACAGTTTTTGTCCTAATTTTTTCATGTTTTGGGTATCCAGTATCAGGAGTGATTAGTATATCCTTAAATTCAATGTTATTTATGACAGTAACAATTTCTTTTAATTCGTTTAGCTCTCCTTCTCCCAAACGTTTATCCCCTACATGCAATTCCAGGCCAAGCCAGGATTTTTTAAAATTTTTGTGCATGAATGCGTAAAAGTAAATGTGGGAAAACTCGTGCACAACCACCATGGGGAATTTTTTAGCCGGATGAGACGAGCTAATAGAAATAAAAAAATTACCTTTTTTGTGACTGTCCAAAGAAATTTCCGGCAGAGTATTTAAATAAAAACCAAAATCTTCCAGCTTGAAATTAAGGCCGAAAATATGGTTTAGCTTGCTAATAATTCCCTGCCCATGTGAATTCAGGAATTTATTTAGTAATAAAGACGCCTGTTCAATATTGGCTTGTGGCATGCTTTTAGTCTCACGTTTAAACTGCCCTCCCCACATGCCGTAGAGTCCTTTTACCTTTTTGTGAGACCACATGTCTATTTTTGGATCGTAAGTAAAATTGGACATAAGAAAAGCAATTATCTAAAATTAGTATATCATGAAAACAGTATGAGAAAATAGCTAAATTCACCCAAAACTGCCGCTGGGCTATTTTAAGTTTAAGTTATAAAATAAAAAAATATGGTGTAAAAGTTTAATTCATCTTATATTTGCTCAAATCTTGGCATTTTAAAACCGCCCTATGGCGGTTTTTTTGTATTCCAGGAAACCCCGGACGAAGGCCGTACTAAAAGTGGTATACTTACTACAAAACTAAGCCTGAGTCCGGGGATGAATGGATCATTACTTTCCAAAACCATCCCCGTTTTGGAAAGCTATTGCATGAAAACCAAGCACTTAAATCATAGTACCTACAAACTACAATACCATATTGTCTGGGGCACCAAGTACCGGTATAAATGGCTGAAGGATTACGTCAAAGCAGAACTATTGGTCAGTTTGTACCAAACGGTTAAAAAATACCCGACACTCTTCATCCAGACCGTAAATACTGACCAAGACCATGTCCATATCCAAATTGAGATTCCGCCCAACATTTCGGTGTCAGATGCCGTCCAGAAACTCAAAGGGGCCTCTAGCCTGAACATCAAAAAGAAGTTTAAGTTCATCCGTGAGATGTATCTGGAAGCGGACGGCATCTGGAGTGTCGGGTATTTTGTCTCATCAGTTGGACTGGACGAGGCCACAGTCAAGAAATATATTGAATGGCAACACAAGAAAGAGAAGCCCCAGACAAGCCGACTATTCTGATAAACCATAATCTCTTTGAGCGCAGGTTTTCGTGGCGGTAAAAGGAAACCCCGGGCTTTAAGCCCGGGGAGGAGGTCATTATATGTTATAATTTTATGAACAATCGTCTGGCCAGCTTAAAAAAAATCAAAACCATTGTGGAAATTAACGATGTCAACCTAGCTTCAAATTTTAAAGACCGCCTGAATACTTGGGAAATTAAAATTGCAAAAATCAACACAAAACAAATTTTTGCCTATAAAATAATTTATAAATCCCAAGGCCACAATGTAACAGGGTACATCGTGGAGCCAGTTCAAGGCAATAACCTGCCCTGTATTGTCTGGAACAGAGGAGGATTCCAAGAATTTGGTGCGATTAAAGAAAAGGACCTTTTTATAGGTTCAATAGCAGAATTTGCCAAGGCCGGCTATATTGTTATTGCAAGTCAGTACTCGGGAAACGCCGGAGGTCAGGGAAAAGACGAGCATGGCGGAAGTGACGTAAATGATGTCTTAAACCTTTATAAAATTCTAAAACAATACTCTCGCGCTGATATTTCCAGAATAGGCATGTACGGCGGGAGCAGGGGCGGGATGATGAATTTTCTGGCGCTACCTAAAGCCAAATGGGTTAAGGCAGTGGTAACTATTGCCCCTCTAACCAACCTTTTTAGCGCAGTTAAAAATCGTCCGGAGCTCACTACACTATATAAAAGTATGTTTGGCGGCGGCCTGGAAGCCTACAAAAAAAGGTCGGCATTTTTTTTAACCGACCAATTACCAAAACATATTCCTATCCTGCTAATGCATGGCACTGCGGACTGGAGAGTTGATGTTGCCGACACTTTAGATTTTGCAAAAAAACTTTATCTGGAAAAAATACCGTACAAGATGGTCATTTATGAAGGAGATGACCATCATCTAACCAAACATTACAAAACAGTAATCTTGAATTCAATTGACTGGTTTGATAGATTTGTTAAAAACAAGGAAAAAACTCCGAACTTGAATTTTGATAAAGCACATAACTAAAACTCCGCAAAAATTTTCTTCTCGACAGAATCTATTTTTACCTTACTACCATACGGAAACGCTATTTGCGGGTCGGTATGGCCAAAATCCAAGTTCTGGATTACGGGAATGAATTTGTTGTATTCCCTGACAACTTTTAAAATTGCTTCCGCTTGTTTTTTGCGGTAATCAGCTTTTTGTTCAGCACCCCATTGTTTATCAAACTCCCAGGCTTTTGGCCGGCCCACCAAAACCGCTTTTATTCTTTGCAAAATTCCCCGTTCGCCTAAAGCCCTAAAAACTCTGAATACGTAGTCGGGTGTAGGGATTTCTTCCGAAGTTTCCGACATTAAAACAATATCAATAAAATCGTCCAGATTGGGGATTTGTACGCCATGCCTAAGCAGTTCATCAATAGACTCAAGGCAGCCTCCCCAGGTAGTTCCTTTAGCATCTTCAGCGCCATCCCATAGCCAGCCGCTGTTTGGTTCGTAAAATCTTTGTTTATTTAAATTTTCCGGATCATCCCAGGAAAGCCCCACATCATTATAAGTTTGGCTTGGAATAATCTGGAATTCACCGGATTCAAACAAAGCCTTTTTTAAATAATCGACAGTATAATCGTCCATTTGCCCCTGTCTGGCAAACTGGGTAAACAAAGCCCCGCCATAATAAGAAGGGATGCCGTTTTTCCACAAAAAATTCATAAAGTGAGTGTTATCGCTATAACCAAAAAATGGCTTGGGATTTTTAATGAATGATTCTTTTGGCAAGTTCTTTACATAAGTCACCTGGTCATTGCCGCCAAGGGTGGTAATGACTGCTTTAATTTCTGGACTTTCAAAAGCGGCAACAAGGTCTGTAGATCTTTCTGCTTTGGTGGCTCCCAGCTTTTTTGTGGTTGGAAACTCCACCGGTTCAAGCTCAAAGATGTCCCGTAAGCGTTTTAAACCCAATTCATAAACCTGCGGCCACTTGCCGGGGGCGGCAAAGGATGGGGAAAGAATGGCAACTTTATCGCCTTTTTTTAGTTTGTTTAGTTTAATAAATTCCATAGTATAAAATAAGATTAATATTAAAAGTCTTGTATATACAAAATTATAATAAAAAGCTTAATTAATAGCAATCCCTTATCTCAATTATTTTAATACAAACAAAAAAGACCTTTTTACAGGCCAATTTAGTTAATCAAAGTTTAGTTTATTTTTTTGGTGGAGCCTATGGTGCGATGTTCGGACGGAAATAACTAAAAGTCTAGCCTATACTCCAATTACGTAACCCCTAGCTTTTTGTAAATCTGCGGGGTCTGTATGGAATTGCATATTGGGATTTATGGCCAACAAATCCTGTATTAGTTCGGCCTGCTTAGGTATTATGTAAGGTGTTTCGTGGTATTTACCATTTTTTTCACGAAAACACAAACCCAGCTCTCTGATTCCGGCTTTGCGAACACTATTACCAGTGAAAATATCTGCAATATCGGAAACTTGAACTTGCCATATTTTAATTAACAAATACCTGCGGGACAAAATCCCATTTTCTAACTCTAGCTTTCCGGAAAAACTAACAAAAGCCGGCAAGCAAGCAATTATAATTAAAATAATAATAAAGATTGCGCCGGTACCAGCACCGAGCACGGAGTAAACTGGATTATTTATAGCGGTGAAAATGATTATACCAAAAACTATTAGCATTATTATGCTACCAATTAAACTAGCAGTTCTCCTAAAGGTATAATTTTTTTTCATACATTTTGTAATGATTTATTATTTATTAAACCCATCCATTTTAAACCAACGTAAAAAAACATTATTGCTATTATCAAGATAAACAGCAACATCCAATGCGAAATTAGAAATGACAGCAAGCTTTGATTTGGGGTATTTTGACCAACCGTAACTGCATTGTTGCTGTCGTAATATACTTTTACTTGCTGTCCTTGGGACAGAACAATACCGCTGGACATTGAGTTGATATTAGCCGTTTTTGTTTGGTTATTGAGATTATAAGTAACTTGGTAATTGCAATCCGGAAGTGTCTCCCCAATGCCCACCTGAAGATGCTGGATGTCGGAACAGCTTGCGCTTGTGACTTGCCCCATAACCGAATTGCCTCCGAAGTAAGGTTTTAAATTACTGTAAATACCAAAAAGAAACAAAAAACCCAAGAGGAAAACAATTCCGCCTATTACTTTCTTTTGGGTAATAAAACCTCGTTTAGCAAAAATAAAACAAACGATAATTAGGATTATTCCTATTAACAAAATGACGGACGCTAACCATAATTGAGGTGTCATAGTTAGTTTGGTTAATTGCCCCCATTATACCACAATTTAACATTTTCCGCTTAAATGATATAATTTAAAGCATGGACGCCCTCATTACACTACTTAAAAGCCGCTACCAAAATACTGTCAACAAAATAGACATGCAGTTTTTACAGGGCATTTGCAATTACTTGGATTTGTTCGCTCTGCCTGAAATTCAAGCCGTGTTGGCAAAACAAAAGGAACTGCCTGACGGTCATTATAATAAATTTTTATGGTCATACGATTTTTTAGTCCGTAAAGTCTACGAGCCAATGAAAAAATATCCGGATTTGCTATGGTGGAAGTTCATGGGCTTCCATAGTATGCCGGAAAACAGAAAGGGTTTCTATATGCTGGTTATTCCTCCGCCTTTTTCTTTTAAAGCCTACTTTTGGGATTTACCCAGGCATATCTACCGCTTAACTGATATCCATAACAAACTGATAGTCCTGCTGGAAAACAAAGTCGCTTTTACAGAGGTTAAACCAGTTATTAAAAGATTTTCTTTTGATTCCGAAAAAAGCATTTTGTACCTTAATGAGTTTGAGATACCAATTAACCGCCACGGCTCAATAACTGACCAACACCGTATACTGGCCTTTATGTTTAAACACGATAATTTACGGCAGGAATTCTTCTACGCTGAAATGTCCGAGGAAGTCTTTGGCGATGAATATGATAAGCAGCCCCGCCGGTTTTGGGATAACTGCGAACTGATTAACGAAAAAGTCGCCAATGATACCAAAGGTTTTTGTCCAAAACTTCTTATTGCCACCTTAGAGAAACAAGGCTTAGTTAAAATCAATCCCGATTGTTGGGCATTATTTAGGTAAAGTTTCCCCACAACCGATTTCATAAAATTTCCCTAGAAATAGTCTAGGGATTTTTTTATGACTAAATTTCCGCCACAACTTATTGAACGGCTGCAAAAATACTTTGCTGAAAAGCTGCACCAACAGCTAACAGTTGAAGAGGCTGACCTGTATCTGGACAGTCTTGGCTCTCTGTTTTTGGCTGTCTGGAATAATCGTAAACCTCAAAATCGTCCAGCTGTGCTGGCGGGGGCGGGCGGACCGCCAGCCGGAGGCGGCGGCCGCCCGCCCTGACTTGATACTTAGCACATAGTAATCAGAATCATTATTTAATCTTAATATTTTTAATTTAATTTTATGTCTAATCCTAAACCCAAAATTACTATGGAGGATATTGAAAAGATATTACTAGAAAAACTGGACTTTATTCTGCTCCAAGACCCTCATAAACACACCACATCCGGAGAACCCTGTATTACTTGGGAACTCCAAAAAGAGGGACCGCTAAAACTGCTTAAGTTTTACTGCGACCACAAACTGCTTGAAATTTACAACATTAAGTCTGCTTTAAAGCGGCAGGCCAAAGACCAGATAGGAGAACTGTTTTATGACCACCAACGCAATACAATTTACAAACGGACGATTGAGGATTACGGGGGATATCCTGACTTACGAAGTTTTCGCCAAGCCTTTTCGGATAGGCCAGAGACCACATCACAGGAAGAAGGAATCCCATTCTGAAACTATTGACCAAAATATTATTGCACCTGCCGACAAAGCTATACCTATAACCCGCTTGCGTAATCTTTATGCAGCCAAACGCCGATTAACTGACTGGATAAATTCTAATGTTAAAACCTGTTATGGTAAGACCGGACAAGTCCTGCTGCCGATATTTATTACCTTAACTTTTGCTGATGACATTACTGACCTTAATGAAGCCCATAAGTTATTTAAACAGTTTATCGCTAAGGTTAATTACCAAATCTTTCACACCAAAAAAGCCCATATTCGTTATGCTGCCACCTTTGAAATCCAGCCAGGGCGACTAAAAAAATACGGCGTCGCTGTTTGGCACTATCACGTCATATTTTTTAACTGGGAAATGATTGATACCAAGACTGGCGTAACCCCTAAGAGGCGTTTCTGGCAAAACCTTGATAAGGACTTACTACAAAATATTTGGGATAACGGCCATATTGATATTCGGGATATTACCGAGGTTACAGATGTGGGCTGGTATATGACTAAGTATATGGTCAAGGACGCCAATGACCCCAAACTTAACGGCCGGATTAGTTATCTTGTATCTAAAAATCTAAAGAAAGCCGGAACCATTTACAACACCGATTTTGTGGATATGCTGTTAAAAGATTTTCCTGAAGATACCCTGCAACATTTCCGCACCGGCATTAAAGTTAATTTCCTAGGCTCTAAGGACAGAATGATTTTTAATTTTTCCAAGTATCCGGAGTTAAGGGAGCGGAATGAGCAACTGATTAAGGAGTATTTTGGGGAAATTTAATTTTTGTTTTTGTTTGGATGTTAAGATTTTGGTATTTTCTGCTTGATGATTATTAACCAGCCAATGCGTTTGTTAATGGCAGCCTTATTTTCAGATTTATCCCGTATTTCCAACAGTTGGCTAATTTGTTCCTGCAAACAGTACCTAATGGTATTAAGTTCCAGTTTGTTGAGTTCCATTTGTATTCACCGCCTTTCGTTTAATTACTTATTATGGACTAAATGGAATTTTCGCAGTTTGGGCGGTCAAGGGATGTTTCCTTTTGAAAACGGCTTTATGGCCTATGGCAAATAAAAAGTTTTCCCCTTGTACGGCCTAAAACGAAAATTATAATTTAAAGGCCATAAGTAAAAAACATTTGCCCCAGTTTTGTTTTTGGGTATATAATCCAAAGCACAAACTAAGCCCCAAATTGTATGAACATAATCTATTGCCGAAAATCCACAGAGGACAGCAACCGACAGGTCTTGTCCATTGAATCCCAAAAATCCAATATGCTGGATTTAGTTCAGCGTGAAAAGTTGGAAGTGGATAAAATCTTTGTGGAAAGCAAATCTGCCAGCATTCCGGGGCGTCCGGAATTTCAAGTAATGATTGACCTTATTGAACAAAATCCCGGCTCTATCCTGTTTGTCTGGAAACTTGACCGCTTAGCTCGCAACCCCGTGGATGAGGGAAAAATTAAATGGTTGCTGCAACAAAAGGTTATTGGCAAGATTATTACACCGGATAGAATTTACCTACCAGAAGACAACGCCTTAATCTCCGCTGTTGAGTTTGGTATGGCTAACCAGTACACCAGAGACCTGCGAGCTAACGTTAAACGAGGTATGGACACCAAGCTAAAAAATGGTGGCTGGATTGGCCGCTGTCCTTATGGATATATCCATAAACAGGTTAACAAAAAAATATTAGTTGATACTGAAAAATCTCCCTACATAGTTAAACTCTTTACCCTGTTTGCCTCTGGTGGTTACAGCCTAAAAGACATTGTTAAAATTTTGTATGATGAGGGATTACGTACCCCCGCCGGTCATAAAGTCCGTGGCTGTGTTTTGTACAAACTTCTAAACAATCCCTTTTACACCGGCATTATGGTTAGTAATGGCAAACACTACCAAGGCAATCATCAGCCCCTTGTCAGTAAAGAATTGTTTGACCAGTGCCAAAACGTCCTCCACGGCAACCGCTCCAAAAAACAAAAACATTTATTTCCCCTTAGAGGATTTATGACCTGTCCGGACTGTGGCTGTATGATTACTGCCTCATTAAGAAAAGGTCATCAGTATTACCATTGTACGGACGGCAAACACCAACATACTGCCGGTCGGGAACATTTTAATTCCCAAGTCTTAAACAAGGAAGTGGCCTTAAAGCTTTCTGAATTTAAGTTTGATGAGGAAATGGTGGAGATTATGTACCAAGCCGCTTTAGTTAAAAGCCAACAAGACACCGCCTTTACTGAAACCTCTAAAGCCAATATCCAAAATCAGTTAAATTCCCTATCCGAGAAACGAGCAAGGACGGAAGACGTCTTTATTGACGGCTCACTGCCCAAAGACCGCTATGAGGCCAGAATTTTAGATTTAAACAACCAACAGACTGACCTAACCAACCAGCTAAAACAGTTGGAGAAAAACCTAAACGACAACAGCTCCGACACTATCGGACAAACAAAAAAAGCCTTTCTGACCGCTATTTACGCAGAGAAAGACTTTCTTTGTGGTGATGATTTGAAGAAAAAAGAATTAGCTGAAATTTTACTATCGGACATTAAACCTAAAGACCAGAAAGTTCAATCAATACAGTTTAAACCTGTGTATCAGCGAATGTTTTTATCACCTAAAAACCTTGATTATTCTACTTGGTGGACCATGGGAGAATCGAACTCCCGTCTATCGGATGCAAACCGATTGCTCTGCCACTAAGCTAATGGCCCTTAGGCCCCGTGGGGCAAAAGGTTAAACAGCCACAACACGCTTAAAATGCACAGGCCCAGGCCGCACAGCCGCCACCAAGTGTAGGTGCCGGCCAGCATGCCGCCGCCCAGGTATTTTTCGGCCCAGTCAATCTTGCCGGTCATATTGGTGACCTGTACAGTATACCGCATTAATAAAATGCCGAGTACAAAAACAATTGGAGCAAAAACGAATCTCATAAAAAAATTCTGGTGGGTGTGGCAGGGATTGGACCTGCGACCCCGTCATTATCAGTGACGTGCTCTACCACTGAGCTACACACCCATAAATCTTCCTTATTCTATCAAATTTATCTTTTTTTGACAACTAGCGGGTTTTATATTATTATAAAAGCAGATTTATCCAAAACGAAACAAAAACTCCATGTTTTTTTCCACAAAAAAAAAGTCCATACTGGGAGTGGATATTGGCACAGCTAATATTAAAATTGCCCAGGTGACGCATGGCAAAGAGCCGGTTTTGCAAACTTACGGCATGGTTAACCTGCCTAACCAGTTGGGGGGTAAAAATAACGAGGCGGCCATGAGTAGCGTGGCCGAAGGCTTAAAAACTTTAGTAAAAAAAGCCGGCGTGACCACGGACAGCTGTGTTATCAGTTTTCCCAACAGCGCCGTGTTTACCTCGGTGCTGGAACTGCCGCTGATGTCGGACAGGGATATGCAGTCAGCCGTGGAATTTGAAGCCAAAAAATATGTACCCCTGGCCTTAACGGAAATAGATTTATCCTGGTCCATGATTTCCAAGAATGAACAGGATAAAAAAGCCAAAATTTTATTAACGGCTGTCCCCAGGCAAATTACCCAGAATTATATGCGGGTATTTGAATTGGCCGGCCTAAACCCGGTGGCCGGGGAAATTGAAGCTTTGGCCTTAATCCGCTCCCTGGTGGGCAATGTCCCGACTAATTGTGTTATAATAGATATAGGGGCCAAGGCCACCGGATTGAACATTTTGGAAAACGGGTTTTTAAGGCTTTCAAGAAACCTCAATATAGGCGGGGATACCATAACCCAAAAAATCGCGGACAGCCTGAAAGTCAGTTTTTTCCGGGCCGAACAGTTTAAAAAGGAGTTTGGCGTCAGCAGCGCCACGTTTATTCCCGAAACCATTAAACCGGTGCTTAACCTGGTTAAGAATGAGGTCAAGCAGCTCCTGGCCATTTATCAGAGCCATAATATAAAAGTTGATAAGATTTTATTGGTCGGCGGCGGCGCTAATTTACCGGGCATTGTAGAGTATTTTTCCGATCTGGGCAGTAGCGTGGAGCTGGGGGATTGCTTAAAGACCGTGGGATACAGCCAAAATTTGGCGCCTATATTGAATCGATATAAACTAAGTTTACCAATAGCGATAGGCTTGGCGTTACGAAATGAAAATTAAAATATAAATTATGCCCCAAATTAACCTGCTCCAGCAGCAGAAAAAATCTCCCGATGAACTTTGGCGCAGTGTCAGCGCCTGGTCGGTTAAAATTTTGCTGATGGCGCTCGTGCTCCTGGCCGCATATTATATCTACCTAATTTTCGCCGCGAACAGCAAAAACCAGAGTATTACCGGTATCGAGCAACAGTTGCTTAGCCAACAGCAGGACCTTAACCAAGTTCCGGGCAAAGAGGAATTGTTTACCAGACAGCAGCAATTACAGCAATTGCTGGCCCTGGTGGCCGGCCATCCTTATTGGTCGAATTTATTGCCGGCCCTGGCCAGCGCTACCCTCAAAACAGCCAACTTCATCAGTTTCCAGGCCATGAATGACGGTACTATTACTTTGTCGGTCAGTGTGCCTTCCACCCAGGATTTGGATAAATTCCTGCAGGTTTTTGACCTACCGGAATTTAATCAGAATTTTTATGATATTAAAGTCGGCTCCATTGGCAAAACCCAGGTTGGTAATCAGCTGCTCACGCAGTTTAATGTCAATATGAGTTATAACCCCAATTTACTTAAACCCAGCATAAGCCAATAAATTTATGGATTTTACGACCTCTTCGGCCGGAGCCAAGCTATCCAGTGTTGTGCTAAAAAAACCTTCTTCCCAGGGCAAGATTTTTGAAGCGGTTTTATTGCTGATTATTGTCGTGTTGTTTTATTGGTTTATAGTTGGCCCCAAACGCGGCCAGCTGGCCGCGGCAAGCGCACAGTACCAAACTTTGCAGTCCCAGCAGAATGACTTAAATAAGACCAAGATTGAGCTGCAAAAAGCTGTCAGTGATTTAAACAGCCATCCGCAGGAGGTGGCGGACATGGATGAGGCCCTGCCCCTGGACGACCGCGTCAGCAAACTCTATATTGCCCTGGACAGCCTGACCCAAAATTCCGGCATGACTGTGGGCAACATTAGCGTGGCCTACAACAGCGGCGTGGACATGGCCGGGGACAAAGCCTTACTGGCCGATCCTTATGCCGTCCAAAGGACTGTACAAAAGCTGACTACCTCCCTGCAGGTTACCGGCAACTTTGACCAGTTCCAGGCCCTGCTCCAGAAGCTGGAAAACAGCGGCCGTTTAATTAATATCACCACGGTCAATATTACGCCGGCCCAAAGCGGCACCTTTAACTTTACCATGAATTTGGAAGCTTATTATTACGCGGAGTAATTTTATGGATAAAAAGAACATACAAATGGCAGTTGTTATTGTGGCCTTCCTGGGTATGGGCATTATTTTATATAAAGGGTTTTTTTCCGGCGGTGGCTCAAGCGCGGTAACTGCCGCCGTTAATACCGCGTCCCTGACTCCGGCCAGTATTTTGCCGTATGGCACCAGTTTTAATTACCAACAGGTTGACGCTTTGCAGCAGCAGGGCTTCCAGTACGGGGAGGTCCAGTATCCGGTGGTTTCCACTTCCACGGATGTAGGCAAGGACGTTACTAACCTAATTGCGCCTTTGCCGCAGTCCACGGGACCCTGAACAATTTGTAATTTTGCATTTGTAATTTGTAATTTTCCATGCCCCCTCCCACTCCCACAACTGCCGCAACCACCAATAACACCCAGGCTTTTGAGGATTTTTTGTTGGCGCGCGGTTATGTCCCCGCCGCGGGCAAAAAAGTTTTGGATGAAGAAACCCTGACCCAGGCCAGGGCGGAATTTTTTAATTTGCCCTACATAGACCTGCGCAAGGCCCAGGTGTCGCTGGCGGTGCTGGCCCTGATGCCGCAGGAATCCATGAATTTTTACAACCTGGCCCCTTTTGAACTTGACGGACAGGTTTTAAAAGTCGCCGTTTCAGACCCCACCAACCTCTCGGCCCTGGAAGCCCTGGAATTTTTGGGGCAAAAACAGAATCTGCAGGTCCAGCTGTATTTGGCCTCCGAGTCTTCGCTGGACGTGATTATGGGCCGCAAAAAGAATTTAAAGAAAGTGGCGGAACAGGCCTTAAAGGATATCCAGGTTAAGGAGGACACGGCCAAAAAGCCGGTGGCGGCTGATGAAATCAAACAGGTTATTGAGGAAGCGCCCATTATCAAAATTGTGGATGTAATTTTAACCAATGCCATAGAAGGTAATGCTTCCGATATCCACATTGAGCCTTCGGAAAAGGACGTGCGCGTGCGCTACCGCGTGGACGGTATTTTGCATACTTCCATTATGCTGCCCAAAAATGTGCACGCGGCCATTGTTTCGCGCATTAAAATTTTATCCAACTTAAAGATTGATGAGTCGCGCATCCCGCAGGACGGGCGTTTCCATATGGAAGCCGGCAAGAAATCCGTGGATTTGCGCGTGTCGGTGCTGCCCCTGATTTACGGGGAAAAAATCGTCATGCGTATTTTGGATAAAACGGCCAAGGCCCCGACTTTGGAAGATCTGGGCATCCGCGGGAGAGCCCTCCAGTGGATTAACGAAAACATTAAAAAAACCCACGGCATTTTTTTAATTACCGGCCCCACCGGCAGCGGCAAATCCACGACCCTGTATTCCATTTTGTCTATCTTAAACACGACCTCGGTTAACATTGTTACCCTGGAAGACCCGGTGGAATATTTTATTGAAGGCGTTAACCAGAGCCAGATTAACCCGGACGTGGGGCTGACTTTTGCCACCGGCCTGCGCAGTATTTTGCGGCAGGATCCCAACATAGTTATGGTCGGCGAGATCCGCGACAAGGAAACCGCGGAAATTTCCGTGCACGCGGCTTTAACCGGGCA
>CAIVSE010000037.1 GCA_903908535.1 Candidatus Doudnabacteria bacterium
GGCTTACACCGGCAGGCTAAGGCTAATCTGGGTAATCCTGACGGTGGTGGCCGCGGACTTTTTGGGCACCTCCCTGCTGTATTTTGTTTTTTACCTGTTCGGCGAATATTTGCTCAAGCATGGGCCCAAGTGGCTGCCCATAGAAAAAATTGAAAACTTAAAAAAGAAGGTTAAGGATCGCGGGCGCTGGGGCATCTTTTTGGGCCGGCTCATCCCCTATGTGCGCGGCTATACTTCGGTGGCGGCCGGACTGATGGAGATTTCGCCCATAGTCTTTTTAACTTCCGTGATATTGTCTGCGGTTTTGTGGAGCGGCGGCTACGTCATTATCGGTTTTGCCCTGGGCAGCCGCTGGAACACCATTATTTCCAAACTTGGCTTCGGGGAATTTGCCCTGGCCGCCCTGCTAATTTTATTTCTCATTGTCTATATTGTCCCCTATATCCGCAGGAAAATGAAGGAAAATAAAGGATAGGCCCTGCCAGCTCCTTAATTTTTCCCATAGTCCCTCGCCGACCCATTTTGTCAGACGCGTTCGTGTTCTTCCTGCGAAAAAGTGAGCGCGTCCTGAAAAGCCAGCCGGCGACGACTAAAGGGGAAAAATGAAGGCTACTTCCCCGCCCTGACGTTGGTATACTCTTTGGTAAACGGTTTGCCAAAAAATATGGTCCAAAAATAGTTGATAGGGTAAATAAAGGCCATCTTCCAAATTCCATCCTGGTTAACGCGCCGGCCGGAAGCATAAATATAAAACTTTAAGCTAAAAACAACCTTGCCGACTTTATAAATGCGGCGGGCAATATCCACATCTTCACCGTAAAAAACAAATTTAGGGTTAAAGCCCCCAATGGCTTCCATAGCCGTCCGCCTAACCACATAATTACCCCCTATAACCACGGAACCAACCTTTAAAATACGGCTGTTAATTAAGTAACTTACGTAAGTCAGGCCATAATAAATGATAATTAAAAACCGGACCACGGCCGAGGAGTCAAAATAAACCTGCCGCCCCGAAAAACAAACCAGTTTTGGATCCGCGTCAAAAGCCAATAATACTTTATTTATCCAGCCCTCCGGCATAATTACGTCGGCATCCACATTTGCCACCAGTTCCCCGCTGGTGTTTTCCAGCCCGGTCTGCCTGGCCTGGGAAAGCCCCTTGCGCGGCTCATCCACAACCTTAACCTGGGCAAAACGGGAAGCAATGACTTTGGTTTCATCGGTGCTGGCATTGTTGACCACAACGATTTCGCAGTCGGTGCGGTTGCCGATTTCCTTAATCACCGACTCCAGGCACTGCTTGATGACCGACTCCTCGTTACGCGCGGGAATAACAAAACTTAGTTTCATAATTTTATTTCTTTAATGAGTTTAAATTTTTCCTCTTGGTTGTATTCCAAAAGTGAAACAGTTTTATCATCCAGCTTCATGAACGTTAACGGATAACGCTGGACCACGCAGCCGCTGTTGCCAAAAATTTTATTACCCTCTTCTGTGAGTGAAGCAAAATGGTTATGGCCAATTAAGATGGCACGGTAAGCGGTATTTTTGATAAAATTAAGGGCTTCCATTTTCATTTCCCGGGCATGTTTTTTATACGGCGTCAATCTAAACAGCCAGCGCACCTGGTCGGAAAGCACAAACAGGAACACCGCCAGGTCACCCACCCAGACCCAGTGTTTTTTTTGGTGCTCAAACTGGTCGCCATGGGTAACTAAAATTTCGCCGCCGGATTGTTTTAAAACATATTCATGGCCGAGCACCGGCAACTGTAAAACTTCTGCTAAATGGGCCGCGTTAGAATCATGGTTGCCAGCAAGAACAACAATTTCCGCTCCTGCCTGACCGGCAGGCAGGCCGCCGGCGCGCAAACGGCGCAAAGCCAAAATGCATTCGCGTTCATCGTCGTGTAAGTCCTGCCACCGCATATTGGGCCGGTCCAGGGTATCGCCATTTAAAATAATGCGCAGTCTTCTGCCGGCAGCCTGGCTCTGCTCCAGCCGCTGGAAAACCTTAATCAGGGCGCCGGCATTGCTGCGGAACCGGCTGCGCCCGAAAATCCTAAAAAACAGCCAGGTTATGGGTCCCCAGGTCCAGCCGAACTGCAGGTCTGAAAAAACAAAGGTTTCTTCCATTAGGGATATTATTCACGACGTAGGCGAGTCTCCCAATGTATTGGGAAGCGAGCCGAGGAGTTAAGAATGCATGCTTCAGTATGCATTATAACATTTTCCGGCCCATAATAAAACCTTATTAGCTCCTCGGCTCGCCTACGTCGCAAATAAAACTCTCCCGTCCGAAACGTCGGAGAGAGAGTTTTAATAATTAGGATAAACCATAAGCGACGTAGGCGAGCAAATTATAGGTCATAAGCATATAATTTGCGGGCCGAAACGCGCTACTTCCCTAATTGCCCGTCTGTAATATTTTTGGCGGTAATGGTAGTGCCGGAAGTGGTACCGTTAACCATTAAGGTATCACCAACCGCAATGTTTGAAAGCGAAGAAGCGGAAACTTTTTCCACATTGGCGCCGGAAGCGTCAACCGTGTAAGTGGTGCCGTTCTTGCCGGTTAAAATAATGGTGCTGCCATTAATAGAGGCCACTGTGCCGGCCGCGCCATGCATGCCGCGCATGCCAGGTCCGCCGCGGAAACTGCCCATTAAGCCATCAGTAATTTTAGTCGCGGTAATAGTAGAACCAGCGGCCGTACCCTGGACCATAACATTATCGCCGACCGCAATCTGCGAAATAGTCATAGTTTGGGGGGCCGGCTTGGTTGCGCCCGGAGTCGGTGTCCCCGAAGGCGGCGTGAACTTCTGGATAGTCGCGCCGGAAGCGTCTACCGTATAACTGATATTACTCTTGGCATCAGTGACAGTTATAGTATTGGCCGTGGCATCAACCGCCGTAACTTTACCTGTGGCCGCCGGAGGCGTGCCCCACATGCCGTGTTTGCCGGTTGGGGCAGTAGTCTGGCCGGTAGTCGTATTTGTGGTTGTGGTGGTTGCCGCGTGGGTTTGCAAAGCAATTGTGCCTGCGGTTCCGGCAGCCAAGCCAAGGATGCTGGCTAAGACCACAAATTTTTTAGGTATCTGCATAAGAATTATTTAAGCGAAAACTTTGTTAACTAATTTGAAATTTTCGACCTTTCAAACCTTACTACAGGGTGGAAAATAAAAAATTTCAGGCCAAACCTGAATTAGTTTTAGTTACGGATAAAAATAAATTAATCTGTATTTTCTTCCCGGTGGATATATTTTTTGCCGCGCAGCCAGGAGGCCAGGGCGGCGACTAAATAAGCAATGAGCGACAGCGTAAAGGCAATGCGCAAACCGTGGATAAACGGCCCGGAAATTAAGCCGGGAAAAAAGTATTTGCCGGTAATAATGGCGCGGTTGGCGGCGGGCAGGGCAGCCAAAACCTTGGCCGGAATCAGCTGGGCCATGGGATTATATCCTAAAAATGAGGCAAACAGACTGGCCACGGGGGGCGCCGCGGCTACCTGCGCCGCAACCGCTACCGGCACGCCCTGGGATGTTAAACTGGTTTGCATGGCCTGCGGCAAAGTGTGGGCCAAACCCAAAATCATCAAACTAAAAAACAAACCGATGGACAGCACCTGGCCGGAGTTCATAAAAGTGGCCCGCATGCCGGAAGCCTGGCCGCGCTCACCGGCCGGAACAGAATTCATAATGGCCGTAGTATTGGGCGCGGCAAACAGACCCGAGCCCAACCCGTTTAAAAATAACAGCACAGCAAAAATCCAATAAATAAAATTGGCGTGCAGCAGCATTAATAAACCAAAGCTTAAGGCGCCCAAAACCATGCCGCCGGTGGCAAAATATTTGGCGCCATATTTGTCGGAAAGGCGTCCGGACAGCGGACCCATCAACAAAAATCCGGCGGTAAGCGGCAACATATAAATGCCGGCCCACAGCGGCGTGCTTTCAAAAGCATAGCCATGGAGCGGCAGCCAGATGCCCTGCAGCCAAATTATCAGCATAAACTGCAGGCCGCCGCGGCCAATAGCGGAAAGCAGGCCGGCAATATTACCCGCGCTGAAGGCGCGGATGTTAAACAGCTTTAAATTAAACATGGGCGACTTGCGCCGGTTTTCTATAATTACAAACGCCGCCAATAAAATTAGGCCTCCCAAAAGTTCGGCCAAGACCTGCGGACTGCTCCAGCCCATAACATGGTTTTTATACGGCTGGATGCCATAAGTAATGCCCACTAAAATGGCAATCAAACCCAAAGCAAAAGTTACATTGCCCCACCAGTCGTGCTCCAGTTCCCCGCGCGGCGCGGTATCCCGTAATTTCAGGTAAGCCCAAATAGTGCCAAAAATACCAAAAGGCACATTTATCCAAAAAATTAACCGCCAGTTCCAGTCTGCCAAAAGGCCGCCCACCACCAGGCCAATAAACTGGCCGGCAATTACAGCTACCATATTTATGCCCATAGCCAGGCCGCGCTCTTCAGCAGGAAAAGCATCCACCAAAATGGCCGTGGAGTTGGCCATTAAAAACGCGCCGCCAATGCCCTGGACCACGCGCATTAAAATCATATACATAGCCGCGCCGCCGCCAGTTCCGGGCGTCAAACTTAAAGCGATGGAAGCTAAAGTAAAAACCACGAAGCCGGCATTGTACATGCGCACGCGGCCGAACATGTCGCCCAGCTTGCCAAAGGCCACTACCAGCACCGCAGTACAGACCATATAACCCATGAGCATCCACAGCAAATAACTAATGTTGGAAGGGTCCAGGGGGTTTAAATTAATGCCCCGGAAAATTGCCGGCAGGCTAATGATGACAATAGAACTGTCCAGCGACGCCATAAAAACACCAAGAGTGGTGTTGGAAAGCGCAGTCCATTTGTATGAGGAATCGGTCGAAGGTTTGGGCATAAAAAGGTATTATAACATATACCATAAAGTCTGAGCCACAAAAAAAACCGTCCTTTCAGACAGTTTTGTAATTTCTTAACTTTTAACGACTAAACAGCGGCTAGAATAAAATACACAAACCTTTAGTCCTGTACCGACTGGTACAGGGCGAAAATTACATAAATCTCTTCCAAGAAATAGCTTAAAAAACATCAAGGGCGTTGCTTTCCGGCCGCAAGGAGGACACAGGCCTTTACGGCACGGAGTTTAGTTGTTTCCGTTTGTGTGGTTGAGTCTATCCAGGTGACAAAGTCCCGGCGCGCGACTGGTCCCAGACCTTTCCATTGGGCCTTGGCTTTTGAGTTAGTCTCCAGCGCTTTATACAGAGCCGCCGGCACAATTGTAAAACAACAGGGACGCCTTTTGCCGGCGGTAAGTTTGCTAATTGCTACTTCAATCCGGTGCCTGCGCGTTTCGGGTACCTTGGTTTGATTAATCCAAATAATAAAGTCCCACCGCGCCAGCGGCGTAAGGCTCTTCCACACCGCCTCTACCAGAGGTGCGGCCTTAAGGGCCTTGCGGAGATCCGTTGGTGTTTTAGGCTCGGGTTGTTTGATTCCTAGTTTTTGATTTGCCATATTCCTGATTAATCTATTGTTTAGAAGATAGTAATGCGTTCAGCATATCGCGCCGGGTTTCGTCGGCCAGGGAACTAAAGACCATATTTAAATCTAAGGCATACTCAACCATATAGTTGAATGATAATCTATCCTCTCCTTGGTGTCAAACGGTAGTCTTGTACAATGGAAGATGATACCTCCCCGAGCACATTATTCCAGCGGAAGATGATACCCCAAAACAGGGA
>CAIVSE010000038.1 GCA_903908535.1 Candidatus Doudnabacteria bacterium
GCTTCGGGAAAGACAAGAGTATCTCCCCAAAGCCGCGCGTTGTGCCGCCACAGCGGTCGGTGTAGGGTGGGTTACTTGGCCGCTGGCGGAATGGGATCGTCGAGATGTAACCCCAGAATCATTTCGTCCTTGCGGGTTTGAGTACCCGGAAGTGGGGGCATCTGGTTGTCCGTCGGTTGGCCTTTTTTCACCCCTAGGATGATGAAGGCAACCACGACAAGTATTGCGCCAATGCCCAAGGCTACGCCCCAAGCAGAGTTCAAAAAAGTAAGCATGCGACCTCCTGTTCCTTTCACGCTCAAATTAGCACCGCAACCGTCAGCTGTCAATGGGGGTAAAAAATCAAAATGAAGCCTAAATCAGCTGTGGAAAACGGTAAGGGGTCAATACATATTGTGATTGAGCTTGTGGAAAAGTTTCCATTAAGGGATTAAAGAGGTTGTCCAGAATTAACATCGGAAAGCGGCAAATCTGGTCGGCGTTGTATACGCCAAGGGAATCAAGTTTGTTTTTTGGCGATAGCCCTTCCATACCAATGCCGTCAGATGGCCTGCAGTTGTAGTAAAAATTCCAATATTGGCCTTCAACCAGAAAATCAGAAACGTTGTTAATATATTCCCCTCTGGGGCAGTAAAATTCTTCGTCATCGATCCTGTGCGTTCGTTCAACCAGATTATTCTTCCACTTGGCTCCCCCTGTCCATTCGGCCGAGGCTCCTAATGGCTTTAATTGTTCATTCCAGCGCGATAGCTTTGCTTCTGAGGCGGAAAAGAACTCTGTGCCGCCGTCCATGCGCGTATTAATCTTGTTTTGTATGTTATGGGCTCTTAACCAAAGAATAACGGTTTGTAAAAACTTTAATCCATAAAAGGAAGTTAAGGTATATGACCAGGCTAAAAATCTTGTCTTGGTCTTCGCATCCACGATCGTCCATTGGTATTTAGGCAGATTAAGCTTAAGGCTTTTAAACTTCTGATAAATTTCTGTCGGCAAAGCATGCTGGTCTAAAATCTCCTTAGTGTCGTATTGCAGTTGTTCAAACGCCCCGATTTCCGCGTAGTTGTACAAAGCCCTGCGCTCCCCATTCACTGTCCTAATCTTTTTTCCTTTCAGCTCCAGCCTTTTGTAAACTCCCTTGATTTTAGAAAAAGTAAAGGTCTCCATATCCATCCCGGCTATTTTAAAATGCTTGTAGAGGCGTTTAAAGCCGTAGTTTAATTTCAAATGTTTTTCTACAACGGTTTTTTCGGTACTTTCGTCAGCCGTCCGCTTGTTGCTTTTAGGCCGCCGCGATTCAAACTTTAAGAATTCAAACAGCTTTAAATCTGAAGTTTTAATTTTTTCATTGGCGGACAACAGCCAAAGGACTTTAGGGTCAGACTGATTTTTACAAAGTTTAATAATTTTATTAACGGTATTTTTATGGCAACCGATATCCCGGGCAATGTCTTTTTGGTCAATACCATCTGCAAAGTAATGGCGGGCGATTTTCAGCCTGGTGATGACCGGCCCTTCTGCTTTGCAATTGTCTTTGTAACTCATTACAATACTTTTACAGGTCATTGTCGTATTTTGTTTTAATTAGTTAGCGCTAATTAAATTATACGGCAATGGCTTGTTCTTTAATGTGAAGGCCTTTATCGACAGTAAAGGTTTTAAGGTATTTGGGGTAATGACGCTGTCTTTTCCTTACTTTTCCCAAAAACCGGCGGAATTCATTCTTGGCGGCGATCACATTATGTATTGTATCCTCTATTGTCTTTATTTACGTAGCCATTGACAAGAAGTGGATTTTTTGTTATAGTGATAGGTCATTTTAGTTCAAAAATTAGACCGTTATATTATCATATATATAGTATCGGCCGGTGCCAGTGTCCAAAAATATTTTTGGTCATTATGTGCCTGCTGACCGCTGGCATGTTTTAAGACAGCGGTCTCTTGGGCCGCAATTTAAGACAATTTCAAGGAGATTGAAATGAAGAATCGAATCGCGTTTTTGTGCGCGTTGTTTTGCGTTGCGCTTGCCGGGGCTTCGGTCCTGTCGGCGCAACAGTTGGAGCCTTTCAATCAGGGGATGTTTTTTGGATCCCCGGAGGCTTGCAGGGCGGCGTATGCTTCGGGTGAATACCGGTTTTATCAGCCGGACCCGAGTCATCTCAAGCAGTTGCCCAAGGAAGCCAAGGGCATACCGACGGCGTATTGCGTGCAGGAAGATCCGCGGGGAGAAACGAAGATTAAGAACCCGTGGATGATTCATGCGCCCGGTACACCGGATGTGTTTGGTGTCGATGGTAAACTGATCGTGGATGGACGGTGTTGGAATAAGATCCATGATTCGTTCCCGCTCCCGTTTCCTCAAGGCCCTCCCGGCCCTCCGGGATTGCAGGGTCCTCCCGGAATCGGCGGCCCTCCGGGATTGCAGGGAACTCAAGGCCCTCCAGGACGTCCGGGACAGCGAGGTCCGGTTGGTCTTGCCTGCTCGGCCTGCTCGGTGGAGGTAGTTCGCGAGGACAGAGATTTTTGGTACGTCCACGCTAACTTTAAGCCTCCTGTCGGTACCGGCTCAATCAGGACTGAGTGGCTCCATTCCAAAGCGGGGGTCAGGGAGCCGATTGTTCTTGGGACTACTGAGGATGCTCAAATCCCCAAGAGCCAGTTCTCCAAGGGCGAATCGCCAACGGTAGTGTTTGTCATGGATTTTCGCTCTGATGACGGGCAGGAATGCCGGGTTTCATGCCCGCTGGCCCTTCATGTTCACAACAAAAAGGGCCACGCTAAGGCGATTGCCCTGACTATTGTTGGAGCGGCGGTGGCCGGTGGCGCGGTCGCTTATCTTGAGACCAGGCATCACGACGCTAAGACGTCAGCCTGTGTGCTTACGACGCTTCCGGACGGAGCTCAAACAACCTCTTGTACAGCAAGCCACTAACCGATTTGAAGTCCTCGCCACGCGGGGCATTGCGCCAAAACATCGGCGCAAGAAACGCTTAGGGGGTGGGGAGTTGCATATGCAATTCCTCACCTTCCACACCCATTATTTATTGGGCTTTTTTACCATCAAATATATAATAAAAATTAAGTTTTTGCTTATATTTAAGCCTTTATTTAGCATTTAGTATTGACAATAGGTGGATTATTTGTTATAATATATTTTCAAAATTTAATCTAACTTTTGGGCTCGTTTGCGGCTATTATGCAATATAATAGTAGCCGGTAACGAGACCAGTAGTCGCACATTCCAAAAGTCGCGGGTAGGGTCCGATACCTGTGGCAAAAAAAGAGGGAAATACGATGTTAGTGAAAACGTTGTGTCGCTTCCGGCGCACCTTCGCCCTATTGGGGTTGGTGTGCTTACTCGCCGCCGTAGGTTCGGCGGCTACGAACGACTACGTGTCGTTCAGCGTCAACTGCAAGGGAGTTCTCGGCGACGTCATCGCTAAGGGGTATTCGCCCCTGGTGATCGGCTACGCCGTGGACAAGGACGGCAACCA
>CAIVSE010000039.1 GCA_903908535.1 Candidatus Doudnabacteria bacterium
AGTTGGTTAGAGCGCTGCATTCACATTGCAGAGGCCACTGGTTCGAGTCCAGTATCGTCCACCAAAATGAAACCGAAGCTTTGTGAGGTTTCTAATTTTGGTAGGATGCCGCAACGAAGTTGCGGCGCCACCATCTTTCATTTTCCCCTGGTCCCTCGCCGACTGGCTTTTTGGGACACTCTCGCGTTTCTCCAGCGGAAACGTTCGCTCATAACTTTGTCCAAAAAGCCGGGTCTTTTATGAAGTAAAAGTTTTTGGGATAACTGTTGAGTGAGTATTCTCGCAGGAAGAATACAAACGTGTTGACAAAAGGACTTGGCGAGGGACTAAGAAAAATTAAGGGTTTGGCAGATAGTACTTGACCGCTTTCTAAATATCAGTACAATTAGAATACATAATCTAATTTAACAATATGGATGGAAACACAAACCAAAAGCCAAACCCACAAGCGCCAAAAGAGCAGTCAGCCTTAAGCGCCATTGGCAACTTTATTTTTGACCTGGTCAAAATTTTGGTTGTGGCGCTGGTGATTATTGTGCCTTTCCGCATGTTTGTGGCCGAACCTTTTGTGGTTAGCGGCAGTTCCATGGAGCCCAACTTCCATGACAAGGATTATTTAATAGTTGACCGCTTAACTTATCATACTTCTTCGCCGCAGCGCGGCGACGTCATAGTCCTAAAATACCCCAAAGATACCAGCCAATTTTTTATTAAGCGCATAATTGGCCTGCCAGGCGATACCATTAGTTTTTCCCAGGGCCACGTGATTATCACCAATACCCAGTATCCGGGCGGCTGGGAGCTTAACGAGCCATATTTGCCCTCGCAAACCGAAACTTTCGGCGGCGCGCCCGTAACTTTGGGCGCCGGCGAGTATTTTGTATTGGGCGACAACCGTACGGCCAGCAGCGATTCCCGCGTTTGGGGCATTTTACCTGCCGATGACATAGTCGGGAGGGTGTGGTTGCGCGTATTTCCATTTAGTAGATTTGTGCATTTTACCACGCCAACATATCAATAAATTTTATGGGCCGACCACGCAAAAATCCCGCCGCGACTACTGTGGCGGTTTCGTCCAAAAAAATCCGGAGTTTGGATGGGATGTTTGACGCGGCCACTGAAACCGACCTGCTGTGGGACGCGCTGCTGCGGCGGCTGTATAAAATGTCCCGCGTTTACGGTTTTAGCCGTTTAGAGACGCCGCTGCTGGAGGACGTTAGCTTATATAGCCATTTTTACGGCCCAAACAGTCCGGCACTGCAAAGTATTGTCTCTCTGCTGGCCGGCGGCAAACAGGTGGGCGTGCGCCCGGTTTTTTTGCCTTCCGTATTGCGCGCTTACGCCCAGGATAAAATTTACGAAAAATTGCCAACCAGCAAATGGTCATTTGTGGGACAAACCGTCACCCAGGACCCCAAAACTTTAAAGCTATCCCAGGATATGGAGTTTGGCTTTGAAGTTTTTGGCGACTTTAACCATTTAACCGAAGCCCAGGCCATTTCCGTGGTTTGGGAATTTTTAGCCGGTTTTGGCTTAAGCGATTTAGTTTTGGAAATCAACAATATCGGTTCAACCGAATGCCAGGAAGTTTATAGTGAAACCCTGCGCGGGTTTTTGGCGGCCAAAAAATACCAGTTGTGCGACAGCTGTAACGAACATTTGGCCGGCCGCGTGCTCAATGTTTTCCGTTGCGATAATATAGACTGCAAAGCCATAGTCAGCGAGGCCCCTGCCGTGCTTGATTTCCTGGACGAAACCGCCAATAAGCATTTTACCAACATTTTGGAAGCTCTGGATGAACTGGGCGTGCCTTACCAGCTTAATCCGGCTTATGTGGCGCCAAACGGCCATGGCCAGACCAATTTTTCGGTCAGTTGGCGCGGCAGGGGACAAAATGTTTTAATCGGCGAAGGCGGTTATCACAACGCTTTAATGCAAAACGTTTGCGGCAAAAATTTATGCTGTTTTGGTTTTAGCGGCAGTTTAAGCGCGGCGCGGAAAGTTTTGGAACTGGCCAAAGTGGAAGTTGGCCGCGAGCAGAAAAGCGATGTATTTTTGGTGCCATTGGGTGAACTGGCTTCCAAAAAATCCCTGCGTTTGTTCCGTGATTTAACCGCGCAAAAAATCTCCGTTTATGACCATTTTGGCAATTTAGGCGTTAAGAACCAGCTTAAACAGGCGGAAATATTCAAGGCGCCAATTGCCTTAATTATCGGCCAAAAGGAAGCCGTGGATGAAATGGTTATTCTCCGCGACGTGAAAAGCGGTATGCAGGAAATTATTTCTTACGATAAAATAGTGGAAGAGGTAAAAAAGCGGCTGGGAAGGTGAACAATGGGACCCATTGTGCAAATTATTGACCGATTTTGGCATTTAGGGTATAATTTTGGTATAAAGGCTACCCGCCGTGAGTGGTGGTGTTGACCTATATTAGCTCCTCGGCTCGTAAATTTATAAATAAATTTACTCGCTCTGCGTCGCTAATAAACTATAAGAAAGAGGTGATAGTTCATGGTAGAAGTTAAGAAGAAAGATAACGAGTCTTTTGACAGCCTGCTCCGCCGTTTTAACCGCAAAATCCAGCAAAGCGGCGTGCTCATCCGCGCGCGCAAGACGCGTTTTTTTGAGCCGCCCAAAAGCCGTAATTTGCAAAAAATCGCCGCCCGCCGGCGCAGCATCATTAAAGCCCAAAAAGAAGAGCTTAAGAAACAGGGCAAATTAGTGCCTACTAAGAGATATGGCAGAAGATAAATAAAAATTTTCAATTCGCAATTTTTAATTTTCAAATCCAGGCACTTATTGAAAATTGGTAAATGAAAATTGAAAATTATTTTATGGTTACTTTACAACAACTGGAAGCTGATATTGTCACAGCTATAAAATCCAAAGACCAAATTAAAGTTGATACTTTGCGTGGTTTAAAGGTGCGTCTGCAGAACGAAAAAATTAGCAGGATGGCGGATTTGTCGGAAGATCAGATGGTCAGTTTGGTTAAATCGGAAATTAAGCGCCGCAGGGAAGCGGCGGAAAGTTTTAGCGCGGGCAACCGGGCGGAAATGGCGGATAAAGAGTTGGCGGAAGCCAAAATTTTACAAGCCTACCTGCCGGCGCAAATGTCAGAAGCTGAAATTTTGGCTGCTATAGACCAAGTGGTGGCGGCCGGCGGTTTTACGGCCGCGGATTTTGGCAAAGCCATGGGCGCGGTAAAAGCCAAAGTCGGCCAGAATGCCGACGGCGCCGTAGTTGCTAAATTGCTGAAAGAAAAACTAAAATAAGCGGTTTTTATAATGCCCAAAGAACACTACATAACCGGCCTAGATGTCGGCACCCAAACCGTGCGCGTCATCCAGGCCAAACGCGATCGCGAAACCGGCGTTTTAAGCGTTATCGGCGCCAGTGAAGTGCCGTCCGCCGGCTTGCGCAAGGGTGTAATTGTTGACATTGAAGAAGCGGTGTCGGCTATTTCCCAGGCTTTGGAAAAGGTGGAGCGCATGACCGGCGTGCCGGTAACCGTGGCCAATGTTTCGGTGGGCGGCAACCATATAACCTCTGTGCCCTCGCACGGCGTGATTGCCGTGTCCCGCGCCGACGGTGAAATTACGGAAAGCGATATTGTCCGCTGCATAGACGCCTCGCAGGCCATCTCCATTCCCCAAAACCGCGAGGTCCTGCACGTCTTCCCCAAAACTTTTACTTTGGACGGCCAAACCGGCATTAAAGACCCCCTGGGCATGAACGGCATCCGCCTGGAAGTCGGCACTTTAATTGTCCAGGCCGGACTGCCGTTTATTAAAAACCTGACCAAAGCGGTTTTGCAGGCGGGCCTGGAAATGGAAGATATGGTTTTAGCCCCGGTGGCCGCGGCCGAAAGCGTGCTGACCAAGCGCCAAAAAGATTTGGGCGTGGTGGTTATAGATCTCGGCGCCGGCACCACCGGCCTGGCCGTGTACGAAGAGGGCGATGTTTTGCACACCCAGGTTTTGCCCATTGGCTGTATGCATATTACCAACGATATTGCCATTGGCCTGCGCTGCAGCATAGACACCGCGGAAAAAGTTAAATTACTGTTTGGGCACAGCGACCCTAAATTCATAAATAAAGAAGATGAAATTGACTTGTCCAAATTAGACGATGCTGAAGAAGAAACGGTTACCCGCCAATATGTGGTGGAAATTATCGAAGCCCGTTTGGAAGAAATTTTTGACCACGTCAACAACGAACTGAAAAAAATTAACCGCGACGGCAAACTGCCGGCCGGCGTGGTCCTAACGGGCGGCGGCGCCAATTTGCCGGGCCTGGCCGAATTCGTGAAAAAACATTTGCGTTTGCCTGTGGTCATTGGCAAACCGGAAAACGTTACCACCATTATAGACCGCGTGGATAACCCGGCCTTTGCCACCTGCGTGGGGCTGATTCTGTGGGGCAACAAATTTTCCGGCGGCGGCAGCGGCGGGGACATGGGCACGTTTGTAAAAGGGTTGCTGAATAATCCGGGAGTAAGTAAAATGCGGAAGTGGATAAAGTCGTTTTTACCATAGTCTCCTCCCCTTTACAAGGGGAGGCTGGGAGGGGTAAAAAAAGTGGATAAACTTTTTAAATCTTTAATTTTTCCAGTTTTTACCGTCATTGGACGGTTTTTTATTTTGTGATAATATGAATTCAACCCCTTAGCAGCATTCATTAACAATTAAAGTATATATGGAAGAAAATATTAAAAAACCAATGACGCTGGAAGATTTGTCGGTTTCTATGGAAAAATCGATGGAAAACCTTGCTGTTATGGTGGCCTCCGGCTTTGAAGACGTAATGAATAGGATAAATAAAATGGCAACCAAAGAAGAGCTTGCCAAAAGTATAAGTGAGGTTAAGGAAAAAATTGAGTCTGGTGACGCCGCTATTGAGCGTAAAGTAGAAATTTTAAGTAGGGACCTCCACAATTATATTGAACTTTCCGACCGCCGTTACACCGACCTTAAATTACAAGTAGGAAATATATAGAACCAGCAGTCAAGTCCCGCCAATTTGGGCGGGATTTTTGCTTAAAAGGAGGTTTTGTTCTATAATTTATATATTAGTTTGAAGAGAATTAATTTTTAAAATATGTCACAATCATTGGAATTTGATCCCTCAAGGGGATCCGCAGAGGACCATTTGGAGGTCGCAAGGAACCGTTTGCTTAATGCTCAAACCGAGCTTGAACAGGCCCGTGAAAAAGAAAAATCGGAAGTGCAAATTGCTACTTTAGAGAAAACCGTGACCCAGTATCAGGAAGATGTAGATAATCTTCAGAAAGAGATAGAACAGAAGTCCTTCGGAGCGGTTGCGTAAAGGCAAAAAATAGACTTTGATAAATCCGTTATACTATGAGGTATGCGGATTTTTGGTATTTGACATAGCTAGTTATTTATGGTAATATATTATATTCATTCTTTTCCAAATCTTTCGCGTCAATTTTGGCGCGTAAGACCATTAAAGGAATTGATAGTTCCTAAAGTGGTTTGTACCTTAACTATCTACTATCTAACTAGCTACCTATAAGGAGGAAGCTGTGTTTTTTAACAAAAGAGAAGTAATTACGGAAGTATCGGCTGTGGATTTTTTTTCCAAGTACATCGGCGAGGTTTCGTCGGTGCCCGGCGGAGACGGTTACGGATTCATCAACATCAAAACCGTGTTCACAGAGGACGGCGCTCCTCATAACATCCCGACCACGGAGAACATTTTCATCCACCAGGATGAATGTGGGTCAACGCTCAAAGTTGGGATGCAGGTAATGTTCAGTATCGCCGACGACCAAAAGCGCGGCGCTGGCACTTTCCGTGCCACCGGCGCCGTTGAGTTTGTAGAAAGCGAACTGATGTCGGAAGAGTCGTCCATTCCGGGACTGGATGTCCCTGCTGTGAAGCGGAACTTTGAAACCGCTGTCGGATTCGTCCGACAGAGGATTCCATTCCATGCCAACGTCAAAGAGGTTCCCAAGGAAACCGTTGACAAGGTCGTGGAGAACGCGCCCATGGACAACATCCAGCCGAGCGGCGAGATTACTCCCGAGCAGCAAAAGCAGATCTTGGCGGCATTTCTTCTCATGGCTTACCCCATGATGACCCATTTTATGGCCAACTTTGATCCCCTCAACGCGGACGACGCCGCGCTGGACGAGCAGGTCCGGCAAAGCAAAGAGGACATGGAAGCTCTGGGCATGAGCGAACAGGTTCCAATTTTGGAACAGCAGGCCAAGTCTTTTAAGAACGTTCGCGATGCTTTGCGGATGATCTTCCAAGAAGGTCTGGTTCGCACCGACACCATCATCCCTATCCGCAATCTGCCGGATTTGTTCATGGCAGTTCCGGTGTGGTACTACTGGGTGGAACCTACAGGGCAAGAAGAGATTGACCGACAGTGGAGTAATACTGACCCGCAAGCTCACCAGGTTACCAAGTGGTTCTGCGAGCTTTTTCCCAACTACAATTGGGTGGATACCTTCCTGACTTTTAACCGCCGCCTTCGGACGCTGAAAATGTTTAAGGGTGATGTCATTCCGCCCCACGTCAGCCGCCGGATGCGCAAAGCCGTTCAGTTATTCGACTATGTGGTCATTATGACCCCGTACCACGACGTTGCCGGTAAGGACTGGCAGGACCTGAAATGGATCCGCATGATTGATCCTTATGTCATCGGGTTCAAAAAGGGCGTGCCGTATTTCTTCGTCCTTGGCCGCTTCAGTGATACCGGCCTGTTTCCGCTTTTGCATGAAATGGTGGGGGATACCATTGAGTTCCTCAAGGCCAACAAGCAGAAGCTGGCAGGGTTCAATATTGCCAACAGTCCATTTTGGTTGGCGCCTGGTTCTACCAGTCAGTATTGTCATCAATCCGATAAGCCGAGATTGGGTGACTACCTGATACAGAACGCTGACCGTCTCATTCAGGCATTTGAGGCCGGTAATTTGTTCGGTTGGCTCCGCGGCGAAAACCCGCCCGCCGACGACTTGGCCACACGCTAACCAAACACAGCAGTAACTTTAACTTGCCGCCGACTTCCTTTGCAGGAGGCCGGCGGTTTTTTTGCGCAAATTTGACTTTATTTTTTTATTAGGGCATAATTTATTTAGATTTAGGTATCAAAAACCTTATATTTGAAACAAAATGGGTAAAACCAATGGCCCTGATAATGGGGATAGGGAAGACGAGCTTTCAGCGCAGCGGGAGAGCCTTTTAATGCAGGGCGGCAAAAAAAAGAAAAACAACGGGGGCGCTAAGAGTTTTAAGGATTTTTTTGTGGAAAACCATGTTGACCTTAAGCCTGTCCCTGAACAATCGGAAAGCATTTTACCTGGGCAGTCTCCGGAGCCTCTTTTACCTAATCCCGAGCCGCTTTTAGATTTGCCACCGGCGGAAGATCTCCAGGCAGAGCAGCTGCCTCCCGCGCCGGAAGCTGAAAAAGTAGAGACCAAAAAACTTCCGCCAATTTCGCCCAACAGCAGGTTATATCGCCAATTTACTCCGGTATTTAGACAGAACAAACATGATGAGCAGATAAATTATCGCGATTTAGATGAATATCTGAAGCACATGATGAATGGCATGGCTACGGGAGAAGAATCTTTGCCTTTGGGTTGCCAAAGCCCGGTAGATTTACTGAAGCCCTATTGGGAAACCGAACAAGTTGCCGGAATCCCCATGTCTTCTATGTTTGCTTTGGAGCACGGTTTGGAATTCCAGCAAAATAAGCAATTGCAGGGAAAATATAAAGGTAAGTTTGAAAGATACTTGCAAACTATTTTAAATCCTGTACTCTCCGCGCCGGATGCTGCTCCTAATGTAGCGGGTTTGCCGGAGGAGGCTAAAAATTTGCAGGACGCTATACGCCCACTCAACGAAACGGAAGTTAAAAGCTGGTTTAACAACCGCAAGCGGGATTTGGAAAAGCATTACCAGGAGCAGGGTCATAGGAATTTTAAAAAGTTAGCTTACGAAACTTATTTACATTTAGGATATGATAGCTATAAAAAACAGTTCTTCCCGGACCAGGCGCCGGAAACTTTACCGGTAGTTGTTCCCGATCCGGACAGTCAGGCCCATTTTGGTTTGGACAAATCGGCAGATCACGATTATTTTGCTTTTAATAACAGGAAGACAGAGAAAAAGAACATTCATATTTCTCAAACTAAAAAGGTTGAGAAAGTTACCAAAAGTGTTTTGGGTAAAGCCAGTGAACCTGTTGAACCTTCCCAGGAATTTTTAGATGAATTTTATGGCAGTAACGGCGAAAACAAATTTGAGGTCGTTGCCGGTGAAGTTTTACCCATCCGCAAGGCTAAATTTGAACTCCGTGGCAGCCAGCTGACCGTGGAGTTTGACCGGCGACAGGAGAAAAATGGGGTATTTGAATATTTGCCCGGAGGGCGGGTCAATGTTAATTTGTCTCCGGAAGTGGCGGCAAATTTTACGGCCTGCCAAAAAGAAGCCGAAGAAACTTTAAAGACTCTGGTTATAGAAAACAAAGGCAAATGGAAGCCGGAGATTACCAATAAAATTGGCGACTTAAGCTTTGGTTTTGGCGATGATTCTAAAATGCGCGAGGTTTTTAAAATGCCGCCCTTGCTTTTAAGGCAGTTAAGTCCGGAATTATATAAACGGTATCCCTGGTATATAGACTTAAAAACCAAGCCTAAGAAAAAACTGGACCGGGAAACCGAGCGTTTGCCAATGTACGCTTATGAGGACCAATTACGGAATTTGCCGGTCAGGAATTCAGTGACCGGACGGGAAACAACTTTATTGCAATATATTTGGGACAGCGCTTTTACTAAAGATTTAGAAGCAAGGTTAGGAGTGGAGAAACTGGAGGAGTTAAAGCAACAGGTTTTAAATTCTGCGCCAAAAAGCAAGCCTGTCCCTGACATTCAGTCCCAACAAAAGACTGCTTCTGCAAACGCAGAGAAGTTTAAGGAATTGCCTAAAGCCGATGAGGCGGGATTTATGACGGAACTGGAAACCAGTTTTGGCACCGACTACCTTGGGTTTTTGCGTTCAGATGCCATGTATGAGGCAGTAAAAAAATACCACTTAAAATACCCAGACGCTTTTTTGGCTGTAGCTCGCAAGGGGCTAAGTGTGGAGAAATACCGACAGTTTGAAGGTTTAACAGGCTTAACAGAACAGCAGATTGTTGAAGGTTTTTTTAAGGGCGACCCATTTTACAACAACCGGCACAAAAATGGTTTGCTACACAGAGCTTTAATCAGGTTATTTAGAGAAAATATTCCTGCGTCTAAACCGGTTTCGGCGGGTAAAGCGGCTCCGTGGAGTTTGTCCCGGCCTGCGACTGCCGCGCCTTCACCGGATCAAGCCGCCAAATTCCCGCCCGGCTTTAAATTCCGCAAAGAACCTAAAACCGAAAATAAAGTGGAAGGTCAGCAAATTTGGCCGGAAGCCGAATATTATCCGGCTTTCCAGACAGTCCGGAGGATTATGGATAAATACGGACGGCTGGATGTTGGCGCGCTGAAGCAACAGACTAACCTTAGTGAGCATATGCTTCAACCAATTTTGGAGCATGCTTTGGCCGCCATGGGATTCTTTAAAGATTACCGGGCTGGGTTAATTGATTATAAGAACAGTCCGGATTATCAGCAAAAATTAGTTAAGCGTGTTCGCAGGTTGCAGGATGAGTGGTTGCGCAACGGCCGAAAGATGGACGAGGCAGAAGCTTTTAGGGAAGTAGAAAAAGAAATGGATTTTGAACTTCTAGTCAAAGCCGTGGAAAGTTTTTATCACATCCGTCCCGAAACTTTAAAGTTTGAGGCGGAAAAGTTAAAAGTGCCGGCAAGTTTTGAGGAAGTTAAATACTTTTCCCAGCCGAAGTGCGTGATCATGCGCGACAAAATCAGCGGCTATGAATATTTTGGTATTCCCGGGCCGCAGGGTACCTGGGACAAGGTCCCGTTGCCGGACAATGTTAATATAGATGACTCTAAACAGATTGAGGAAATGTATTATGTGTTTTCGGATATGACTAAAGATAACAATGCCTGGCCGGCTATCCAGCTTAAGGGGGCGGATGGCGAGAATTTTCGCGACGGGCGTTTTGAAATTTACATAGACCGCCATTTGGTTAAAACGGTGCCGGTGCGGGATTTTATTAACCGCGACTTGCTCCGGGGCGATGTTAAAGATTTAGACCGTAATAACGAAATTTACAAAGAACTTTTGGTAAAGAGCTTTAAACAGCTCCAGCATAACCAGTCTGCCAATTTTGCCCAGCGCGACAGGCGAGTGGAAGCTTTAGAAGATTTGCTTTTAAACACTCCGCTGCAGGATAATGTTAGTTTTGGCGATGAAGCCATGTTTTTGGCTTTGAAGCGGCGGCTGGCGGCATCAAATGAGCAGCGCGTGCAGGGCTCGGTTAGGTAAAAAGGTGATATAATAAATATATAAGCAGTTTAAGCCAAAATATATGTACAACAACGTACCCGGTCCGGAACAAATCAGAGCCTTTTTGGAACAGCTTTTAGAGGAAGCCGGCATTACGCCGGTGCCGGATTTAAAAGAAAGTATGATAGATGATTTGGAAGACCGGTTATCCGTGCATTTGGCCCAAACGATTGCCGTTAAGCTTACACCGGCGGATTTTGAAGAATTTACTAATATTTCCGGCAGCGACCCGGCGGGCGGCCAGGTATTTTTACAGTCTAAAATTAATAATTTGCCCGAAGTCTATCTTGAGGCTTTGGATAGCTTTCGGCAAATGTTTTTAGCCAAATAATTTTATGCCAGAACGCGGCGGTTTTTTTGAAAGAATGTTTGGGGGAAAGAAAGAAAAGGAAAAAGATTTGAGCAAATTAGATGATGCGGAGTTAACAAAGCGGGCGCAATGGACCTTTACCGGTAAACCCGATAATGACGCCGCCAGGGTGCTTGAAGCCCGCAAGCAGGCAGCGTCTTCTTCGTCGCGGTCAGAAAAAAAACCTGAACAGCCAAAATTCCATCCCATGACAGAAGCGGAGTACCTTCCGCCGCGGCCGGTTAAGGGGTTGTTAGAGCAGGGACAAACTAAAGAGGTTGTAAAATGGGAAAAACCAGAACCTATTCCTGAACCTGTACCCAAGCCTCCAAAAAAGCCGGAAGAAGAGGAAAAATTTGAAAAAAAGTTAGAACGGGTCCAATTGGCAGACATTGACGCCATTGTAGAAAGTTATGCCCAGCGCGTAGCGGAAAAAAAGCTGGGCGAACGCAAAGAGGGGGCCAATTTGGCCACCCGGTGGTTTGTACGTTTGGCTGAAGATGGCTACTATAAAAAGTATTTCGACGAAGCCAAGCAGGAGATAATGAAGAACCATAACCTGCTGTCTCAAATTGAAACGCGCTGGTTTAAAAAGAGCGAAGGCGCGCCGCTTAGGGCTGATGCCAGCGATATCCATTATGAAATTTTAGATAAAGTCGTAGAAAGTTTTGATAAGCAATTGCTGGAAGAGCGGTCCACGGAAGTTAAAGCCCAGCATATTCGCAATATGAATGTGGACTTGGAAGCCGGGCGTTTGTTCGCGGATTTTGCTTTGGGCAGAATTACTGACCGCGCCCAGTTTGACCGTTTGGTGGAAGAAAAAGTTGTGCCAAATGTTCCGGGCGCTAAAAGCGGTGAGCGTATGTATGCTTCTAATCTTTACCGTTTGGCCGAACAATACCGCCAGGAAGTGGATAATCACATGCGGACGGTAGGCAAGGAGCTGGGTCCGGAACAGGAAGCTTATGTGAAGAAGTTTTTTGAAAAAACTTTGTCTTTGGATATCCAATTAGGAGAAAAGAACCGCGACATGGCCCAGCGTTTGCCCGGCGAAGCCATGAAGGGCTACGAAAAATTTGTAGATTTAACCCAAAATGGTTTCTTTAAGGGTAATTCAAGAGTTGGCAGGACTTTGGGTAAGATTGTGGCTAATCCTGTAACTTATGCTGCCGTAGGAGGTCTTGCTGCCAGAGGTCTGACAAAAGGCGCGGCAGTGGGTATTGTTAGTGCCTTAACATTTGGTTCTGCCACAGCTGTTATAGTTGGCACCGGTATTGGTGCCGGAATATATATGGGTTTCCGTGCCGCCCGTGAACGCCGACGCGATATTATGAAGGGCGAAAAAGAAGCGGTTTTAGGGCAAAAAGAACGCCAGACCCATGAATTAAAAGAGGCTCGCAATTTAATTACCCAGGTGGAAGCTTTGCAGGCCAAGGGTGTGCCTTTAACCAATGAAGAAAAACAACAGGTGGCGGAAATCCGCGCGACTTTGCGTTTGCAGACTGACCAAAAAGTAGACTTAATTAGCGTTGGTAAAGATGAAGGAGGTCGGGCCGGCACTAAATTGATTGCTGAAACAGATTTGCGCGCGGCCCTGCAAACGTTTTGGCAGGCTAAGCGCGGTGAATTTGGCGCTACCGAGGCTGAACAACAGCGTGCTTATGACAGGTTAGTCGGTGTTGCCGAGCAAAGGATGATTCCTGAAATTGAAAGGGTGAATAAAGAAGTGGCGGATGAAATCAGAAAGCGCGGCATTAAAATGGGTCTTATTGGCGGGGCGGCCGCGGCGGTTATGACGGGTGTTATGGGCGGGTATGTAACACGTGGCATAGAACACGCGCATGATAAATTATTTGGCGGAAACTGGAGCGGCAATAAGGCCACTTGGATTGAAGCCTTAAGAGACAGAATAACCGGAAATCATCACGCGGATTTCTATCATGGCGGAATTTCCGACCACGCGCCAGGCTTTATGAACGGTCACGCGGAATTAAATATGCCAAACGGTTACCAAGTCCATGAGGTTTTAGATCATGGCAACCATTTTCTTAATTTAACCGGTCCGGACGGGCATGTTATCCCCGGAGCGGATCATATTGCGGTTGGTCCTGACGGAAAAATTTTAGACGCTGGAGCTTTAAACGTTTTACGTTCCCATGGCTGGAATATTCAGGAGAATGTTACCACCCGTGGCGGCGGCGGAGGGGGCGGTGGCACAAGCCCATTTAGTTTAAATAAAATTCATCGCGTGGACTGGCATGATGAGCCCGGCGCGCATTATAGCACTATCCACGGAAAAGACATTTTGTATGAAGGCAAGCAGCAGGAATTGTTTTTAAATGATACAGGCGGAAATGTTCATGCGGACGTGCATATGGTAGCGAAAAATTTAATAGACAACATCCAGCACAAATTTGCCGAATTCGGCAAGAATCCCGACAGCTCCGTAGATACCAAACTTTCCGGTTTGGAAGCCAAGCTAATGGAGTGGTATAAGCACGGCGGGGTGGATGAAGTCCAGTCGCACTTAAAGATAAACATAATCCCTACGGCTGAAAATAACATCCATAATATGGGGATGATGACCGCGGGCGCCCACAATGGTGAAATAGATTTAAGCCACCTTAATTCCGTATTAAAAGCGCCGGGCACGACTTTGCATGACGGTGGAATTGGTGTTGATAAAATGGAACTGGGGATTGATAATGGCGGTGATTGGCATGTACTCGCTACCGCTTCCGGACATGACGCTATCTTGCCACCAAGTGAGGCGGCATCTCATTTTTACCAGTACAACTTGCGTCCGCCCACAGATATAGAATACCCGTTCCCGTTGGCCGGCAACAGGCGTGAACTTGATAAGGATGAGGAGAAAAATACTAATGATCGTTTAAATAGGTTAAACCCCAAGGAGCCGGAAGTTGCTAAACGTTCCATTTTGGGGAAAATTCAGGATCGCCTAAATACTAAAAAACCCGCATCTCTTAATACTGTTAAAGTTGTGGAAGGCGCGGCTGTAGGTACCGCCGCTGGCGTGGCGGCAGGCACAGCAATTGAAGCCGGCCGGGTACCGTTTGACCAGGCCGTGCAGGAAGTTTTCTACGGGCAGAAGCCTTCGGAGAAAATGGATTGGGATGACGCGGTGCAGGAAGTGTTTTATGGTAAGAAACCGGTACAGAAACCAAGAGCGGTTACCATGGAAGATTTTTATAGTCCAAACCCCGCGGAAAATAACTCGCCATTGACCGAGCAAACTGAAAGGTCTTCACAAGAAAAAGCCATTGATTCGTTAAAAGCCGGTTTGGATGCCAACAATCTTAAAGAGGCGGATATAGATCGTGCAGCCAGGGAATTTAACGTCAGCAAAACAGAAATTTTAACCCGGTGTTTGGAAGCCAAAAGCATTAATTATCAACAGCAGGAATCGCAAGCCTTACGTGCCGCGCGACTGGGCCGCAGCGATAAAAACCGTGCTCTAATTTTATGGCAGATTTTAGAGCGTACTATGATGGAAGGCGTGCCAAAGAGGCCGGCAGCTCCTGAACCGGCTGTAAAGAGAACCGCTCCTAAAGCTACTGCGTCTACAGCAGGCCCGACTCCACGCCGTCCTATGCCGGGCATGCCCGCGCCTTTAGCTGACAACGCCCCTTCGGAACGCCAGCCCAGGCCGCGGCCTAACCGCATCGAGGCAGCGCCTGCGGCAAGGGAAGAGCGGGAGCAGGCAGATTTGGCTGAAACCTTAACCGGCAAGTTTAGTAAAATAGACGTTAATGTCACCGGTGATGGGCAAAATAAGTTTGCCGAAATGAGTGAAGCTAAACGGATTACGACCGTCCGGGCTTATGAGCGGGCTTTAAAGACAATGAATGATAAACTGATTAAAACCGGTAATAAGGGCAAAATTAGGTTAGAAATTGGAAGTAAATTCAGCGCCAATTCTAAAGGCATTAGTGTTCCCATCGGAACTACTGAAAAGGGTATTATTAGGTACATGACCGATGAATTAGTTAAACAAAAAAAGTTGCCCAAAGAAGGTTCTCCTGAAGCTAAAAAAAAAATTTAGAAACCGAAGCCGCGCCGCGTAATAAGGCGGAGATATTGGATAGGGTGGCGGAAGTCACGTTTGCCCACAGCCGCAAAGACATCAAAAATAAAAAAGAAGTCCGTAATAACCCGGAACAGCTTCTTAAACTGGCCAGGGAAAACTGGAAAAAATTCGCGGTTTCCGGAATATATGACGATAAAAAAGATGAAGTAAGAAAATCTACCGACGTGGACGGTCGGGCGGCTTTGGGTTTGTTTAAATTGGCCGGGTTTGAGACCGCAGACACCGTATATCTAATGCCTAACCAGCCGGAGAAAGGCCGGGTGCACGTGGATATGGGCAGTAAGGAAGGCTTTATTGTTAATGATGACGGCAAGACCGCATATTTTGACCATCATTCCCATTCTTCCAAGCGTGGCAGCAGCGCCACGGAAAAGGTTTACGAAACTCTAACTGCTTTAGGGGCGCTTAAAAAAACTCCGGAACTGGAAAGTTTGGTTAAATTTGTTAACGCCGAAGATAACAGGTCTTATGCTAAAGAACAGGAATATTTCAGGGATTCTTACCGTAATCTTTTGGGGTTGTCGCGTTTTATGAGTTTTAACCAATTATATGATTATTTTAAATCTGGACGTGACGCTGATACTATCTTGACCAAAGCCGAAATTTTCAAATTAGGGTTAGAAAAACAGAGTAAGATGCTTAAGGGTAATATAGCGCAATCATTTGAAAAATTAAAAGAGCTGGGAAAAAACGGTTTTATTATTAACTCTCCCCGCTACGGAAAAATTGTCGTGGATATTGACCGAAAGGTCTCTGAATCTTTCCGGGCCGCTAAAGCATACGGAGCGGGTGGTTACTTAATTTGGAGTCCTTATAAGAATAGTATGTTCTTTTCAACCGTTGATACGCCTATTGAGGGCCATTTACCACAAGGTCGTTTGATTCGGGAAACTATGTGGATTAAACCGCGAGGCGATAAGCAGCCATTGACTATGAATTTACAGGAAGTCTTAAATGTTTTGACCCAGGGCAAAGTAAAACCAAGCGGTGAATTGGCAAAATATTTGGTAAAAGGCGCAACAAAGAAATAATTGGTGTATAATAAATAAGTATGGCGCTTGCGAATTTAGAAACAGAAACTACCAATGAAAATTTAGAATCTTCTTTAAATACAGAGGCGGTTTTGGCTGGGGTGGATGAGGGCTACGAGGCGGTTAGAGCATGTTTGGATGCCGCTGAACAAGCATTAAATGAAGGCAATAAAGAAGGATATGACAAAAGGGTGCAAGAGGCAAATTCCGTTTGGGAATTTTTTACTATGGAGCTTAACCAAAAATTGCCTTCGGGATCGGAAGTTCGGGAAGAAGCCTTAAATTATTGCGGCGATTTAAGTTTAATGATAGACGGCGATGTTGCCTTTATGGATGAAAGGTGGACACAAACACAGCGGTCAGTGCCAGCCGAAAAGGGGAATAGGCCCCTAATGGATTTGGAAACCGCCAGGAAAAATTACGCGGCAGCCAAAACTAACGTAGAAAGCCTTAGGGGAGTTAAAAATTTATTAACCTTAAGTTCAAGCAGTGACAGGGTGTCTCAGGAGTTATCAGGCGCTGAAAATAATTTTAGAAATGCCCGCGCGGAATATCTTGGGGCCAGTATAGGTAAATTTTTGGAGGAAAAAATTCAATTTGTGGAAGCGGAGTTAAATTCGTATACAACATGAATGTATCAATAGACAGTAAAAACATTATTTCCATCCTCGGCATAGAAACTTTGCCGGACGAACAAAAACTTGCCATTGTGGAAAAAGTCACCGCGCTGGTGGAGAAGCGGCTGCTGGTGAAGATTTTTGAAAGTTTGGACAGTTTAAGGCAAAATGACTTTTCCGAACTGCTGGAAAAAAGCGACCAGGCCGCGTTGCAGGATTTTTTGGAGCGCAACGTACCGAATTTAAACCAAATGGCCGAACAGGAAATTACCGCGGTTAAAGGCGAATTAGCCTCTTTTGCCGAAAGTTTGGCATAAACTGTGGATGTGTTATAATGATTAAAGACAAAAAACAAAAGCAAAACCTATTCCCGGCAGCCTCTGATATGGTTTTGTTTTTTATTTGCGACGTAAGTGAGTCTGTCCTTGCTTGCAAGGACAAGCGAACCGAGGAGCAAATATGGGTTTACCCATATTTGTATTTGACTTTTCCCCATAAATCATCCAATATTAAGGTAACCTAACATGCAAAAACCCCACAAGATGGAAGTAAAACCAACAATTGAAACCTTCGCCAGAATTAAAGTTTTGGGTATTGGCGGCAGCGGCACTAACACCGTGAACCGCATGACGGAACTGGGCATTAAGGGCGTGGAGCTTATCTCCATAAATACCGATTCCCAGGCCCTGCATAACAACTCTGCCGACCGCAAAGTCCATATTGGCAAGGGCGTCACCAAAGGTTTGGGTAGCGGCATGAACCCGGAGCTGGGCAGACAGGCCGCGGAAGAAACCGTGGAAGAATTGGAAGAGGTCATTTCCAATGCGGACATGATTTTTATAACTTGTGGACTGGGCGGCGGCACAGGCAGCGGCGCTTCGCCGGTCGTAGCGGAAATTGCCAAGAACAAAGGCATCCTTACCGTGGCCGTGGTCACCAAGCCGTTTACTTTTGAAGGCAGCAAGCGCAAAGAGGTGGCGGAAAACGCTTACGACAACTTAAAAGATAAAGTTGACGCCATAATTTCCATCCATAACGACCGCATTTTACAAATTATAGATAAGAAAACTTCGCTGATTGAAGCCTTTAAGACCGTGGATGAAGTTTTGCGGCAGGGCATTTCCGGCATTTCCGATCTAATCACCACCCATGGCATTGTTAACGCCGACTTCGCGGATGTACGAAGCATAATGCAGGATGCCGGTACCGCACTGATGGGTATTGGCACCGCGGTGGGCGAGAACCGCGCCCAGGAAGCGGCTAAAATGGCCATCTCATCTCCACTCCTCGAATTGGCCATAGACGGCGCCAAAGGCGTATTGTTCAACATTACCGGCGGCTCTTCTTTAGGTATGTTTGAAATTGATGAAGCGGCCAAAGTGATTACCAAGAGCATAGATACCGATGCCAAGGTTAAGTTCGGCGCGGTCATAGACGAAAGTTTGGGCGACAGCGTGCGCATTACGGTTATTGCCACGGGCTTTGAAGAGGGTAATAAGCGGCCGGCCTCTTCCATTATGGATGCCCAGCCCCGCCATACCGCTTCCGTGGAACCAAAAATTTTCCAGCCGCAGCAGCCGTCCATGGAAGTGCGCAAGCCGCTGTTTAACCCCGCGCCGGCCCAGCCCGCACAGCAGTATATGCCACCGGTCGCAGTCCAGCCCATGCCGAAACAGCAGCCGCAAATTCAGCCGGAAAGCCCGGAAGACGACGAGCTGGACATCCCCGCGTTTATCCGCAAGAAGATGAAATAATAATTAATCCAAAGGAAAAAATATATGGACGAGATAAAAAAAGAGCAGTCTATGGGCCATGGTGACATGTGCAACTGCGGCTGGTGCATGCACAACCACATGCATGGCCATTTTGGTTTTTGGATAGTTAAACTGTTAGTCGCCCTGGTAGTGTTATTGTTTGTGTTCTGGCTGGGCGTGAAGGTTGGGGAAGTTAAAAGTTTTGTGGGTATGGGACGCTACACCACCCGTAGCAATATGATGTATTATGGCGGCTATGGCACGCCAGGCGCCCCGGTAATGCTGCAGCAGGGCACAGTTCCGGGCGGCATAATGAGGACCCAGACCAACATTGCCACCGGCACCCCGGTTAAATAGTTTACAGCGAATTTAAATCTATTGTTTGGTCTATCCGTATTTGGCTGACAAAGTCGGGAATGTGAGAGACCATCACAAGCGCTCCTTCATACGAATGGAGCGCTTTTGCTATTACCGGCAAATGCCGGAAGTTTATGTGGTTGGTTGGCTCATCTAAAATTAGCAGGCCCGGTTGCATCAGGGCTAAGCGGCAGAATGACAGCAGGCCTTTTTGGCCTTCGGACAGCGCCGCTATGGGCTGGTCCAGTAATTTCCCGTCTAATAAAAAACCGGCCGCGGTGGAACGCAAAATGTGCTCATCAAATTTTTGCATGGCTTCTTTTAAGGCGTCAAAGGCTTTTTGGCTGAAGTTGAAGTTGCCAAAGTCCTGTTTGTAATATCCAATTTTTACGTCTTTGGCCACTTTAAAGCCCTGGCCATGGCCGGAAGCCAGTTTTTGCAGCATGGTGGTTTTGCCAATGCCGTTGGGCCCGGTAAATAATAAATGAGTGTTTTTGCGGATGGTCATTTCCACTTCTTTAGTGACCATTCCATGTTCCCTGACCGCGGAGATTTCCGACAGCTCCAAAATTTTGCCGTCAAAAAACTTGTCAAATTCCTGCATGGAAATGGTAAAGTCGCGGATGGTTTTATCTTCCTGCCTTACGGTAACCACGGCAGTTTCGGCTTCTTCCGCGGCCTCGCGCATGCGTTTGGCCACGGCGCGCAGTTTGCCGCCTTTGTGGGCAAAAACTTCGGCCTGGGAACGCTTTTCCTTAATTTCCAGCTGCATGCGGGCGTTTTGCAAATTTTCGCGCTCAATGCGGTTTTTAATTTCTTCCACCGTGTCCAGGTAGTTGCCGCTGTATTGTTCCACCTTGTGGGTAAAAACATCTAAATATAACACGCCGTCGGAAAAGGCATTTAAAAAGTCGGCATCGTGAGAAATTACCAGCACGGTTTTTTCGTACATCATTAAAAAGCCGGTTAAGTGTTCAATGCCGGCCTGGTCAAGATTATTGGTCGGCTCGTCCAGCAGTAAAATATCCGGGTTTTGGATTAAAGCGTGGGCCAATAAAAGCCGGGCCTGCTGGCCGCCGGAAAGTTCCGCGACCCTTTTATTTAAAATAGTTGATAGAGTCGCGTCCGCCGAAGCTTTAGCGAAGGCCGACTGATTGATATTAACGACCTCAAACACGTCTTTAATAAGTTTATCCAGATTATATTTTTTTTCCGTAAAGGCTGTGGCAAAATAGTCGCGCACACTGAACCCGGCTAAATCCTGGGGCATAACTTGCCGGGCAATGGCAATACTGGCATCTTTTGGGGTCACAAATACGTCGCCTTCGGCCGGTCTGAGTTCGCCGGTTATCAGTTTAAACAGGGTGGATTTGCCGGCGCCGTTTTGGCCCATTAAGGTAATGCGGCTGCCGCTATGCACGCTAAAGGAAGCCTCTTCCAAAAGGGGCTTATTGTGGTGGTATTCAAAAGTAACATCGCTAAACCTTATAATTACATTGTCTGCCATGTCTGTAATTATAAGGTTTTATTGGTTTCAGGTCAATTTATGCGGGCCTATTTTTCTATGTTGATTTGGCCGGCGCCCCCGCCGTCGCAGGTTAGGTTGTTTAGGCCCAGGACTCCGGCGGTGACAATTTCGTAACCGTAAGCCGGCAGGTTGTAGGTGTAGGGCCCGACTTTAATGGTGTGAGCCTGGTTATCGCGGTTATCCAGCATGTATTTTTGGCCCTGTGTAACCGTAAGTTTACCCGGTATGCCATGGCATTGGGAAATTTCAATGCGATAGCCGTTTGTTTGGTAAATAGCCAAAGCCGCCTGGTAGGCGGCACTGGCCGCGCCGCTGGGGGAGCTGTTCACGGCCGCCGGTGTGGAAGTGGCGGGTGTGCTGGTGGAATTGTTCTGTGGCGCAGTAGTTGTGGTAACCGCGGTGTTATTTGTTGTGGCGCCGTGGTTTTGGACGTATATTTGCCTGATAATTAAGACAATTAATACTACTCCAACTATTCCTACTATCCAATAAGCTAAAGTCTTGTTTTGCATATTTATTCCTTAATGATTATTCGCGACGTAGGCGAGTCTATCCTTTGCTTGCAAAGGATAAGCGAGCCGAGGAGCTAAGAAAGGTTTAATACTCCGTTGCTTGCGGCGGGAAACCTTTATTTTCCCGCGGAGCGGGACCCGGCTTTGCGGGACTTCCCCGTATATTAAGACGGAAAAATTAGAACTAACTTAGTCTATGGTTAGATTAGTATTTTTGCGCAAAAGCCGCTATTTGGCTATACTAAATACATGGTTAAGCCTGTAAAACTCGCCTTGTTTGACATTGACGGGACTATTTTCCGTTCCAGCCTGTTAATAGAGCTTATTAACGGTTTGGTGGACGACCGGATTATGCCGCTCACGGCCAAAAAAGAGGTGGAACGGGAATTTAAAGCCTGGCTGGACCGCAGGGGGGACTATGAGGATTACATTAAAAAAGTCATTGCCATCCATTTAAAATACATCGCCGGCAAGTCTTTTGTGGAGGTTTCGGCTTCGGCTTCCCAAACCATAAAAAATTTGCGTCATCGTGTTTACCGGTTTACGCGCGATTTAATCGCATCCTTAAAAAAACAGGATTACCATTTGGTAACTATTTCCGGCTCGCCCACATATATTGTATCAATGTACGCCAGGATGATAGGTTTTGACGCCTATTTTGGCAGCGAATACGAAGTTAAGCAAGGCTGTTTTACAGGCGAGGTTTTGAATTTACAAACTTTTTATAAAAAGGCTTTGGTCTTAAAAGACTATTTGGCGGCCAAAAATATTAAGGTGGATTTTAAACATTCCATTGCCGTGGGCGATACGGAAAGTGACATTCCCATGCTGGCCTTAGTCGGCCGGCCCATTGCCTTTAACCCCAATTTGGAGCTGGCTCGTTACGCCAGGCGCAAAAAGTGGGAAGTGGTGGTGGAACGCAAAGATGTTATTTATAGTTTAAGGGATTTTAAACTGTTAAATAATTAATTTCAAATCAATAGCATCCGATGTTAATCTATGCCTACTTTAGAAAATCATAATTTTGAACCAGTTTTCCAAACAGAAATAGAACCGCAATATATTTTTAACGCGCTTAAAGAAAATAAGGACAGACAAATTCTGGCAAATTTTACTCCTGATCAGCAAACAGAAATTAAACGCAAACAACAGCTTCTTTCGTCCTTAGCCTATTTTATAGGCAAGGATTTCCGCATTCCTGTGGAGTTAAATGAGCCGGGTCAGGGCTGGCACTGGGATTTTAAAGCCAACATTATCCGGGTTGACCCCAAGGACTTGCTGGAAAAGTCAATGGATTTTTTGCGCTTTGTGATTTCCCACGAAGGCGGCCACAGGCGCATTACCAGGACCGAATTTATTCCGGCCGAGGTTTGGAAACAGCCGGGCTTTTCTTTTATGATGAATGCCATCGAAGACCCGCGTATGAACAATTTTGTGGCTGACGTTTACCCTAAATTTAGGGAACAGATGGCCTTGGCTTATGAACATGATTTGGGTTTTGAGATTGAAGCGAAAAATAAGGCCAAAGAAAAATTGGGTTACCAGCCAAAATTTATGCAGGCCGGGTTTGAATATATAAGGCAATGGTTTAGGGAAACCCAAAGTCTTGATTTTGAATTAACCAAGGATTTACCTGATGATGTTAAAGAAGTAGTTAACTCAACTTTAATTTCCGCTCAGGATTCCTGGCTGCGTTACCCTTCCAAGGCCGAGGCTGACAGCAGTGAACAATTAATTTCTCAATATGCCGAAGTCTCCTATGAAATAAACCGAGACAAGGTTTGGCCTGAATTTAAGAAATTGGTTGAACAGGATATGGAAGACCAAAAAATGCAGGAAATGATGAAAGAGTCCCAGCAAAATGGCGAGGAAGAAAATGGTGCTCTATCTGGCGAATCCGCTCCCGGCAAACAGGGCTTACCACAAGACTTGAAAGATAAATTAACGCCAGAGGAACAGAAGCAACTGGAACAGGCTATTGATAAAGCTATAAAAGACCAGCAGGAAAAATCCAAACAAGAACAGGGGCAAGCTGGCCAGCCTGCTGCGGATTCATCGGCTGGACAAAAACCTGGCACGGTTGATTTAGATTCTTTATCGGAAGAGTTAAAACAAAAAATTCGCGACTATATTGATTCGCTACCGGATGACGTAAAAAAAGACTTGGCCAAAAAAGCCAAAGCTGCGCTCCATAAATTTGAAAAAGATTTAAACGAGGAGCTCGAGGGTAAGCTTTTGCAGAACCCCGAAGCTACTGCGGAAGCTAAGACAGAGGCAGAAGCCGCGAAACCAACTGAAGACAGTAAAGCCAAACCAGAAATAAAAAAGCCACGGCGTGAAAAAGCAACCAAGTCACCGGAAGACGAGGCTGAACTGCAAAAGTACCGTGATATGCTGGAAGCCGAAGTTAAAAAAGATGCCAACGTATATGAGCAATACCGTAAAGAGGTTTTGCCGGTCATTGATAAGCTGGAGCAGGACTTGCGGGAAATATTTGTAGCCCGCAAAGTCAAAGGTTGGAAATCGGGTTTTAAAGCCGGCAAGCGCATTGACATTAAAAGGCGTATTCAGGAAAAAGCCAAAGACGTGCCGGTAATGGAAAGCCGCGCCTGGCAAAAACGTGAATTGCCGCACGAGAAAGATTATGCCATTACCCTATTGGTCGACTTATCTGGTTCCATGCAGGGTGAAAAAATTGAGGAAACATTTAAAGCCGTGATTGTTTTGGCTGAGGTCTTAAACAGGCTATCTATAAATGTTGAGATTTTAGGGTTTAATGACCGCATTTATGAATATGAAAATTTTGGCGACAAAATTTCCAAAGCCTCCCGCGAAAAAATGGGCGGTATGCTTTTAGAAGTAAGCGATAGCAGTGATACCGGCAAAGCAAGGTGGAATGATGACGGTTGGGCCCTGCAGCAGGCGTCCCAAAGATTAGCCAAACAAAAGGCTGACCATAAATTTTTAATTGTGCTGTCTGACGGTGTTCCTGAAGAATCGCGCATGCATCCGGCTTCTTTATATGGTCTTTCTGATATTATCTCACAAGTTACCGAACAAACCGACCAAAAATTAATTGGATTGGGAATTGGCGAGGGCACAGAGCACGTTTCTGAATACTACCCAAATAGTCTAGCTAATGTCCGGTTGCATGAAATGGCCGCTAAATTGGCTGATTTAATCGAGGATGTCATTGCCAATTATGCCAATTTTTAGTATATTTAAAGCAGATGCAACAACACCACAATCTTAATGAATTTTTAAAAATTGCTTCCGGCCAGCGTGAGGTGGCTTTAATAATTTCCCGTGATGACAGCGAGTTACAGGAACAGCAACAGGTATTAAAGAAAAATGGTTTTGTAAAGGTTGACCGCACGGCAGAACTGCTAAAACAAATTCAGCAGCCAACTAAATTATATTTTACTGTTTCTGGTACTATAAACAAAAATATTTACGACTTTATAGCCCAATTCCCGACCGGCCAAGTGGAAATTTTTGATAATTCCCAGATGAAAACTTCCGTATTCACGCCTGATTACGTAAACTTGTCAGTCGCCGCAGTTGTTACTAAAAAAGATTTATTGGCTTTGGAGGCTGTCGGTTTTAGCCTGAGGCAACATTGTGGAGTGGCTTACCAAGTTTAAAACTTATGCGTTCACCAGAAACACAATTTAACCCTGAATCCGCAAATTCGCCAGAGCCAGTAAAAGAAACTGAGACCTCGGTTTCCTACTTAGGTGTTGCCTTAGAAAAAGCTACTATCAAAGGTGGAGATTTTGTGCCAAAGCGCGAGCAATACGAGGATTTTATCAATGACAAAGAAATTGCCCTACCGCTCCAGCGTGATATTGCCGTAGCCTTTTTAAACGGCGAACCCATGTTAGTAGATGGAGGCACATCTTTGGGTAAAACTACCACGGTTCGTAAAATGTGTAGTGAGCTTGGATGGGAAGTCCATTACGCAAACTTAAATGGCGCAACCGATGTTGAGGATTTAATGGGCAGGTATATTCCGAATCCTCACAAGAGAAATATTGACGACCCTGAATATATCTTTGCCGATGGAAAAGTTACGTCCGGCCTTAGGCAGGAAAAAGGCAAAGTTAAAGTAATTATTTTAGATGAATTCAACTCCTCGGCCCCGAACATACTTATACGCCTTCATGAAGTTTTGGACGCTTTAGAGCGCGGTGGCGATGTTGTACTGTCCGAGGATGCTTCCGAGGCCGTAAGTGTTAACAAGCAGCGCACTAAAATTATTGCCTTAATGAACCCGCCAGGAAAAGGTTATTTTGGCCGCGAACCTTTAGATCCTGCCCAGCTGCGCCGTTGGGTCTACAAAAAATTGCCGACCGAACTACCCGAAGGCACCTTTTCTCACTCTACCGATGCCCTGTTTGGGGCTGAATCCTTAACGCAGCAAGTTCCAAAAGAAGCCTTTTTATTGGCGCGCGACCAAGTTTTAACACCAGAGCAATTACAAGAGATCCCCGGCCTGCCGGAAATTTTAGCCAAATACAAAGAATTTCATAAAGCCGCCAAGGAACTTTTAAAAAATAGGAAGATTGCCGAAGATCAGCCCCAGCCGTTTATGTATGATGACCGTATGGAACCACGTCGTGTGCGTGATTTTATTCTCCGTTTTTATAACGGCGATATTAACGAAACTTTTCAAAATGCTTTGGGGTATTACTATGCCAATAAGCTTGAAACCGCTGATGACCAAAAAAAGTTAACGGAGCTTATCCGCCTTGTGGAATACAAACCTAAAGATGCCGAGTCAAAGCGCCGCCCCTTGGCTGCCCCCGATGTTGCCCCGGAAACTGGCGCGGCCACACCAGACCGTCCTGAAACCACCAAAGGAGAAACCAATTACGAAAAAGCTAAGGAAATAATGGAAGAAAACTTTTTTGGATATGAGGAAATTTTAAAGGCTTGGGGTCCTGAGGTAGCGGATACAATTAAAGATAAAGACGGCTCTCCCCGCCCAGCTTGGAAAGAGGCAGTAAAGGATACGCCCCCCATACTATATAGCGAGGCGGAACTTAAGGATGCTAATAAAAATGGCGAGATGCTAATTCTTAGGGTCGCGACCGATAAGTCCGGCAAGCCCTTAACTATGAAGCGGCTTAATGAAATTGGTCAGCCGCGTTTAACTTCGGACGAAGGCAAATTATTATATAAAGTTGACTGGTTCAAAGATGAAGACTTTTATAAAAATAAGTCTTTAACTTCGGAATGGGCTTTGGTTAAAAAAGATTTTGTACCCGGTTCAACCGGCAAGGACTATATTGAGCAAACCAGGGTGCTACGTGATTACCTAAAGGGACTGGGAACCTTAACAAAGGAAGAACTTGGGGAATGCAGCGATGCTATATTAAATAGCATTCGCGATTTAATGAAGTTCGACATGAAGGCTGCCTCCCGACAACTTTCCGATTTATTAGTTAACAAAAACCACCGCAGGAGTCCGGGTGAAATTTTATACGACTGGATGCTATTATTCAAAAATGGGAAAGGCCGTCTGCTGGAAAAAACTTATGACTGGTCAAGCGCCCGTACTTCCGACGGCAGGCTTGTCAACTTTGGCTATGCCGATGCCGGGGGTGCCTATGTCTACGGGTACCATCCCGTCTATTCCAGCGATTTCTTGGGTGTGGTGTCCGTCCGCTAGCTTCTTCTCTTTTTGATCCTTTGTTATTTGCCCTTTGAGCCTTTGGTTTAGTAGTTTTCCCCGCAAGGGGTCGCTTAAAAAATATTTATACGTATATGCAACAAAACGATAAATTCCATCATTTTTTAGAAGCTACTAAGGGACAACGGGAAGTAGGTTTAATTATTGCTCAGGATGAAAAGGAGTTGGAAACTTTACAGCAACAATTAACTATTGAGGATTTTTCTAATGTAAAAGATATTAATCAACTTTTAGACCAATTACCTAAAGGCGGCAAGTTTTTTTATATGACCAGCGGCATTTTAAATAAGGATATGTATGATTTTTTGGTGCAATACCCAACTGGCCAAATAGAAATTTTTAACAAAGAGATCAGTAAATCCAAAATTATTATCCCCCCTTACAAGGATTCGACAGTGGTTTATTTGCTGACAAAAAATCAATTATCCGCTTTAAAGCTTTCCGGTAACCTAATTTTAGATAAAGTAGGAATAGCTTATCAATCATAATTTATGCATTCACCAGAAACACAATTTAACCCTGAAGCCGAAAACCCACCGGAACCAATAAAAGAAACGGAAACTTCTGTTGCCTATTTGGGTGTCGCCTTGGAAAAAGCCACGGTCAAGGGTGGAGATTTTGTGCCCAAGCGTGAGCAATACGAGGATTTTATAAATGACAAGGATATTGCTTTGCCTTTGCAACGCGACATTGCCGTAGCCTTTTTAAACGGCGAACCCATGTTAGTAGATGGGGGCACGTCTTTGGGTAAAACCACAACAGTCCGTAAAATGTGCAGTGAACTTGGCTGGGAAGTCCACTATGCAAACTTAAATGGCGCAACCGATGTGGAAGATTTAATGGGCAGATATATTCCCAATCCCCACAAAAAACACGCCGATGACCCGGAATATATTTTTGCGGACGGCAAGGTTACTTCCGGACTTAGGCAGGAAAAGGGGAAAATAAAAGTCGTGATTTTAGACGAATTTAACGCCTCGGCTCCCAATATCCTTATACGTCTGCATGAGGTTTTGGATGCCTTGGAGCGTGGTGGCGATGTTGTCTTGTCCGAGGATGCTTCTGAAGCGGTGGCGGTAAATAAACAACGTACCAAAGTAATAGCTTTAATGAACCCTCCTGGCAAAGGATATTTCGGCAGGGAGCCTTTAGACCCCGCTCAGCTGAGAAGATGGGTATATAAAAAATTACCTTCGGAATTACCCGAGGCCACTTTTTCTCATTCTACTGATGTGTTATTTGGAACCGAATTGGCAACACAGGAAATGCCTAAAAAAGAATTTTTAAGCGCGCGGGATAATTTATTGGTTCCTGAGCAGTTACAGGAAATCTCTGGTATGTCGGAAATTCTAGCCAAGTACAAAGAATTTCACAAAGCTGCAAAGGAACTTTTAAAAAACAGAAAAATTGCCGAAGACCAGCCTCAGCCGTTTACTTATGATGACCGGATGGAGCCGCGCCGCGTAAGGGATTTTGTCTTACGTTTTTACAATGGAGACATAAATGAGACTTTTCAACGGGCTTTGCAATATTACTATGTTAATAAACTAGAAAGTAAGGCAGACAAGGATAAACTGGGAGAATTAATTCGCTTAGTTGAATACAAGCCACCTGTTGAATCCAAACGAAAAGGTTTAGAGCCACTAGGGAATAATGAAGTAATAATAAATGGCGAAAAAATTATTTATGATCCCAATAAACCATTTTTGGGCACACCGGTTGGTACTCGCTTTAACGAAAAAGCTACCGGTAAAAAATGGGTTCTCGCCGGCACTTGGACAAAGCGGGATTTAGCAGGAATGACTCCGCAACTGGCCGGCGTGTTTAAAAGTGGCGAAGAGGCAAGGATGGTGGGGGGCGATGAGTTAAGCAAAGGTTTTGAAAAAATGGCCACCAGGGAAAAAGGCGGCGAGGTTGCTTATGAAAAGGCTAAAGAGATTATGAAAGAAGACTTTTTTGGCTACGATGAAGTTCATAAAGCATGGGGTATGGATGTAGCCACCGGCTTGCCCGAGGGTACACCCCCAATCCCCTGGAACGAAGCCGAGCTGCGTGCGGCTAAAACCCAAGGCGAAATGTTAATATTAAGAATTGGTAAAGATAGAACCGGCAAGCCTTTTACCATGAAAAGGCTTAATGAGATTGGACAGCCCAGAATGACCAAGGACGAGGGCAAGCTACTGTTTGATACTGACTGGTATAAGGACGAGGCTTTTTATAAAAATGCTGCTTTTGAGACAAAATGGGTTTTGGCTAAAAAAGAATTTGTGCCTGACTCTGCCGGTAAAGACTATATTGAGCAGACGCGTGTTTTAAGGGATTATTTAAAAGGTATTGACGCAATTCCGGACAGTGAGCTGCGGGAATGCAGCGATGCAGTATTAGACACAATACGAAAAACCATGGGTTCAGACTCGAAAAAAGCCTCTCAGCAATTAGCTGATTTATTGATTAATAAAAACCATCGTCGTAGTCCGGCAGAAATACTGTATGACTGGATGTTGCGACTTAAAAATAGAACAGAATGTACTTTAGAAAATACATATGACTGGTCAAGCGCCCGTACTTCCGGCGGCGGGCTTGTCAGCTTTGGCGATGCCGGTGCCGAGGGTGCCCTTGTCAGCGGGTACAGTCCCGACAATTCCTACGACTTCTTGGGTGTGGTGTCCGTCCGCTAGTTTCTTCTCTCTTTGCTCCTTTGTTATTTGACTTTTGAGCCTTTGGTTTAGTTGTTTTCCCCGCAAGGGGTCGCTTAAAAAAATATTATTTGCTACAATAAATTTGGCTAATGCAGGGTCGGAGATTCTCTTGCCCTCGCCAATGTAAAATTATAGAGAAGAACTGCTTGTCTTTTTCTGGGCAGAACCTCTGCCTCATATTATATACAGTGGCCGCTACCCTGAATAAGGGATGTGTCCACAGTGACTAGATGGAAAAAGACAAACACCACGCCCGTACTTCCGACGGCAAGCTTGTCAACTTTGGCAATGCCGATGCCAAGGGTGCCAATGTCAACAGGAACAATCCCGACAATTCCAACGACATCTTGGGTGTGGTGTCCGTCCGAAATTCTTTCTATAAATTTAAAAAACCAGCAGTTATTTACCTGTTGGTTTTTTGTATGCTAACCATCCAGCCGCCAACCATCTTTCCGATTTCCTGGAGTTGGCCCTCGTATTTTACATACCAAATGGCATCCAGGGCGTGGATATCTTTGGCAAGGCGAATAAGGATTTTTAAACCTTCAAGGGCAATATTAGCCTCGCTCAGTGTTTCAAGTTTTAGATGTCCATCCTTGGTATGATAGGCCGTTACAATTGAGATCAAAATTTCCAGCATGGAATTTTCCACTTTAATACCAATCGTCAGGCGGTCTCTTTTTGGGATAGAATCACACCTAATGTGCCAACTACAAAATAACCGATAAAGCTCATCAAATAAGGGAGTGTGGTAAACTGTTTTTGTAAAGGAATTATTAGCCATAATCTTATGTTTAATTTTAATCAAATTATTTCTGTGGAAAATTTATTTTTAGCCTGGGAGGAGTTTAAGTCTGGAAAAACAAGGCGTAAGGACGTAGCTGAATTCGCGCTAAATTTGGAGGATAGCATTTTCAAATTGCAAAGCGATTTGGCAATGGGACAATACCGACACGGGCCATATCGTTCATTTTTTGTTTGCGACCCCAAGCGTCGCCATATTCACAAGGCAGGAGTCCGCGATAGGCTGCTGCATCACGCAATAGTCAGAATAATTGAACCTGCGTTTGACCGTATTTTTATTTATGATTCCTGGTCATGCCGCCAAATTAAGGGAAATCATTGGGCCGTAACAAGATTTCAGCAAATCGTACGGAAACTGTCTTTAAACAATAAACGAAATTTATGGGTCTTAAAACTGGATATTCGCAAATTTTTTGATTCAATAAATCCTGTTATTTTAACAAAATTATTGGAAAAAGTCATTACTGACAGTCAAACTATGGAACTGCTCCAAAATATTATTGGGAGCTTTTCTCCGGGACTTCCCCTCGGCAACCTTACCTCCCAGCTTTTTGCCAATGTGTACATGAATCAATTAGATCAGTTTGTTAAACATGAACTCAAAATTAAAGGTTATATTCGCTATGCCGATGATTTTGCCTTGATACATACAGATAAAACCCTGTTGTTATCTTATATTCCAATTATAGAAAAATTTTTAAGAGAATGTTTGGATTTAACAGTTCATCCAGGCAAAAAAATACTCCGGAATTACCGGAGCGGAATTGACTTTTTGGGTTATGTCAATTTTCCCAGCCACAGTGTTTTGCGAACAAAAACAAAAAAGAGAATTTTCAAAAAAATCAATCCAAAAAATATTTCATCCTATCTTGGCCATTTAAGCCATTGCAGATCCCGTGGCATAAAACAGTCTTTAATATTAAAGGTTAAAAAACAAAGGAAAGCCGCAATTTTAGCGAGAAAAAAATCTGAACTTTTTTGATTTTTTATGTTACAATATAGGTACTGATGAATAAAAAGTTTTTAATCTTTTTTGTCCCGGTAGTTGCTTTATTTGGCGTGGCTATGGCCGGGATTTGTTACGCTCTTACTGACGCTTTTGCCGGCAGGCTGGTTTTGGAGCTCATTTTAGTTTTAGGCTCCCTGCCGCTGCTGTTTAATTTAATTAAAGAACTGTTTAAGGGCCATTTTGGCGTGGATATTATTGCCGTCACCGCCATTGTGGTTTCGTTTTTGCTCGGCCAGTATTTGGCCGGGGCCGTGATAGTTTTAATGATGTCAGGCGGCGAGGCTTTGGAGGTTTACGCTTTGGAACGGGCCGGCCGGCAGTTAACCAATTTATTGTCCCGCGTGCCTACAACGGCGCATTTAAAACGCTCCGGCGGCTTGGAGGATATAAACGTTAACGCGGTAAAGGCCGGAGACATACTGGACATAAAGCCGGGGGAAATTATTCCGGTAGACGGTTTGGTAATGGAAGGCAGTTCGGAAGTGGATGAGTCGGCTGTTACGGGCGAAAGCCTGCCGGTGGAAAAACAGGCCCACAGCCACGTTTTTTCCGGGACTTTAAACGGGGAGGGATTGTTAACGGCGCGGGCCGAAAAGCCGGCGCGTGACAGCCATTATGAGCAAATTGTCAGTTTGGTTAAGCAGGCCCAAGCCAGCCGCGCGCCCATTGTCCGTTTGGCTGACCGTTACGCGATATGGTTTACAGTAATTACTTTTGCCATTGCCATTTTGGCCTGGCTGACCACACGCAATAATGTCATTTTTTTGGCCGTGCTGGTGGTGGCCACGCCCTGCCCGCTAATTTTGGCCACGCCCATTGCCGTGATGTCCGGAATTTCCAAAGCCGCCGGGCGCGGCATTATTGTCAAAAACGGCGGGGCTTTGGAGCGGCTGGGTGAAGCCAAAAGTTTTGTGTTTGATAAAACCGGTACGCTCACGCTGGGCAGGCCAAAAGTTTTGGGTATGGAAGGTTCCCTGTTGCCGCCGGAGGAGGTTTTGCGGCTGGCCGCGTCCCTGGACCAGCTTTCCGCCCACATTTTTGCCCGGGCTTTGGTGAAGCATGCCCGCGAATTAAAATTGGAACTGGCTTTGCCGGAAAATTTTGAAGAAATTTTGGGGCAGGGGGTTATGGGAATGTTGGACGGTAAAAATTATATTTTAGGCAAATTAAAATTTCTGCAGGCCGGCGGCGTAGTTTTCTCCCCGGAAATTTTAAACCAGCACGGGAATTTTCAGGACCGCGGAATTATTGCCGTTTATCTGGCCGAGGATAAAAATTTATTGGGCTCGGTCAAGTTTTCCGACCTGCCACGCCCGGAAATTAAGGGCGTGTTTAATTCCATAAAATTACAGGGCATTAACCGCCTGGTCATGCTGACAGGCGACAAACAGCCGGTGGCGCAAACTATTGCCGCGGAAGTCGGCTTAACTGAATTTAAAGCCCAGCTGCTGCCCGAACAAAAACTTGAGCAGGTAAAAATTATCCAGCGCGAAAGCGGTCCTACGGCTTTTGTCGGAGACGGCATTAACGACGCCCCGGCCCTGGCCGCGGCCGACGTAGGGTTAGCCCTGGGTATTAATGGCGCCACGGCGGCTTCCGATGCCGGCGATATTGTGGTTACAGTTAACAGCATGGAGCGGGTGAGTGAAGCTTTGTTTATTGCCCGCCGGGTCCTGAAAATTGCCAAGCAAAGCATTTTTGTGGGCATCGGGCTGTCCATAATTTTAATGCTTATTGCCGCTCTGGGCTACATCCCGCCGGTCTACGGCGCCGTCATTCAGGAGATTGTGGACGTGGGGGTTATCTTAAACGCCCTACGGGTGGGGATGGGAAAACTCTAATGGCTAATTTTTTTGGGCATGACAGTAAATATCTAATCAGGGAAGACCACGAATATTTGTTGTGGGCAGTTTTAATAATTTTGGCGCCGCTTCTTATTATTTTTTTACTGGTAAAATTTTCGTCTCCGGCCATTGTCATCAGCGCTGCCGCGGTTTTGCTGGTTTTTGTCATCAAATGGCTGCAGCCGCTCATCTATTATTTCCAGCACCAGTCCCATAAATTCGCCAAAGGCTTAAGCGGCGAAAAGGACATTAAAAAAGAACTTTCTGAATTGCCGGACAGTTTTAGCGTCTTCCATGGGGTGGTTTTAAATAAAGACAAGGGCGATATAGATTTTGTTTTAGCCGGGCCCAAGGGTTTGTTTGTGCTGGAGGTCAAAAGCATTGGCGGTAATATTGGCTACAATGGCAGCCGGCTGACAATAAATGACAGGCCCATGTATGGCAAAAATTATTTGGACCAGACGTTTGGCGAAGCCCGGGCCGTGGCCCAGTTTTTGCGCCGGCACCTGGATGTCGACGCCTACATTAAGCCGGTCCTGCTGTTTTCCAGCGCGCATGCCGCGGCGCCATTCGGCGACGAGCCCGTTGACGGCGTCTATGTGGCGCAAAAAGATTTTTTGTTTTCTTTAATCCATTCCTTTCCCGACTACCAGTGGCAGCCGGGGGAGCGCGCCAAGGTGGAGGCCGCGCTACTGACCACGGTAAAATGATGGTATACTATATACATGCTTAACCTGGAAAAACTAAAACAAACATTTAAGGGCGAAATCTCGCTTACTGACGAGGATTTAGACAAATACAGCCATGACGCCAGCATTTTTACCATTCGCCCGCAGGCTATTGTCTTTCCCAAAAATACCGAGGAAGTTTGTGAATTGGTCAAGTTCGCGGCCGAAGAAAAAGGGTTATGTCCCGATTTATCGCTGACCGCGCGTTCTGCCGGCACGGACATGGGCGGAGGAGCGGTTAACGAATCGGTGATCATGGACTTCACCAAAAACTTCAATCATTTAATTGAAGTTAACCAAGCTGGCTACGCCATTACTGAACCGGGCGTGTTTTACCACGACTTTGAACCGGCGACATTGGCCAAAAATTTGCTGCTGCCGTGCTATACCGCGTCCAAGTCCCTAAACGCCATGGGCGGAATGGTGGCTAACAATTCGGCCGGCGAAAAAACTCTGTCTTACGGCAAAATGGAAGATTATGTGGAAGAACTGTGGGGCGTCCTTTCTGACGGCAAAGAATATCATTTTAAACCGCTGACCGGGGAAGAGCTAAAGCAAAAAATGGCGCAGAATGATTTTGAAGGCCAGTTGTACCAAAAATTATTTCATTTGATTGACGGCAATTATGATGTAATTAAAGCTGCTAAACCCAAGGTCAGCAAAAACTCCGCCGGCTATTATTTATGGAATGTCTGGGATAAAGACAGGCAGGCCTTTAATATCATAAAGCTTTTGGTGGGTTCGCAGGGCACGCTGGGCATATTTACCAGGGCCAAAATCAAGCTGGTAAAACCCCATACCCATTCCGAAATGCTGATTATCTTTTTAAATGACCTCGGCCCTTTGGGGAAAATTGTCAATACAGTAATGAAGTACAAACCGGAAACTTTTGAAAGTTTTGACGACCATACCTTTAGCTTAGCCGTTAAGTTTTTGCCGGGCCTGCTAAAGAAGATGAAGGGCAATATTTTGAAGCTCGGCTGGCAGTTTATCCCGGAAATGTGGATGACCCTTACGGGTGGTTTGCCCAAACTTATTTTAATGGCGGAATTTACCGGCGATTCAGAACAGGAAGCCGTGGCTAAGATGAAGCAGGCCCAGGCTGACGTGGAAACAACTTACGGCCTAAAAACCCACGCAACCAAAAACGCGGAAGAGGAAGAAAAATACTGGACGGTGCGGCGGGAGAGCTTTAATTTATTGCGCCAGCACATAAAAAATATGCACACTGCGCCGTTTATAGACGACATTGTGGTCCATCCGGCGGATTTACCGCAGTTTTTGCCGGAGCTGGACGCCATTTTTAAAAAATACCCAAGCTTGATATATACCATTGCCGGCCATGCCGGCGACGCCAATTTCCATATTATCCCGTTAATGGATTTTACCCGCGCCGACCAGCGGGCCATAATCCCCAAACTCTCCGATGAAGTTTATAGTTTGGTTTTAAAGTACCACGGTTCCATAACCGCCGAACACAACGACGGCCTGGTGCGCGGGCCGTATTTGGAAAAAATGTATGGGCCGCAAATTTATGACATGTTCAAAGAGGTCAAGCAGATGTTTGACCCCCTGAATATTTTTAACCCCCATAAAAAAACCGACGCCACCGAGCAGTACTTACTGGACCATATACGCACGGATTAATGGGGACATGACCCATTTTCGAAATATTAAATTTTTAAATAAAATGGAAATGGGTCATGTCCCCATTAAGCTGATTTATTCCAAGCGGCGGACCATTGCCTTAATGGTCAACCGCCGCGGAGAAGTTATTGTGCGCGCGCCCAGGCGCGCGCCTTTAAAATTTATAGAGGACTTGGTGGAAAAGCGGCGGGACTGGATACAACAGGCTTTGGCCCGGGTTACCATGGGTCCCATCAGGCAGTTTTCCGTGCGCGAAAAACTGGAATTTAAACTTTTAGCGCAGGAGCGGGCGGAATATTTTGCCTCTTTGATGGGGGTGGAATTTAAAAAGTTAACCGTCCGCAATACTGTATCTCGCTGGGGCTCGTGCTCACGGGCCGGCAATATCAGTTTTTCTTTGCGCCTAATTTTGGCGCCGCCGGAAATTTTAGATTACGTGATTGTCCACGAACTGGCGCATCTAAAGCATCATAACCATTCCAATAGTTTTTGGGCTATGGTAGAAACGTATTGCCCCAAGGCCAAACAAAAAAGGAAATGGCTAAGGGACAATGGGGAAAAATTTGTGCTATAATATTTCCATAACCGGAACGTGAACGGTTGTGAGTGCCTATAGCCGCCAATGCATTGTATGCGATTCTTTCGCAAAAGGGGGTGGTCCACAGGCTATAAGTGCTCGGTCCAGTCACGGGACCATATTGCTACCTTGTTCAGACGAACGTCGCAGCAACGAAGGAGGGTATCATCAAAACCGACAATTTTACAAAGGCGGCGCTTGCACGGGCCGCCTTTTTACTTACACTTAAAATTTTATAGAAAGTAATCCGCCGTAGCTTTAGCGAAGGCGGACTGTTGTGCTAGAATGAATGTATATGCTCAAACAGCGCATCCTCCAAACCTTAAGGTTTTTTGATCTCCAGGATTATCCTCTCACGCTTTTGGAATTGCACGGTTATTTGCTGGCGGATGCGGATAAAATCCGGCCGGCCCTGGACAGCCAGTGGGATTTAAACAAAGAACTGGAAGCAGGCGAAAAAGTTGGCATAGATGAAGTCTTAAAATGCCTGGATACCGACTGTTGGGGCGAAGTGGAAAGCACTATGGGTTTTTATTGCCTTAAAGGGCGGCAGGACATTATTAAAAAACGCCTGCGCAATTACGCTTATGGCATTAAAAGGGAAAAGCTCATCCGCCGCTATGCCCGTTTCCTAAAATATATCCCTTTTGTGCGCGGCGCGGCTTTGGCCGGCAGCCAGGCCCTGGGCCAGCAAAAGGAAAATTCAGATATTGACTTATTAATAATTACTGACCAGGAATTTTTGTGGCTGGCGCGGACTTTAGTCACCGGCTATTTCCAATTAATAGGCAAACGCCGTTATGGCACAAAAATTACCAACCGGTTTTGCCTGAATCATTATATTGCCGCGCCCCGGGAAGTCACGGATTATAAAAATTTGTACACGGCCGGTGAATACATAAAATTGCGGCCGCTGGCTTGCCAGGGCACGGTCTATCGTTTCCAATACAACAACAAAGCCTGGATTTTGGGCCTGTTCCCCAACGCGCAGTTTTTAAAAGGGGACATGGCCAATTTCCGGACGCAAAAAATTTTGGAGGGCCTGTTTACCAACCGTTTTGGCTATTGGCTGGAAAAGAAGCTCCAAAATTGGCAGCTGCCAAAAATCCGCACCCAGGAGAAATTTATTGTAGTCAAAGGCGATGAGCTGTCGCTCCACCCGCAAAGCAAACAGCAGGGGCTGCTGGAAAGCTTTTTTAAAAGTGTTTAAATAAAAAATCAGAGGCTATCTTTTAAGGCAGAAGAGGGAAGAGCTAAAAATGTCCATAAGGCAGATCCCCCCGGATTTGCCCAAAGACCTATCCCTTACTTATCTGCCAGGCTATTTTAGGAATGTTCGGAATCTCAAACAATTAAGGTTAAAAGATCTGGGCAAAGATGATCTTTAGCCCCTTTTAAATTCCAAAAGTAGAATGTGCGGAAACCTATAAAGTTGATAATTTAAATTAAATTTACCGCTATCTTTATCCATTTTTAAGTCTTCAAAATGGGTAAGTGTAAAACCGGCCGAGAGTGCGTTATTTATTTGTTCCGACAGCGGATAAAAATGCGGCTTCAAATTTTTGCCCCAGACAAAATTTTTTTCCATCAAATTATATGGCCGGACTTTGAGCGAGGGTTGTTTAAATAATAATCTGCCGATTATTCCGCGTTTCCATACTCCCACAGGATAAGCGTAATACGGGTTGGCAATAGTTATGATGAATTTTCCGCCCGGTTTTAAAACGGTAAAAATATTTTTAAATGCCGCTGCCTGGTCCGGTAAGTCATGCGCCGCCATATTTAAAATTACAGTCTTAAATGATTCTCCCGTGCAGGAGAGCGGCTTGGCCAGATCGGCTACGGTAAATTTTCCGCCGGGGTAATGCTGCTTGGCGTAATCAATTAAATATTCCGAGCCGTCACAGCCTTGTGCCTGCCCGCATTTTGTCGCAAGTTTGGCCGTCAGCCAGCCCTGGCCGCAGGCGGCGTCCAAAACGGGCCCGCCGGCTTCACCTAGCCGCGCCGAAACAGCTTCCCATAAAACAGCTTGCTCTATCAAACCATCTTGTGAATTAATAAATCTAATATATTCATCTGCCCCTTCGCGGCTGTTGTAAGAATCCGCCATATCCGTTATTATACCATAGCCAATGGTAAGGTTTTTTAGCAGTCACTTGACACGACTGCTAACGGCGAACTATAATAAAATTGTAATTAACTAAGTAGAATGTTTATGCAAATAAAACCCCTGGGAGACCGCATTTTGGTTAAGGAAGCCTCGGCCGAAACCGTAACCAAAAGCGGCATTGTTTTGCCGGATACGGCGGAGAAAAAGAAGAGCGGTATTTACCAAGTCGCGGCCGTAGGCGACGGTCCGGAAGCCAAAATTTTTAAGGTCGGCGATAAAGTTATGGCCGGCAAATACAGCGGCGACGAAGTGGAAATGAAGGATGACCGTGACACAGAATATAAAGTTTTATTCGTGGGCAAAGAAAAAAGCGAAAGCGATGTAGTCGCGATAGTTGAATAATTAATTTTTATTTTTTATGGCAAAAATTATTAAATACGGCTATGAAGCCAAGCAGGCCATTAAGGCCGGGGTAGATAAAGCGGCCAATGTGGTTAAGGTCACCCTGGGTCCCACAGGCAAAACAGTAATTTTAGATAAAGGCTACGGCGGCCCAACCGTTACCGATGACGGCGTTACGGTAGCCAAGGACATAGAACTGGAAGACAAGTTTGAAAACGTCGGCGCCTCTTTAATCCAGGAAGTGGCCAATAAAACCAACGAAGAAGCCGGCGACGGTACTACTACGGCCACGGTTTTGGCGCAAAAAATGATAGAAGAAGCTTTTGGCGCCGTGGCCATTAACAGTTCCAGGGCCAATGACATTAAAAAAGGCATGGATAAAGCAGTGGCTTTTGTGGTGGCGGAACTGCGTAAAATGAAAAAGGATGTTAAAGGTAAGGCCGAAATAGAGCAGGTGGCAACCATTGCTTCTTTAGATGCCGAAGTCGGTAAATTAATTGCCGAGGCCATGGAAGAAGTCGGCAACGACGGCGTGATTACCGTGGAAGAAGGCCAGACTATTGGCCTGGAAAAAGAAGTGGTTAAAGGTATGCGTTTTGATAAAGGTTTTGTATCTCCATATATGATGACTAATACCGAACGCATGGAGGCGGTGTGGGACGACGCCTATATATTGATTACGGACGAAAAAATTTCTTCGGTGCAGGACGTTTTGCCTGTGTTGGAAAAAGTCGCCCAAAGCGGTAAAAAAGAAATGGTCATTATTGCCGATGAAGTGGAAGGCGAGGCCTTAACCACTTTTATTTTAAACAAGCTCCGCGGCACCTTTAATGTGTTGGCCGTAAAAGCCCCGGGCTTTGGCGACCGCCGCAAGGAAATGCTTATGGATATTGCCGTATTAACCGGCGGCGCGGTAATTACCAAAGATATGGGCATGAAGCTGGATAAAGTGGAAATTAGCCAGCTCGGCCGGGCCAGAAAAGTTATTGCCACCAAAGAGCATACTACAATTATAGAAGGGCATGGTGATAAAAAGGCCATAGAAGACCGCGTCTTACAGTTAAAAAATGAATATAAAGAATCCACTTCGGATTTTGATAAAGAAAAGTTGCAGGAACGTATGGCACGCTTATCCGGCGGCATTGGCGTCATTAAAGTCGGCGCTTTTACCGAAACCGAAATGAAGGCTAAAAAGTTTAAAATAGAAGATGCCTTAAATGCCACGAGAGCGGCCGTGGAAGAAGGAATTATTGCCGGCGGCGGCGCGGCCTTGGCCCGTCTGGCGCCCAAGTTGGATGTTTTTGGAGCGGATTTTACCGACGGTGAAAAAGCCGGCGTTAAGGTTATCCGCAATTCTTTGGAAGCTCCCTTGCGGCAGATAGCGCTAAACAGCGGCATAGAAGTTACCGGAATTTTACACCGTATCCAAACCGACGCCAATTCCAATATTGGTTTTGACTTCGGCAAGTATACGGAAAAAGACTGGCAAAAGGGTATGGTGGATATGGTGGAGCAGGGCATTGTAGACCCGGTCAAAGTGGCCCGTCTGGCTTTGGAAAACGCCGTGTCAATTGCTTCCACCTTAGTCACATCCGAAGCTATAATTGTAGACAAGCCGGAACCTAAAACTCCCGTGAATACGCCAGATATGGGTGGCGGTATGGGTGGAATGTACTAGGCCTTGACAAAACAGTAATAATAGCGTACAATAGCTAGTTATGCTCAAGTTGCGTAACTAGCTATTTTTGTCCGGTATGTCCTTACAGGACACAATCATGCTCCCATACTCGTTAACCCGACTTGGGGGCGCAATAAAGCCGTATACTGCCGTACATAGAATATCTTTTATTAGATTCTCACTGTTACTGAAGTATACGGTTTTTAGTTTACTTTCTGCAACAGGCAGGGTAAGATAAATAAAAAGGGGGAAAAGTATGGCGTCATTGTCAGTAGTTCTTTCTGACCCTAATAAGGTTTTTAAACATTTGCGAAGACATGGGGTCAATCTGGATTTGGTTTACGAGTTGGCCGGGCCGGGCCAGGTACAGACCGTCATTGAGATTGTCCGGGGATGGGCAGGCTTGCCTTATGGAACCCCCGGCGGCCGGATGCGTGTTCTAAGCGATAACTTGGACAATGCCGGCGTGGAAGACACAGACCGCCGCGCGGCAGTCTGGCGCGCAGCCAAATATATTGAGAAAATTTTGAAAGGGGGAACGCAATGAACCGATATGCACCGCGGCACGAAAGTTGTCCGCTGCCGGACGAAACACCACCCCGTGAAAAGTGGACCATATGGTCCTCGGTAGTCGCGATTTTCGCCGGGGCTCTGGTGGCCTATATGATCATTAAATTCATAGGGTGGTAATTTCTGGGGCGCAAGTAAGGTTTCTGCCTGCTTCCGCCCTACCTTTTTTCTTCCAAACTTGTTAACCACATTGGTTAATAAATTTGGAGGCGAAAAATGTATATAGCAGCAATTATCGTGGCTGTAATCCTGGGAATTACCCTGGGGGAACTTGCCTATAGGCAAGATAGTACATTCCATTAAGGAGGGGGTATGATAGAGTTGTTTAGCAGGTGCACGGATTTTTTGTTGGGACTTGATCCGGTTACGGTTTTTGTAACCAGTGTTGTTGTTTTTGTGGTTTTTTTTATTGTTTGGATTAGGTTCGACCACTACCATGAGGGATGATGCACGTTTGTTTCATCCCTTTTCTTTACAAATTTTTTTATCGGCAGTACAATGTGGCAAGAGGGATTGTGGATTGCGGTTTGGCGCTTTGCAAAGGCGCTGAACCGCAGTTTACAGTTTACCTCCCCCCAAAATCACATAAAGAGGAAAAAGAGGAATGAAGACGCAGAAAAAAGTCTCGCACTGGTATAAACGGGGTGAAGCTTATGCCAAAGAGAGCATCGTGATTGCCAACAGGAATCTTCCGCCGCACGCGGTAGATTTCTATCTTGGGGCTCTTTCCGTTGTGAAGAGCTCGCCGGGACATCCTCTGAAGGACAATCCCAAGCACCCATTCTGGATGTTGCTTACAGGTCTCGTGGAGGACGGGAAGATTACTCCCAAGCAGCTCGGAATTGTGGATGGGTCTCGTGCCGACTCTGAAAGCACAGCGGCCGATTCGGATCCGCTTCTGGACGAAAAGTTAGATGTGGTTTTTGTGGCATCCGCATTTGACTGGGGCTCGTTGAAGCCTCTGACCAAACTCTGCCACGCCCAAACGCAAATTGGCGTGCCGGTGTCGCGTTCGGTTATGAACGCCATGGCCGTTCGGTAGTTTGTGATATTTCGCCTTTTTGGGGTCATCGTTTGCGATGGCCCTCTTTTTTTGACTTATTTCCCAATATAAGCTATAATTTACCTGCTGTCTAAATGTTAAATCTTATATTTTAAATTTTAAATAATTCTTATGGGCGTTCCTAAAAAGCACAAAACCCGTAGCGGCCGCGACCAGCGCCGCAGCCACCTTGCCTTAAAAAAGACCTCTTTCGCCAAATGTAAAAATTGCGGCGGTCCAACCATGCCGCATTTGCCCTGCAAAAATTGCGGTTACTTAAACGGCAGAAAAGTAACAAAGTAATTATTAGTACCTGCCAAATCTAATGGCTAACAGACATCTTTCCCGCACCATTGCCATGCAATCTTTGTTTGAATGGGATTTTCATGGCGGACACGGAGATTTAAAGGAGATTATCCAAAATAACATTGGGCAGTTTGGCGCTAATTTAGACGATACGGCCTTTATTTTTAAGCTGGCCGAAGGGGTGGTGGCTAATTTGCCGGCCATAGACGAAATTATCACTAAAAACGCCACAGAGTGGCCGGTGGACCAAATTACCCTGGTGGACCGTAATGTTTTGCGTATTGGCATTTATGAGCTAATGTTTTTAAAGGAAGTTCCGCCCAAAGTGGCTATTAATGAAGCCGTGGAGCTGGCCAAGACCTTTGGCGGCGAAAGCAGCGGTAAATTTTTAAACGGTGTTTTGGGGACTTTATATAAAGGATTCTCGCAGCAGAGCTGACGAGGTTTTGAACCCATATTATCTCCTCGGCTCGCTTATCCTTTGCAAGCGAAGGATAGACTCGCCTACGTCGCGAATAAAACTTTGCCTCCCGAAGAGCTTGCGGTGAAATAAAAATTATCTTGTTTTTGTAACAATAAATGAGACACAGTTTTGGTTTTGCCCCGTCATTAGCTTTATACTAGCTAAATTTATAAATTTAGGCTATAATTACAATAGGTAAATATTAAAAAGAAATAATTAATTTATCTCATATATGAACAAATTACAACTAACCGAGCAGTTAGCGGCCAAATTAAGTATCACCCATAGCGACAGCGAACGTTTTTTAAATACCTTAATCGCCATGATATACGAGCAATTGCGTGGCGGAGACAAAGTCAACATTAGCGGTTTTGGCCAGTTTAGCGTCAGCCATCGCCATTCCCGCATTGGCGTCAACCCCAGGAATCCTTCCCAAAAAATTACCATTCCAGAGCTAAATACCCCCAAATTTAAAGCCGGCGAAGCCTTTAAGGAAGCCATAAAGCTTCGATAAAGGGGACATGACCCATTTTTTAGCTTTTAAATCCCAAAACTGTCCAAGTTTTGGGATTTTTGGTACAATAACCCTGATTTGCGGGTATCGTATAACGGTAGTACATTAGCCTTCCAAGCTGATGGCGGGGGTCCGACTCCCCCTACCCGCTCCAGCCTTCGCCCCTAAAGGGGCTACGGCTGGCTTACGCCTTTTGGTCAAACATAAATAATTATCTTAACATTTTATATTTTCAGGCGAAGGCTGTCCGACGAAGCTTTATGCGAAGTCGGACAAAAAGTGCTATAATAAAACAAATCCTTAAATAAATCTTATGGAAACAGAAACCAAATTCCCCGGTCCAATCGCGCTTTTAAAGCAGGCTTGGCAAATTTATAAAAGCCGTTTTTGGGTTTTAGTGGGTATTTATATTATTCCCGCGGTGTTAGTAATTGCTTTAACTTTAGTGGCCGGAGGTGGGGCTGTTGCCGGCAGTCTGCTGGGAATAAAAGCCAGTCCGGTTCTTTTAGTTACAGTAATAGTTTTGGCTGTCCTCATTTATTTAGCCGTAATTTACATTAGTTTGTGGTCGCAAACCGCCCTTTTATTCGCGGTTAAGGGCGCGGACCAAAAAGTGGGCTTTAAGGAAAGTTTCAGTCAGGCCTCAAATAAAGTCTTTTCCGTGCTTGGTGCCTCCCTTTTGGTGGGATTGGCTATTTTTGGCTTAATGCTGGTTAGTGGAGCGGTTATTTTTGTTCTCTACATGGTTTTGCCCAAGATGGCTATTCTCTTCTTTGTAGAGGGCATTTTGGGCTTATTAGCGGCATTGTGGGCCATTAAGCTGGGATTGGAATTTTCTTTGGCCACATATGTAGTGGTTGGGGATAATACCCGGGCACTGTCCGCAATCCAGCGTAGCCGGGATTACGTTAAGGGCCATTGGTGGGGCGTGTTTGGCCGGATGTTATTTTTGTTGGTTTTGGCCTTGGTTTATATCATTGTCGTGGTTTTAATTACCGCTATTTTTAAAGCCATTCCCGGCGCGGCCGGCCAAATTTTAAGCATGCTGGTGACTTTAGCTTTGGATGTTATTTTACCGCCTTTGTTTGTGGCTTACGCCTATTTAATTTATTCCCATTTGCGTGTCGTTAAAGGCGAATCCCAAATTCCGGCAGACAAAAAGAGCGTGGGCTTAATAATTTTGGCGGTAATAGTAATGGTAATTTTTGCACTTGGAATATTTTTTGGCCTATCAAGCATAATATATAATTATGGGAATTCGGTTTCAAAAGCGCCTTATTTTCAGAACAATCAGGCTCAAACTTTAAGTCCCCAGCAAATGCAGGAGCTCCAGCAGATGGAACAGCAATATCAAATGAGTACCTCCACAGCAACTTCCTCTTACCAATAATTTTATGGAAAATCTTGGTTACACCCAACCCCTGTTTATTATGGCCTGCGACCATCGCGCCAGTTTTGCCAAAGGCATTTTTGGCGTCACAAGCGAAGATTGGCCGCCGGAATTAACCGAAGCCATCCGCGGCTATAAATATTTAATTTATCAGGGTTTATTAAAGGCTATAGAGCAGGGCGTGCCTAAAGACCACGCGGCTATTTTAATTGATGAACTTACCGGCGATAAAGTGCTCAAAGAAGCCAAACAGGCCGGAATTGCCACAATTTTGACCGTGGAAAGGAGCGGCCAGGCGGAATTTACCTTTGAATATGGGGAAGATTTCCCCGCGCACATTGTAAAATACGGCCCAACTTTTACTAAGGCTTTAATACGCTATAATCCTGACGGCGACGCGGAACTGAACGCCCGCCAGCGGGAAAAGTTAAAGGTTTTGGGGGATTATTGCCATCAAAATAATTTAAAGTTTTTAATTGAACCTTTAATTCCGGCTTTACCTCATCAATTAGCAGAAGTGGCGGGAGATAAACACCGTTACGACGCTGAACTGCGCCCGGATTTAACCATCCGCATGATTAAGGAAATGCAAACAGACGGAGTTGAGGTTGATATTTGGAAAATAGAAGGTTTGGAAAATCCAGCCTCATACGAAGAAATAATTGCGCAGGCGCGAGAAGGCGGGCGGAATGAGGTTTCGATTGTTGTCCTGGGCAGGGGAGAGAGCGATGAAGCGGTACAAAAATGGCTGGAAGCCGGCAAACAAGTTAAGGGCGTTATTGGTTTTGCTATTGGCCGTACCATTTTTATGCAGCCGTTAATGGATCTACATAAGCAAAAAATTACTCAAGATCAGGCAATTAATAAAATTTGTGAGAACTATTTAAGCTTCTACCATATTTTTGCTCATTGATAAAACTGGCCGGTTTTGTTAAACTACCGGTATGGACACGGGAATTGAACAACTAAAGGAAATTATTCAAAATTATCTGGCTGATAAGCCAGCGGCTTTTGTTTATGTTTTCGGCTCGGTGGCTAAAGGTTTGGCTGATAGGAATAGTGACATTGATATTGCGGTTGGTTTTAGTAAAGAAATGGATTATAATGACGCCCTGCTTGATAATCTGGCCGGGGAAATTGCCACTAAACTGCAAATACCTCTGGAAAAGGTGGATATTAAGGTTTTTAGCCAATTACCGCTATCTTTGCGTTTCCGCGTGATTCGCGACGGTATTTTGGTTTATATTAAAGATATTCGGACCCATCGCCTCCAGACTATAAGGACCATGCAGGCCTATGAAGATGAAAAACCGTTTTTTGACCGCGTTAACCAGGCTTTTTTTAAGCATTATGCCTCCAAAACTCTATGAGTGAGATAGATAAAGAATTATTGCGGCGCAAACTGGAGATATTAAGGGAGTATATTCAAAAGCTTCAGGAATTTCGGAGTATGGATGAACAAACTTTTTTAATTGATTATCACAATTTCGGTTTGGCCGAGCATTATTTGCAGCTGGCTATTGAATTGGTCTTGGATGTTTGCCGGCATTTTATTGTGGCCATGGGTTTGAAAACCTCGGAAGACAGCCGTGGATTTTTTGAGCTTTTGGCTAAGAATGGGATTTTAACCCAGGATTTTTTTGAAAAAAACAAAAATATGTCCGGTTTCCGTAACCGGCTGGTTCATGAGTATTCGGAAATTAATCATAAAAGGGTTTATCAGTATTTGCAGGATTATTTTGATGAGTTTGAAAAGTTTATCGTGCTTATTTCTAAATACCTGGAACGACAGGAGAAATAGACCTTTTCGGGCTGTCGTATACCGGTAGTACGCGTGCTTTGGGAGCACGTTGACTGGGTTCGATTCCCAGCAGCCCGACCAGACTTCGCTACCGACTTCGTTAAAACTTCGTCGGTCAAGAAAGCTTCGTCTGGCAAGCCATAAGCCAGTTAGTATTTTCCAGTCAAGAGATGATACCTCCGCCGCCAGCGCCAAAAATTGAAATTAAAGTTTAAATTTTTTAAATAACTTGGTTTTTTCTTTTTGCAATAGTTCCGCGAAATCGGTGGAACTGTGGGCGGAACAAATATC
>CAIVSE010000040.1 GCA_903908535.1 Candidatus Doudnabacteria bacterium
CGCCAACAATATTTAAATAGCTTTCCTGCTGGCCGGCAAAGCTGGCATTGGGTAAGTCCTCGGCCGTGGCGCTAGACCTTACGGCCACGTCTACATCTTTTAGTTTTAGCCTTTTGGCCAATTCACGGTAGCTGCTTTTTATTTCATCTTCCAAATCCTGCGGAAATTTTGACTCCAAAATAAGCTGCCTAACCTGTTGGCCTTTAACCTCCAGCTGTTTAAGGTCACCGGTGTTTAAATCTTTTAAAATGTCGCTGATTTTAATATCCAGCTGGTTTTTGGCAATAAATGTACGGTAAGCGTGGGCCGTGACGGCAAAACCATAAGGCACGGAAATGGTTTCGCCCTTAAAAATCTCATTAGTCTTGGCGTTGCCCGCCGTAGCCTTTGGCGGAGGCTGGGTTAGTTTTTGGTACATCTCCCCCAGGTTGGCATTTTTGCCGCCAACGTAAGGAATATCATCTTTAGTAATTTCGTCAAACCAAAGGACGTAGGCGGTGTCCTTCTGTGGTGCCTTAGTCATATTTTGCGATATTAATTTTTGTTTCTAATTTAGCTTCCCTCTATTTGCATTTATAGTATAACACAAAAACCCTAAACCGTCTTAATTTCTACCAAATTTAAGTTTTCCCGCTCCCCCATGGGCTCGCCCGTAGCAATGACCAGCTGTTCGCCCTTTTTGACAATTTTATGGTCTTTAACGGTCTTTATCATCAAGCCGACTAAATCTTCGTAGCGTTTTACCAGCGGCACCAAAAAACCGGCGGTGCCCCACAGCAGGCACATTTGCCGCTGGACTTTTGGGGCAGGCGTAAGCATAATAATGCGCGTAAACGGCGGACGTTCGCGGGCAATTTCCCTGGCGGTAAAGCCGCTTTCTGTGGCACCGACAATAATTTTGGCCTTGGTGTGGGTGGCCAGGTCATAAACCGATTCCGAAACCGCCTCTGAACGCGACAAAGTTTTTTCCAGCAAGTGGCTATGGCCCGGTAAAAATACCGACTTTTCCGTGACCTGGATAATCCTGGCCATTTGCTGGACGGCTTCCAAAGGATAGCGTCCAAAGGCAGTTTCGCCGGAAAGCATGACGCAGTCGGTATTGTCTATTACAGCGTTGGCCACATCACTGACTTCTGCGCGGGTAGGCCTGGGGTTGCGGATCATGCTATCCAGCATTTGCGTGGCTACAATTACCGGCTTGGCCGCGCGCAAACATTTTTGGATAATAGTTTTTTGGATAATCGGTACCCGGGCTTCGGGCATTTCCACGCCGAGGTCACCGCGCGCCACCATAATGGCGTCAGCTTCCTTTAAGATGCCGTCAAAATTTTTTACAGCTTCCGGCTTTTCTATCTTGGCGATAATTTTGGGCGGTACCAGGCCTTTGGGATTGTACTGTTTGATTAATTTTTTTAGGTGCATAACATCTGCTTTGGTTCGTACAAACGACAGCGCCACAAAGTCCACATCCTGCTTTAAGCCAAACTTTAGATCATCAATATCTTTGGCGGTTAAAATGGGGATTTTTAATTTGGTGCGCGGCAGGTTGACGCCTTTTTTGTCCTGGATCTTGCCGGCCGACAGCGCCACGCAGTAAATTTTGCCGCCCTGGATTTTACTAACCTGCAATTCAATCAATCCGTCTTCTATCAAAATGTGCTGGTTAACTTTAATGGATTGCATGACCTCTTTGTCCAGCATAAAATCCCGGCCGATAATTACGGTTTGGCCGATTTTGGCGTCAATGGGTTTTTTTAAGTTTTGGATGCGGATTTTCGGCCCGTGCAAATCCTGGATGATGCCAATGGGCATTTTAAGCTTTTCCGAAACTTTGCGGATATTGGCAATCAGCCGGGCATGACTTTGGTGGTCACCGTGGCTAAAATTTAAACGCGCCACATTCATGCCGGCTTCCACCATGGCAGCCAAGGTTTTTACGTCATCACAGGCCGGTCCTAAAGTGCAGATAATCTTTGTTTTCTTTGTGTTCATAGTTTATATACCCATCAAAGCAATTAATTTTTTCTTAATCTGTCGCCTGTTCACTTTTTGGGACACGTTCATATTCTTCCAGCGAGAATACTCTCTCATAACTTTGTCCAAAAACTTTTACTCCGTAAAAGACCAAGCTTTTTGGCCAAAGTTATGGTCCCAAAAAGTGAATCCGGCTCCTGCTATATAGAAAAATTAAGCTTCATTTTCCCTATATAAGGCCAACCCGTACTTGTTTTTCAGGGTTTATTTAAGGATACGACGGACCTTAATTTTTTTAAAGCGAGGACTGTTTGAGTACACAATTTATCTTTATAAGCTGGGGGTTTGACTTGACTTGCAAGTCAAACGAATAGGTTAATAACAGTAAATTGTGGACGAGTTCCGCAGCTAAAAAAAATTAACGGTCTGGCGTATACTATCTCCTGAAAAACAATACGGCGACGTGCTAAGGGAAAATGAAGAGCTACGGCTATTGTACCAGAATTCTCCCCATTTTGCCATTTTGGTGATATACTGTTAGTGAAATAATTAATGCTTAAAATCATGCGTATTGTCTTTTATGAAACTACAGGCGAGGACCAGGAATCCCTTAAGGCTTTAATGGCCGAAAACGCCCAACTTAAGGACGCCGCCGTAACTTTTGTGCCGGAAAAATTCTCGGCCACTAACATTGCCACGGCCCAGGACGCCGAAATCATTGGCGTATTCGTGGCCAGCGAAGTCCGCCAGGCGCAAATAGATCAGCTCCCCAATTTAAAGCTTATTGTTACCCTATCTACCGGCTTTGACCACATAGACTGGCAATACGCGCAAAGCAAAAATATTGCGGTTTGCAACGTGCCGGCTTATGGCAGCCGCACCGTAGCCGAATACACTTTTGCGCTCATCTTGGGGCTTTCGCGCAAAGCCTTTGCCGCTTACCGCGAGTTAAAAGACAACCACGATTTTGCCATTAGCAACTACGAAGGCTTTAATTTACAGGGAAAAACTTTGGGCATTGTCGGCACCGGCAAGATTGGCCAGAACGTAGCTAAAATCGCCAAAGGTTTTGAAATGAACATTTTAGGCTTCGACGCCTTCCCGAACCCTAAAGCGGCGGATGAACTGGGTTTTAAATACGTGTCTTTGGATGAACTTTTGGCGCAAGCCGACATTATTACTTTGCATGTCCCCTACAACAAAGATACTCACCATCTCATCAACCAAACCAACATAAGCAAATTCAAGCCGGGCGCGTTCCTAATTAATACCTCGCGCGGCGAAGTGGCGGAAAGCGAAGCCATTTTGCAGGGCATCAAAAATAATATTTTGTCCGGCGCCGGTATAGATGTTATAGAAGGCGAAAGGCAATTAATGGATGAATGGGCCATTCTCTCACCCGACACCGGCCATGAAGAAAATTTAAAAATGGTTTTGGAAGACCGCGTCTTAATAGACCAGCCAAAAGTGGCTTACACGCCGCACATTGCGTTTTTTACCAAGGAAGCCAAACACGAAATTGTTAAAACCACGGTGGAAAACGTTGCCGCCTTTTTGCAAGGCCAGCCGCAAAACCAAGTAAAATAGAATATATGCCCAAAACTTATATTACCAACCGAGAGCAAATTGCCACAACGAAGGAACGGCAATTGGTTTTGGATATTGCCGAAGCCGGGTTAAACGCCATAGATACCGATTCCGTAATGCGCAAATTTATTAAACTAGATGGCCGCACCATAACCGTTAAAGACCAAACCTTTGACCTTTCCAAATACAAACGCGTGCTGGTTTTGGGCTTCGGCAAAGCCTCGGGCAAAGCCGCCAAAAGCCTGGATGACATTTTAGGCAATGAAATTACCGATGGCGTGGTCATTAGCCTCAAAAAATCCGATTGCAAACACATCCGAACATATGTTGGGACCCATCCGCTGCCATCACTGGAAAACCTCCAGGTAGCCGAACAAATGGCGGAATTGATAAAAAATATTTCGGAAGGCGATCTCGTCATTTGTCTAGTCTCCGGCGGCGGCTCGGCCCTGCTGACCTGGACAAAAGAAGAATGTGATCAGGGCGTAAAATTATACAACAACTATTTAAAAACCGGGGATGATATTATGGACCTCGACATGCTGCGCAAACATATTTCGGCAGCCAAAGGCGGCGGTTTGGCCAAAATGCTTCATCCGGCCACGGTAATTGGCCTGATATTTTCCGATGTCGCCGGCGGCCACGACAACTTTGTGAGCAGCGGCCCGACTTTTAAGGACGACTCAACCGTAGCGGACGCGCAGGCTATTATCAACAAATATCAACTGGGCGACTTTATATTAAATGAAACTCCAAAGGAAGATAAATATTTTGAACACATCCACAACATAACTTTGGTGTCCAATGTCACCGCCCTGGACGCCATGAAAAAAACTGCGGAAAATTTAGGGCACAAAGCCGTGATTGTCTCGGCGGAACTTTACGACCCGCCGCATGCCACGATGCAAAAAATGCTGGACGCGGCCCAGCCGGGCACAATTGTTTTAGGCGGCAGCGAAATTAAATTAACCGTGACTAAATCCGGCGGGCGGGGCGGGCGCAATACTTACCTGGCCACTTTCGCGCTCCTGCACCTGACCCACCAGGATACTTTTTTGGCCATGGATTCCGACGGCCTGGATAACAGTGACTGCGCTGGCGCTATAGTGGACGCGCAAACCAAGGAAGCCGCGCACAATAAAATCCAGATTACAGATTATTTGGAAAACTTCGACGGCTACTCCCTATTCGAAAAAACCGGCCATGAACTCATCTTCACCGGCCCAACCGAAGCCAATGTCAGCGATTATTTAATACTGTATCGGAAATAAAGGTAAATCTCCTCGGCTCGCCTACGTCGCGAATAAAGGGGCCAGGAGCCTTTTCCTAAAATAATCCCAATTGTTTTGGTTTCTTCAAGATCTTTTCTTTTTCCGCTTCGCCAAAAATGTGGATTTTGCCGAATACTCCGTCGTAGCCGCCTTCTACGCGGACATTACCTTCGCGAACGCGAATTATTGCCTGGGCGATTGCTGGCGTGCTGATTGCCGCGATTTTGTCTTCCGGCAAGTCTATTAGGATATTAAATTCGGTTTCCTTTGCTACCATTTTTTCATACATCTCCAAAACTTTTTTGCTGGCGGTGCCGACGCCAAAAGTTTCCGCAATGACTTCTTCCAGCGGGATGACGTTTTTGAATGGGATGGATTGCGGAGGCACAGATCCCCAATCCCTATCGGCCAGCGCGTCCACCCTATTTAATACTCCCACTAAAAGTTTTTTCCCGCAGACCGGACAGATGCCTTTCAGCTTCTTGGTTTTAACCGGATCGCAGGAAAATTTGCAGTCGCGGTGGCCGTCCAAATGGTATTTTCCCTCTTCCGGAAAGAACTCTATGGTGTATAAAAATTCCTTGGGGTTTTTAGCTTTTATAATCCTTATAATTTCGGCGTAACTAAGCTTATTTGGCTTAACCTCAAACACGTTAGCTTCCCGGCCGATTTTTCTTAAGGAGTGTGCGTCGGAGTTGGAAACCAAACTGATGTTATCCAGCTTGGAAATTTGCCGGTTCATTTTAGGATCTGAGGACAAGCCGGTTTCTATGGCAAAAATGTATTTAGATTGGTCGCCAAAGGCTTCTTCTATGCTGTCAAAGCCCGACAGCGAACCAAACAGCCCAAAATGCGGCGTCCAGGCGTGGGCCGGAATGATTTCCGCTTGTTCCGATGCTGCTTTAACTATCTTAACCAGGTCGTCGCAATGGATGCCCATTATAGGCCGGCCGTCGGCTTTTAAGTTGGCGCCGCGCTTTTCCAGGCCCGCGATAATTTTATCAACCGCCGCAAAGTTCGGCGCCAAAATCATATTATGCACGCGGCGAACTTTGTCGCCTTGTTTGTAAATTGAAGATACCTCCGCCGTTAGCAGAAACAAAGGAGCTTCAGAGGGCGCCCCTGTTGCAACAGGGGCGCCCTCTCTAAG
>CAIVSE010000041.1 GCA_903908535.1 Candidatus Doudnabacteria bacterium
CATCGGTTCGTCTACCCAAAGCTCTCTTGCCCAGCCGGTCAACGTTACCTTGGTCAAGTTTGTCAAAGTAAGCTTGCAAATTTACGATAAAGCCGGGGTAAAAAATACCAATACCTATACGGTTACCGCCGGCGCGGCCATGCGCAATTTAAAAACGAATTTGGGACAGTAGGTAGTTGGAATTATGAATGATGAATTATGCCCGCCAGAGGCGGGTCCGCCTTCGGCGGAAGTGATGAATTTTACCGCAATGATTAAAAATCAAAGCAAAATATTTCTTTCGGCCGGGCAGCAAGGCACTATACTTATTTACCTGGCGGTAACGATGTTTATTTTTAGCCTGGTTATGCTGGGTCTTTTGGGCTACGCGACCATGGAGTTGCGCGTGACCAGGAGCACCGTTACGAGCGAACAGGCTTTCCAGATTGCCGAGGCCGGCGTTAATTATTACCAGTGGCATCTGGCTTATTTCCCGAACGATTTTTGGGACGGCAACACCAGCACTACCCCCGGTCCTTACGTCCATACTTATGTGGATTCCGCGACCGGGCAGATTATTGGGAAATTCGCTTTAACAATTACCCCGCCGGCGGTGGGCTCCACCATCGTGACCATAAAATCCGACGGCTATATTTCCTCCGCTCCCCTTACCGACCGTTTGGTGACCGTGCGCTACGGCGTGCCGTCTTTGGCTCAATACGCTTTTTTGGCCAACGGCGATATTTGGATAGGAGATACGGAAAATGTCAGTGGACAGTTTTTTAGCAACGGCGGTGTTAAGTTTGACGGCACGGGCAATGCGCCGATTATGTCGGCTAAAAATACTTACACCTGCGACGACTGGCAGGGCTCGCCTTGTCCGGCTCTTGAGAACGGCATTTGGGGCGCGGCGCCGCAGTCTACCCAAAATTTTTGGCAATATCCCGTGCCCAACCAGGACTTTTCGGCCATAACCGCCAACTTTGCCACCTTAAAAACCAGCGCCCAAAGCGCGGGCGTTTATTTGGCGCCATCCAACGCCCAGGGTTATTCTTTGGTGTTTAAAAATGACGGCACCATTGATTTTTACACGGTGACTTCCCTGGCGGCCGGGGAGCCTTCCGGGGAGGATACCAATTTTGCCTGGCACAATACCAGCCTGGATTACCAAAATCGCACCTTGCTGTACAATAAAGCCATTCCCCCAAACGGAATTATTTATGTGGAAGACAACGTCTGGGTGGAGGGCACCGTAAAAGGCAAAGTGACGGTGGCGGCCGCGGTTTTGCCTTATAATTCCGGCACCGCCCCCAATATAATCATACCCAATAATATTGTTTACGCGGCCAAAGACGGCACCAATGTTTTGGGGCTGATGAGCCAGCAGAATATTTTGATCAGCTATCTTTCGCCCAATGACCTGGAGGTTGACGGGGCATTGATTGCCCAAAACGGCGCCGACCAGCGCTGGTATTATCCCGGAAACACCAAAAATTCTATTACTATTTACGGATCCATTGCCAGTAACCTGACCTGGACCTGGAGTTGGGACGTCCCGGTGGACTCCGGCTACATAAACACCTTTACCAACTATGACAGCAATCTGCTTTACGGTCCGCCCCCCAGTTTTCCGCTGTCGTCGTCGGGCTACCAGCAGATTAGTTGGAGCAGTAATTAAACATTTTATCATTTTATCATACTATCATTTTATCATCGCGGAA
>CAIVSE010000042.1 GCA_903908535.1 Candidatus Doudnabacteria bacterium
AACAGATTGCACTGAAACTACTTCAGATTTCTGTGAAATCTGTGTCATCTGTGTATCAGTGGAGAATAAAAATGCCCACAATCAACCAGCTGGTCCGGAAGGGACGCAAACCGCTGACGAAAAAGTCCAAGTCGCCGGCTTTGCTCCGCCGCGTCAACCTAATTAAAAACAAGACCCTGTTTATAAAAACCGGGGCGCCGTTTATGCGCGGCGTGTGTTTAAAGGTTTACACCACCACCCCGAAAAAGCCGAATTCGGCTTTGCGCAAGGTGGCTAAGGTTAAACTGACCAACGGTATGGAAGTCATTGCCTATATTCCGGGCATTGGCCACAATTTACAGGAACACAGCGTGGTCATGATCCGCGGCGGCCGCGTTAAGGATTTGCCGGGCGTGCGCTACCACATTGTCCGCGGGAAGTTAGATACTCTCGGAGTCGACGGGAGAAAAGGCAGCCGTAGCAAGTACGGAGCCAAGAAAAAATAATTTTTTCGCGGATACGCGTATAACGCGGACAGCGCAGAGATGCTAAGGTCGGCGATATCAGCGACATCCGCGTATCACAGTGAGATAACTTTATGCCTAGAAAATCACGATCATACGATAAACACACCCCGTTGCCGGACCCCAAGTACGGCAGTGTAAAGTATGCCAAATTCATCAATTATATAATGGAACGCGGTAAAAAGAACGTGGCCCGCAAGATTTTTTACGATGCCCTGGACATTGTCACCCAAAAAATGTCAGAAGCGCCAGCGGCCACTGTTGTAGATAAAGACGGTAAGCAGGCCCCCGAAAAAAAGTTAGATGGCCGCGCTGTATTTGATATTGCCTTAAAGAATGTCTGCCCCATAATGGAAATTAAGGGCCGCAGGATTGGCGGCAGTAACTACCAGGTGCCCATGGAAGTCCAGGAACCCCGCAAGACCACTTTGGGTATGCGCTGGCTGCTGGCCGCGGCTAACGCCAAAAAGGGCGCGCCTATGAGCCAGAAGCTGGCCGGCGAAATTATGGATGCTTATAACAAAACCGGCGCCGCTATTAAGAAGCGTGAAGACGTCCACCGCATGGCCGAAGCCAATAAGGCCTTCGCGCATTTTGGAAGATTCAATCGCCGCTAATTGTTAAATCCTAAATCATAAATTTTAAATCAAATTATGCCCAGAGAATATTCAATTGACCATACCAGGAACATTGGCATTATTGCCCACATTGACGCCGGCAAGACTACGGTTACGGAAGGTATTTTATTTAATACCGGCTTAACCCACAAAATTGGCGCGGTGCACGAAGGCGAAACCACCACCGACTGGATGGAGCAGGAACGTGAGCGCGGCATTACCATTACCGCGGCGGCCGTGACCTGTTATTGGGAACCAAAATTTATTAAACTGGCCGACGGTGTTAAGCACAAAATCAACATCATAGATACCCCGGGCCACGTGGACTTTACCGTGGAAGTAGAGCGTTCTTTGCGCGTGCTGGATGGCGCGGTTGTGGTGTTTGACGGGAAGATGGGCGTGGAGCCGCAAAGTGAAACCGTTTGGCGCCAGGCTGACAAATACCACGTGCCCCGCATGTGCTTTATCAACAAAATTAACCAGACCGGCGGCGATTTTTACAAGTCTTTAGACAGCATACATAAAAGACTTTCTCCCAATGCTTTTCCCATTCAACTTCCAATAGGATTTGAAAAAGAAATTAACGGCGTGGTGGATTTGATAAACATGAAGGCTTACAGCTACAAAGATTTTACTGACAAAGAATTTACCGTGGGCGAAGTCCCGGCGGACATGCTGGAAAAAGCCAAAGAGTTCCGCCACAACCTGCTGGAAAAAGTTGTGGAGTTCGACGATGCCTTAATGGAAAAATATTTGGGCGGCCAGGAGTTGACTGAAAAAGAATTTTTATTGGCCATTCGCAAAGCCGTGCAGGGCGGCCAGTTCTTTCCGGTGCTGGGTGGCGACGGCCGCGGCATTATTGTGCAAACGATACTCGACGCCGTGACCAATTTTCTGCCTTCGCCTCTTGACCGCGGCAGTGTTAAGGGCACAGACTTAAAAACCAACCAGCCCATTGAACGCAAACCGGAAGACAGTGAACCTTTTACCGCTTTAGCTTTTAAAATTGCCACAGATCCGTTCGTGGGCAGATTATGTTTCTTCCGCGTTTACGCCGGACATTTGGAAGCCGGCTCGTACGTTTTAAATGCCCGTACCGGCAATAAAGAACGCGTGGGACGCATTGTACGGATGCGCGCCAATGACCGCGATGAAGTTAAAGAGGTTTTTACCGGAGACATCTGCGCCCTGGTGGGCCCCAAAGATACCTTTACCGGTGACACTTTGTGCGACGTTGATCACCCAATCCATTTGGAAACCATTAAGTTTGCCGAACCGGTTATTTCCATGTCCATTGAGCCCAAAACCAAAGCTGACCAGGAAAAAATGGGCATTGCGCTTTCTAAACTCGGTGAAGAAGACCCGACCTTCCGTATTCGCAGCGATGAAGAAACCCAGCAAACCATTATTTCCGGTATGGGCGAATTGCATTTGGAAATTATCGTTGACCGTATGAAGCGCGAGTTTAAAGTGGAAGCCAATGTCGGCAAGCCGGAAGTCGCGTATAAAGAAACTATCAAGGCTACGGCGACGGCTGAAAGCAAATACATCCGCCAGAGCGGCGGTAAGGGGCAGTATGGCCATGTTTATTTGCGCATTGAACCGCAGGAACGCGGCAAGGGTTATGAATTTTTGGATGAAATTGTCGGCGGTGCTATTCCTAAAGAATATATCAAACCTATAGACAAGGGTATTCAGGAAAGTGCGGCCAACGGCGTGATTGCCGGCTATCCTTTGGTGGACTTTAAAATTGCGGTTTACGACGGCTCTTACCACGAAGTTGACTCTTCGGAAATGGCATTTAAAATTGCCGCGTCCAAGGGACTGCAGGAAGTGGTTAAGCGCGCCCAGCCGATTATCCTTGAACCGATTATGAAGGTGGAGGTGACCACGCCGGAAGTTAATATGGGCGACGTTATTGGCGACTTAAACAGCAAACGCGCGCAGATTAATGAAATGACCGACCGTTTGCACCTGAAAATTATAGATGCCCATGTGCCGCTTAGCGAAATGTTCGGCTATGCCACGACCTTGCGGTCTATGACCCAGGGCCAGGCTTCCTACACTATGGAATTTGACCATTATTCCGAAGTGCCCCGCAACGTTGCGGAAAAAATTATAGAGAGCCGCCAGGGCATCAATGTCCGTAAGGGCATGTAAATGAACAATGGGAACCATTGTGCATCAATAGTTCACATTAAAACATCCCCGCCGGCCGTAAGGCGAGCGGGGATTTTGGTGAACTTATTACTGGTCATAATCTCGTCGCTCCGAGTCTTCCGCCTGGGTTTTGACCCTCCTGGTAATAAAGAACCCACAGCCGATGACCCAGGGGATTCCAATGACCCCAAAGATCAGACCGGTTGTCTTGGTGACTTGTCCGGTCTGCCCGATCTTAAAAGCCAAGACTATCAAGACCAAGCCAACCATGATTAGAAACAGGCCGACGGTTTTTACTTTCATGCTACCTCCCTTTGAACCGTAGAATATCATCAATCTTTCCAGCTTTTTCCAGTCAAGAGATGATACTGAACTTAGGGTCGCCAAAATTTGAGTTTTTAAGGATTAATGATGTTTAAATGTTTTCCAGATTTGTTTCTTAGCCTCATTCATTAGTTTGGCAAATTTGTTGTCACTGTAAGCGAGGGAAATATCCTCCAGTTCTTTTTCCGTCCGTCCTGGAGCCAAATATTGCGTCCAATTTTCCAAAGTCTTTAATTTTTCGTAAGGAGTCATATAGGTCTCGTATTTTTTCCTTTGCTTGCCTTTGTCGTCTGTGTAGACGGTTGGATAAGCGCACTGCCGGTGGAAATTCAGGTAAGGGTTAAAATATGTCTGGTAGAATTTGTTGATGGCCGGAGCGTACTTTTTGGGGATGTGAATGTAGCCAATCCACTTGCGGACAATCTTGTTTTTAGTTTCGGCCAGAGCGTTGTCATTACAATGGCGACTTCTTGATTTAGTTTGGTTAATAACTAGCTCATTTAACAATTTAGAAACTCTTTGGTTAATGTATTCGCTGCCGTTGTCGGAATGGAAGTTTTCAATCTTAAATGGGAATTCGGCTAACGCGGCTCTAAGCGCTGGCAGCAGGAAGTGGTGACTTATGCCCTTAACGCAGACTTCAACCTGCCACTGCAAGACTTCGTCCACCAGGGTAATATGGTATACGCCCTTTTGTTTGTCCAAATCCCCCTGATGCACGCTATCTACCCGTAAAAAGCCGGGTTTGCCGTAAGGCTGGGGTTTCTTTCGTTCCCCGATGGGGACTATGACAGGATCGGTCTTGGTGTAATGCAGGGCTCTTGTTTTGTACCTTTCGGTTACGCGGAGGTTGTAAATATGTCCCAGGGAAATGTTTTGCAGACGGACAAACTTTTCGTCCCCAAACAAATTAAACATTCTTTTAAATATTTGTTGCAGGGCCTGGCCGGTGGACATATGGTGGAGGTTATCCGTTTCCACCAAAGCTTCAATGTCGGCTTCGGTGTAGACTTTTTGGAAAGTATTTTTCTTTCCCCAGTCGGAAGATATTTTTAAACAGCCTTTGTCCTTTTTCTTTTTAATCAACCGCTTGGTTTGGATTTCTGAATAGCCAGTCATTTTGGCCAGGTACTTAATGGCAACTCCTTTCTCCCTCCGCTTAAGTTTAAAATATTTGACCTGGTTAATCTTTTTGGCCATCCAGTCGTAAATTTCAGTCCTGTCCTGGGCCAACAGGGTAACTTGGTTGGCACCCTTTAAAAAATCCTCCATTTCCATTATGCTGCAAACGGGTGAGTCGTTCATTGTGATTGTCATAACTCCCAGTGTGGCGACTCATCCTTTTGTTGGCAAGGGGCAGGCTACGGACATCCAGAAAGCTGGATTTCAGTATCTTTTCCGTTGGAAACAGGGGGCTACTCCAGTATCATCTTCCATTGTAAAATACTTCCATTTGTCCATACCCTTTAAAAGGTTTATAATGATATTAATTAATGGATATTTTATGGCAAATTTACAGGACATTTTTAATTTAGCTAAAGTCGACGGCAGCAAGTTTTTTGTAATGGATGAAAGCGGCGAGCCCAAACTCGTCATATTAAACATAGAAGAATACCAAAAATTATTGTTGGGCAAGATTAAGCGGGAAGCCGAAGACTTGGAAGAAATCAACCAGGAAATTTTGCGTGCCCGCATGCAGGAAGCGCAGGTGGTGCCAGCGCCTGCCGTTGTAGGCCCAACCGCCAAAGTTGACATGCGCGAAGAAGTTATAGACCCATCGTTTGATTTTGAAGGGCCTAAGCTTGATATTGAAGATCTTTAAACATTAAAACTACATATAATGAAGACAAAAACTTTTCTATCTTTAATTGGCGGATTGGTAATCTTGATTATTTTAGCCTACGCGGTTTACGCGCTTTTTGGCACCAAACATAATTTGGATAATTCAGATTTACCGGCATCTTCCACGCCGTTAACGGTTGGCGTCCCAACCACCACCCCAATTTCCACCGGCACGCCGCTGACTTTAAGCGTTTATAACAACAGCCAGTATAATTATAAAGTTTTATATTCCAGTGATTTTACCCTGTTTACCCAGCCGCAAATTGTTGCTTATAATTTTGGCGCAATAGATGGCAGCGCCTGCGACCGGGCTGCAGATTCATGTTTTGTCCTGGATAAAACGCCTTACACCAATACCAATTTTGATTCCGCCGCGGTTTCGGTAAAATTTTTGCCGGACATCAAAACAGCCGCGGCCTGCGCCGTGTTTGATCCCAACGAAATTGATGGCGGCGCACCGGGTCCCAGCCAAACTATTAACGGCGTGACCTTTATTACTGCCATTGGCAGCGATGCCGGCGCTGGCAATTTTTACAATACCCATTATAACCGTACCTGGTACGACAACATGTGCCTGGAGGTTAACGGAACCATCCACAGTACCGACCCCGGTGTTTACAGCCCGCCGCGGCCGGAGTTTGACCAAAACGCGGTTTGGCAGCAATTAAATATAGTTATCAATTCCTTTCGGTTTACGAATTAGGTCTTGTTTTTTGTGTTATAATGTATCCATATGAGCATGGAAGACGTTAAAAGAATAATCACCCCAATTTTGAAGCTGTATGGTATTAAACACGCGGCCGTTTTTGGCAGTGTGGCCAGGGGAGAGGCTGGGCCTAATAGCGATGTTGATTTGGTAGTAAAAACAGGTAAGTTGGAATTCGGTATTTGGAGCTTTGTGGGTCTGAAACAGGATTTGGAAAAGGCTTTAAATAAAAAAGTGGATGTAATTTCCGAACCGGCGGTAAATGATAAATTGAGAAATAAGATTAAAAACGATTTAATCACCATTTATGAAGGAGCATGACGTAACATTGGATTTATTGCTTCAGGCCACAGGAAAAGTCTCCGATTATTTAAAAGAGTTTGGTTTACCGGAATTTTTAACCGATTCTAAAACCCAAAGCGCTGTCATAATGCAATTGGTTGTTATTGGGGAACTGTCCAAGAAACTTCCTGAAGAATTAAAGTTGCAAATAGATCTTCCGTGGAAACTTATGTCCGGTTTCCGCGATTTTGCCGTCCATGAATATTTTGGTTTGGACTTAACCCAGGTCTGGGATACAGCCAGCCGCGATGTGCCGATAGTGAAAGAAAAATTGGAAGATTATCTGAAATCAAATAAATAAATGGTAAATATATAATTAATAAATTTTATGGACAAAATTTTTGCCTTGGGCAAAGACGGAAATAGAACAAGCGGTAAAAAAATAATTCTAGGATTACTTTTTTTGATCGCCGGATTATTTTTGATTTTTACCGGCCAAAAGGCTTATGCCAATTACTCAATCCTCTTTATTATAATTGGCCTTATTACCTTAATAGTTTCCTGGTTAATCCCGGTTGTTCAAAATAAAGTAATGAAGTTGTCGATAACAGGAACAGATTTGTTTATTCAAAATTCGCCAAGCAATTTGGTAAAAGTCTCAGTATTGCAAATACAGGCAATTGCTTTAAGGTATATTGTTGGGAATATGGGAACGGTCCCGTTGGGGCGCGTTCATATACCAGAACTTTTTGTTAAACAGTGGGGGTATTTAATTAAAGCTAATGACGGTCAAATTTATGAAATTGGCGCAAATGTAGTAGATTATCCAAGCTTTTTACAAACCCTTAAAGCAATCAATCCGGCAATTATTGAAGACCAAGGAATGGCTAATATGTCTAAAGATAAAGCTAACCAAAAATTGCAGGAGCTTAGCAAGCCTTTAAAAGACCAAAATGTATAGAAGATAGGGGTCTTATATTTTTACTGTTTGACAATTATCCTAAATATCCCTAAAATATATCTTAGCTAACAAGCTAACTAATTAACTAATTGCCCTGGATTCCGCAAGGAAAAAAGAGATACCCTCGGCACTGATGCCTTATCGATAAGCATTAGTGATGAGGGGGTCTCGGGCAAGCAATCGTCCCGATTGTATCGGGACGGGAAAGACCTAAACAAATGGCAGAGAAATTTGACCGCAGCAAAACCCATGTTAATGTGGGAACCATTGGTCACGTTGACCACGGCAAAACCACTTTAACCGCGGCGATTACTACGGTTTTGGCTAAGTTAAAGCCAAGCAGTATCAACAAGGCCCGCGCCTACGACAGTATAGATAATGCCCCGGAAGAAAAAGCCCGCGGCATTACCATCAACACTTCCCACGCGGAATACGAAACCGACAAGCGCCACTACGCGCACGTGGACTGTCCGGGACACGCCGACTACATTAAGAACATGATTACCGGTGCCGCCCAAATGGACGGAGCCATTCTCGTGGTTAGCGCCGTAGACGGCCCCATGCCCCAGACCCGCGAGCACATTTTGTTGGCCAGCCAGGTAGGCGTTAAGTATATTATTGTCTACATGAACAAGTGTGATATGGTCCAGGACGCCGAACTTTTGGACTTGGTTGAGGAAGAAATTCGCGACCTGTTGACCAAATACGGTTATCCGGGAAAAGACACGCCGATTATCCGCGGCAGCGCCTTGAAAGCTTTGGAAGGCGACACCTCTGAATTGGGTGAACCATCTATCCTGAAGCTGACAGATGCTTTGGACACCTTTATTCCCGACCCGGTCCGCCAAACCGACTTGCCGTTCCTGATGCCGATTGAAGACATTTTCTCCATTGAAGGGCGCGGTACGGTTGTGACCGGCAGGATTGAACGTGGCCAGATTAAGATTAATGAAGAAGTGGAAATTGTCGGTATTAAACCCACCCAAAAAACGGTTGTCACCGGTATTGAAATGTTCAACAAACAGTTGGACTCCGGCATGGCCGGTGACAACGCCGGAGTTTTACTCCGCGGCACCAAAAAGGACGAAGTGGAACGCGGCCAGGTTTTGGCCAAACCGGGTTCCATTACCCCGCACACCGACTTTGAAGCCGAGGTCTATATTTTGACCAAGGAAGAAGGCGGCCGCCACACCCCGTTCTTTAAGGGTTACAAACCGCAATTCTACATCCGCACCACAGATGTGACCGGTGAAGTTATTTTGCCGGAAGGCCAGGAAATGGTTATGCCTGGCGACACTGTTAAGTTAACCATCAAATTAATTACTCCGGTGGCCTTGGAAGAAAAAGGCAAGTTCGCCATCCGCGAAGGCGGCAAGACAGTGGGCGCCGGAAATGTGAACAAAATTTTGAAGTAAAATCTTTTAGAGATACAAGAAATCCTGGGTTAACGCCTGGGATTTTTTGTATTTAAATGATATAATACGTTCAGAATTTACAAAATTTTTATGAGTAAAAAAATTGAGATGAGAGAACAAAACATATCCCAAATTACAATAGGCGGCAAAGTATATGAGCATGTAAAAACAAGGGAGTATACACCCGTGTCAATTTATCAAGGTAACGGGGAATTTTTACGCATTGGCCCAAAAGATCTTATAGCTCCTGAACTGAACTTACACAAAAAATTATTAGGTTACGGTTTTCCAGTTCCGGCCATTTTATCCGAGGGCGAACAGGATGAAAAATTTTATTATACCGAGCAGTCTTTTGGGGATGACCTGTTGGGCGATGTTTTTTGGAAAGACTGCATAAAGGAAAACAGAATTTCAGACGAACATTTTTCCAGTTTATTAAACCTTTCGGAACAATTTGCACAAGCCCAGCTTAAGACCGCCTCAACGGACAGGGACGATGAAAGTTTTTATTTAGGCATACACATGGATTATGTTTTAGAAGAACTTCCGGAAATTAAAGCTGACATTCTGGCAGCGTTTGAAAAAATCAAGGTGCGAACAGCCGGTCTCCCTACGGTTTTAACCCATGGTGATTTTAACGCCTACAATCTTTTTGAGGGCGGCGTTATTGATTTTGGCAGTATTCACAATTCGCCAGCCGGTTATGATATGGTTAACAATATTTACCATACTTACAATTTCCCAAAAACTGGCGACTATGAAAGCAAACGGAGATATGAATTTACCCAGGAGCAGATAAAGCAATACTTTGCCTCAATGGATAAAATTTATCTTCAAGCAGGTTTGCCAAAGTTATCAGATTTTACAGAAGATTTTATTTTAGGTAAAACAATTTGGTCAGTTACCAGAATGCAGCGATACCCAAAGGTACAAAAATGGCGATATGACAGATTTAAACAAATGTTGGCTGAATATTTGGCAGGAAAATCTATAATGCAAATTTTATGATTAAAGAGCTTTTGAAGTAAAAAAGATATCCACTTATCAACAGAGACTCCCTTAAATGGGAGTTTTTGTTTTTTGGTGGATAAGTTTTTTATAACCCGGGATTTGCCAATAAAATTAAAATTTTGACAGAATATTTTTTGGATATATAATCAAATAACAAGACCCAAAAAATATATGGACGAAACCACAAAAAAAGAATTTAAGGAAATACTGCAAACCGAACTCGAAATCCAATTTAAAAAAGAATTGGGCCCTGTTCATACGATACTAGATAAGCTGGAAGGTAAGGTTGATATTATTGATGGAAAGGTATCCAGCCTAACTTCAAGTATGAAAAAAGTTAAAGACCAGTTAAATGATTTGAATATAAAAGCAGACAATACTGCTATTTTAGTGAGTAATTTGGCGGTAGACATGGTTGATGTACCTGATAATATTAAGGAAATTCTCCGCAGGCAGAGGCATACCGAAACCCATATTGATTGGTTAGCCAAATACCATAAAGACGAAGAAGCCGACGAAAATGTTAATTTTAGGCTTATTGAAAAACATAAACAGGCCATACTCATGGTTGCTGAAAGGTCTGATGCTTATAAAGCTGTAAAAGAGGTTCTGGAGTCATAAAAAACTTGCTTATTTAAAGCCGTTGTCACTAAATCTGCAGCATAAAAACCTGTCATTTGGCTGTTTTTTTGGCATTTGACAGATTTTTCAATATAGTATAAGATATTGCAAGCGGCTACTGTTATAGCAGTAAGCCTGTTTAAATCAACTAACCAATTGACCTTTTCGGCAATTTAACAACAATGGCCAAGGACACGGATAAAGCAGAGCAACAGCCAAGAATCCGCATAAAAATAAGGGCTTATGATCATAAATTGATTGACCAAAGCTCTAAGCAAATTGTAGATACGGCCAAGAGAACCGGCGCTGCTATTTCCGGACCAATACCGTTACCCACAGAGCACAGCAAGTACACCGTGCTCCGCAGCACTTTTGTGCATAAAGACAGCCGTGAACAGTTTGAAATGCGGGTCCACAAGAGGTTGATTGATATTTTGCAAGCCACTCCCAAGACCATAGACGCTCTGACCAATTTAAACCTACCGGCCGGGGTGGATGTGGAAATTAAAATGAGTTAGTTTAGGTAAATTAGTTCTTTTTGGCCCAAGGTTAACAGCCTTAACCGGAAGACAACAGTTTACTCCCATTGATTTTTTTGATGCGGGTAAACCACCCGTATTTTTTTATGAATTTCCTGATTGGTAAAAAACTGAATATGTCCCAGTACTTCACTGAAAACGGTGAGGTTATTCCGGTTACCGTGGTCCACGGCCAGCCAATGACCGTGACCCAAATTAAATCCACAGAAGGCAAAGACAAATACAGCGCCGTGCAGGTTGGCACTGGCAAAAGAAAAAAGGTATCTAAATCCATTGCGGGACACACAAAGGAATTAGGTGCTTTTTCTGTTTTGACTGAATTCCGCGTCCCCGAGACGTCGGCTTACCAGCGCGGCCAGAAATTAGACATCTCCACTTTCCAGGTTGGCGAAATGGTTAATGTTATTGGCATCAGCAAGGGCCGCGGTTTTGCCGGGGCCATGAAGCGCCACGGTTTTCACGGATTTCCTATGTCTCACGGCCACAACAAGCCCCGCAGTGTCGGTTCCATTGGTCAACGTTTTCCCCAGCACGTCAGAAAAGGTATGCGCATGGCCGGCCACATGGGCGTGGAGGGCGTAACGGTTAAAAATTTACAGGTAGTAGAAGTTGATGCTATTAAGAATTTACTGACTTTAAAAGGCGCTATACCGGGAACCAGGAATGGCATTATTAAAGTTATTTCCACCGGTAAAGTTAAGCCTTTGTTTAAGGCCGAAGCGGTTAAGGAAGAAAAGAAGAAAAAGTAACCACAGATACACAGATTTCACGGATAACACAGATTTAAAGATTAAATCTATACTATCCGTGCCATCTGTGGAATCAGTGTATCAGTGATATATATTATGAAGACAAGCTTATACAACCAGAAGGGTGAAATTATTGGAGACGTTGAACTCAACGCCAAAATTTTTGACGTCAAGCCCTCCATGCACTTATTGGCCGAGGCCGTGCGCGTGCAGCAAAACAATGCCCGCCAGGGCAGCTCCCACACCAAAACCCGCGGCGAAGTTTCCGGCGGCGGCAAAAAGCCCTGGAAGCAAAAAGGCACCGGTCGCGCCCGCGTGGGCAGCATCCGCAGCCCAATTTGGCGCCACGGCGGCATAACTTTTGGTCCGCGTTCCAACCAGAACTGGGAGCTGAAGATAAACAAGAAGGCCAAGACCAAGGCTTTGTTTATGTCCCTGTCCGATAAGGTCAAAAATAACCAGTTTATTGTTATCGACCAAATTGAACTGGCCGCGCCTAAGACCAAAGATTTTGTGGCCGTAATGAAGGCTTTGCAAAAGGAAGTGAAGGATTTTGGCAAAAAGCAGTTGTTTTTGATGCCCAAGGCCAGTGACAATTTAATGAGGGCATCCCGCAATATCCCGTCCGTAACCGCTTCTTTGGCCAGCAGCCTGAATATTTTGGATGTAATGAAAGCCGACAGTGTGGTAATTTTAAAAGATAGTTTGCCGGTTATAGAAAAGATTTATTTAAAACAGGCGGTTAAAAAATAGTTTATGGCGAAATTTGACCAAAGCATAATTAAGAAGATGAGAATTTCCGAGAAGGCCACGCAGTCACAGGCCGGCGGCAAGTATATTTTTGACGTGGCAAAAAGCGCCAATAAGATTTCCGTTAAGCACGCCGTGGAGCAGCAATACCAGGTTAAGGTCACCCAGGTTAATATTGTTAATAACCAGGGCAAGGATCGCCGTTATGGCAAGACCAGCGGCACAACCAGTGATTTTAAAAAAGCTATTGTAACCCTAAAGCAAGGGCAGAAGATAGAATAATTTATGGCCGTAAAGATTTACAAACCAACCACCGCGGGAAGGCGCAAGGGCACCAGCGTGACCGACTATTCCGTTTTGCGCAAGGACAAAAAGTCCCCTAAGTTTTTAATTTTGTCCGGCAGCAACCGGGCAGGCCGCAACAATAGCGGTAAAATTACTGTCCGCCACCGCGGCGGCGGCTCCCGCAAAATTATCCGCATTGTGGATTTTTCCCGCCAGGACAAAAAAGACGTGCCGGCCGTTGTTAAAAGCATTGAATATGATCCTACCCGCAGCGCCTTTATCTCACTTTTAGCTTACAAAGACGGCGACAAGCGCTACATGCTGACCCCGCAGAACGTCAAAGTCGGCCAGAAAATTTTATATTCCGACACCGCGGAAATCCTGCCGGGTAACCGTTTGAGCATTAAGAACATTCCGGTGGGTTCCATTATCCACGACATAGAAATGATCCCGGGCCACGGCGGCAAGATTGCCCGCAGCGCCGGCAGTTATGCTACACTACAGAATACGGAAGCCGGTTATGGTATGTTAAAGATGCCCAGCGGCGAAATCCGCCGCGTCAAAGAAGCGGCTTTGGCCACCATTGGCCAGCTGGCTAACAGTGACTGGATGAATGTGCGCATTGGCAAAGCCGGCCGCAAACGTTTAATGGGCTGGCGCCCCACAGTCCGCGGAAAAGTTATGAACCCGGTGGACCATCCGCACGGCGGAGGCGAAGGCCATAACCCAATTGGTATGAAGTATCCCAAAACTCCTTGGGGCAAACACGCGCTGGGAGTTAAGACCCGTTCCAAGAAAAAGTACAGCAACCGTTTAATTATAAAACGCAGAAGCAAATAATATAACGATATGTCCAGATCATCTAAAAAAGGACCATATGTAGATCCCAGAGTGCTGAAGAAAGTCCAGAACGGCAAGGCGGGGCAGACCCAGATTAAAACCTGGTCGCGCGCCTGCGCCATTCCGCCGGAATTTGTCGGCTTTACGTTTTTGGTGCATAACGGCAAAATCCACCTGCCCGTGTTCGTGACCGAAAATATGGTCGGGCACAAGCTGGGCGAATTTGCTTTAACCCGCAAATTCCAGCGCCATGGCGGCAAAATGGCCAAGGAACAGGAAGCCGCCAAAGCCGCCGCGGAAAAAGCTAAATTAACGCCAGCCACGACCCCGGAGAAGAAATAATTATTTTTATGGCAAAAGTTACAGCTACAACCGAGTCTAAACCCCTTGTTACCGCTTTCGCGAGAGGTCTTCACGTTGCACCGCGCAAAATGCGTTTGGTCACTAACCTCGTCAAGAATATGAATGTTAACGACGCCCTGGCCCAGCTTACCTTTACTGACAAGAAGGCTTCGCCCATGGTCATGAAGCTGCTCCAGTCCGCGGTCGCCAATGCTACCAATAATTTTTCCCTGTCCGCCGACCATTTATATATTAAAACTATTACCACTGACCAGGCCGCGGTAATGAAGCGCTATTTCCCGCGCGCCCGTGGCAGCGCCTTTGTTATCCGCCGCAAGCTCTGTAATGTTAACGTGGTTTTGGAAGAGCGCAAAAAAGGCAAAGCGGCTGCCGGCCGGATGTCGTTCCTAAAGCGCAAAGCCGCCGAAACCAAGCCTGAAATTCAAAGCATAGATGCCAAAGAAGCCGTTAACACCAAGCCGGAAAAGGTTTTAGGCAAAAAGAGTGAAATCGGCAAATCCGACGAGCAGATCAAGATGAATAAAGTCCAGAATAAGCGCAGATTATTTAACCGCAAGACCGGCGAATAAATTTATGGGACACAAGATTAATCCAACTTCATTACGCGTCAATATTACCGAAACCTGGAGATCCAAGTGGTTTTCCAAGAGCCACTATAAAGAGCAGCTTAAGGAAGACGTACAAATCCGCGAATACCTGGAAAAGCATTTAAAAAAGGCCGGCCTGGTCCGCGTGGACATAGAGCGCAAAGGTGACGGCACGCTGGCGGTAATGGTTAAAACCACCAAGCCCGGTTTAATTATCGGCAAGGGCGGCGCCGGCATTGAGGACCTGAAGACAAAGATTAAGGCCAAGCTGAAGATGAAGAAGGATATTAAGGTTAATATAGAAGAAGTCCGCGACGTCAATTTGCAGGCCCAGGTTATTGCCGACGGCATTGCCGAACAGATAGAAAAGCGCGTGGCCTTCCGCCGGCTGATGAAGCAAACTCTGGAACAGATGATGAATGCCGGTGCCAAAGGCGCCAAAGTCGCCATTGGCGGCCGCTTAAACGGCGCGGAAATTGCCCGCACCGAACATTTGGCCAGCGGTAAAATCCCTCTGCATACCCTGCGCGCCGACATCGACTTTGCCCGCAGCACCGCTTTTACCACTTACGGCACGGTTGGAATTAAAGTCTGGATTTATAAAGGTGATATTTTTGAAGCCAGAAATCTAGACAGTAAAGTTGCCGAGCCAGTTAAATAATTTTTTTAAGACCACCCTGTATGTTTATCCCCAAAAAATTAAAGCACCGCAAACAGCACCGCGGCAACACCAAGGGCCAGGCCACGGCCGGCGCGGAAATTGCCTTTGGGCAGTTCGCGCTTAAGGCCATGGAAAGCTCCTGGGTCACTGCCCGCCAGATTGAGGCGGCCCGGCGCGCCATGACCCGCTACGTCCAGCGCGGCGGCAAAATTTGGATTCGCATGTTCGCGGACAAGCCGGTGACTTTGCACGGCAATGAAAGCCCCATGGGCGGCGGCAAGGGCGCGGTGGACCACTTTGTGTCCGTGGTCAAAAAAGGCAAAATCCTGTTTGAGATGGATGGCGTCACCGAAGTCCAGGCCAGGGAAGCCATGCGGCTGGCCAGCTACAAACTGCCGGTCAAAAGTAAATTTTTAGTTAAACAGCATCAAGGGTAATTTAAATATATGAAGTATAAAGAATTAAAAAACAAGCCCGAGGCTGAAGCCAAAAAGTTTTTGGAAGAGCTGCAGGACCAGGCGCACGCTTTGGCCCAGAAAATCCGCCAAAGCGAGGAAAAGCAGACCCACAAGCTTAAGGCCTTGAAAAAGGATATTGCCCGCGTAAAAACTCTATTAACTACTTTAAAAGCCGCCTAAATTTATGGATCAGACAAGCAAAAAACAGAATATGGTTGGAGTTGTCGTTTCTGACGTGATGCAGAAAACGGTGGTGGTTAAAGTTGACCATAAAAAGCGCCATCCCAAGTACAAGAAGAGCTATACCGTGTCCAAGCGCTATAAGGCCCATGACGAGAACAACGAATATAAGGTTGGTGATAGGGTGATAATTGAAGCTATTAAGCCCATGAGCCGGGAGAAGAAGTTTAAAGTTTTAAGCAAAGCTTAATTTTAATTTATGTTACAGGTACGATCTTACATTAAAATTGCGGATAACACCGGCGCCAAAGTCGTCAACGTTTTTTCCGTTAACGGCAAGAACAGCAACCGCTTTGCCCGCGTGGGCGATATAGTGGCCGGCAGCGTGCGCCAGGTTTCCCCCAATTCCACTTTAAAGAAAGGCGACAAAGTTTACGCCGTAATCGTAAGAACCCGCAAGGAAATGCGCCGCAGGGACGGTTCCTACATCCGTTTTGACGAGAACGCCGGCGTACTGGTCAACAAGGAAAATGGCGAGCCTAAGGGCACCCGCATTTTTGGCCCCATTCCGCGCGAAGTCCGGGAAAAAGCCATTGGCAACATGGAAGATGGTTACAAAAAGATTATTTCATTAGCCCCGGAAGTTATTTAATTGTATGAACAATAAGATGAAAATTAGGAAAGGTGATATGGTAAAAGTTTTGTCCGGCAAGGACAAGAACAAGACCGGCAAAGTTCTCACCGTTATGCCAAGCTGGGGCAAGCTCGTGGTGGAAAATATTAACCTCCACACTCACTTTGAGCGCAGCAAGCAGGCCGGCCAGCCCGGACAAAAAGTTGTGGCCCCTTCGCCGCTGCCTGTAGGCAAGGTCCAGCTGGTGGATTCCTCTTCCGGCAGCCCCAGCCGCGTAGGATATAAGTTTTTGGAGAATGGGAAAAAACAGAGAGTGGCTAAAAAGAGCGGTAAAGCAATTTAAAACCACAGATACACGGATTACACTGATATCACAGATTATTAAATCTATCATTTCAGTGTCATCTGTGACATCTGTGTATCAGTGGAATATTATTTTATGGAAAGATTACAGCAACAATACAATAAGGAAATCGCCCCGGCTTTACAAAAGAAGTTCGCCTTTAACAATGTCATGCAAATCCCGAAAATCCGGAAGGTTGTGGTTAATATTGGCTTAAGCAAAGTTAAGGAAGACAAGAAAAAAGTTGATGAAGTCGCCGAAGAGCTAAAGAAGATTACCGGCCAGGCGCCGGTAAAAACCAAGGCCCGTACCTCCATTGCCGGCTTTAAAATCCGCGAAAATCAGGTTGTGGGCATGATGGTTACGCTCCGCGGCTACCGCATGTACAGCTTTTTGGACAAATTAATTAATGTGGCCCTGCCCCGCGTGCGCGACTTCCAGGGCGTTAACGCCAATGGTTTTGACGGCCGCGGCAACTACCATCTTGGCTTAAAAGAACAGCTGGTTTTTCCGGAAATTTCTTCTGAAAGCCTGGACAATATTTTCGGCATGGAGGTTTCCATTGTCACCAACGCGGGCAAGGACGAGCCGGCCAGAGAACTTTTAAAATTAATGAGTTTCCCGTTTAAGAAATAATTAACATTATGGCTACCCAAGCACAAATTGCAAAAGCAAAGCGCAGCAGGATTAAACCGAAGTTTTCCACCAGGCTCATCCGCCGCTGCTGGAAGTGCGGCCGCAAAGCCGCCTATATGCGCGATTTTGACATGTGCAGGATTTGCTTCAGGGAACTGGCCAGTAAAGGGGAGATACCGGGAGTGAATAAAGCGTCTTGGTAGATATTATAAGTATCTTTGATAAAATTATTATAAATTGACCATCGTATTAATTTAAACATATGTACACAGATCCGATAGCTGACATGTTAACCCGTATCCGCAACGCCGCCCTGGCCAAAAAGGGCGATCTGGTTTTGCCGTACTCCAAGTTTAAGCGCAGTCTGGCCAATGTCCTGCTCAAGGAAGGCTTTATTGCCGGAGTCAGCGATTCTGTCGAAGACGGACACAAGATGCTACGGATTAATTTAAAGTACACTCCGGAAGGCGAAGCGGTCATCGCGGGAATTAAAAGAATCAGCAAGCCGGGCCAGCGCATTTATCTGCCGGTGGATAAAATTCCAAGGACCAACAGCGGTTATGGCGTCACGGTAGTTTCCACCCCGAAGGGATTGTTGACAGATAGGCAGGCAAGAAAGGATAGGGTTGGGGGAGAAGTAGTGTGTCAGGTGTGGTAAAATAATTAAATCCACAGATACACAGATATCACGGATAACACAGATTTAAAAATTGAATCTATAATATCCGTGTCATCTGTGGCATCCGTGTATCAGTGAATATATTTTATGTCTAGAGTTGGAAAAAAACCAGTCGTCATTCCATCCGGCGTAAAGATGGAACTCAAGCAAAACATTTTGACTGTCACCGGTCCTAAAGGCAGTTTAAGCCTGGCCGTGCATCCCCAGGTTAAAATTGAAATTTCCGAAAAAGAAGCCCGGGTTTTGGTTGACCGCGAAGACAACAAAAAAGAACGCGCTTTGTGGGGACTGTTCCGCGCCCTTACCCAGAATTTAGTGGACGGCGTGACCAAAGGCTTTGAAAAGAAACTGGAAATTAACGGCGTGGGTTTTAAAGTAGCTTTACAGGGTTCAAATAAGCTGGTCATGGCTTTGGGCTTTTCCCATCCGGTGGAAGTGGACGTGCCTAAAGATTTAACCGCCGCGGTGGACAAAAATACTATTACCATTACCGGGGCTGATAAGCAGCGTGTGGGCCAGTTTGCCGCGGAAATCCGCGAATTAAAAAAACCGGAACCATACAAGGGCAAGGGCATTAAGTATTCTGATGAAGTTGTGTTAAGGAAAGCCGGTAAAGTGGTTAAAGTTGTCGGAGGCGGCAAATAAATTTAATTAATTTAAATATATGGATGCAACCAAGCAAAAATTAATCAAGCGCGCCGTACGCCATGCCCGGGTTCGTTCCCGCGTGTCGGGCTCAAATGACCGTCCCAGACTGTCTGTTTTTCGCGCTAACCGCCATATTTACGCCCAGCTGATAGATGATTCCAAAGGCGTGACTTTGGCCACGGCCTCCAGCAAGGAAGTCAAAGTTAAGGATTCTAAAACCGGAATCTCTGCCGCAGTCGGCAAGTTAATCGCCCAAAAGGCGTCGGCTAAAAATATTTCTGCTGTTAAATTTGACCGCGGCGGTTTTGCTTACCATGGCCGCGTAAAAGCCCTGGCCGAAGCGGCCCGGGAAGGCGGACTTAAATTTTAATTAACGACGCAGGCGAATCTGTCCCGATTTATCGGGACAAGTGAGCCGAGGAGTTAATATATTATAATATATTTACACATATGGAAAAAAGACGCAGAAGCAATAGGGAAGACAACGAACGCGAACGCAGCGAGTTCGACCAAAAAGTTGTGGAAGTCAAGCGTGTCACCCGCGTGGTGGCCGGCGGCAAGCGCATGCGCTTCCGCGCTTTGGTGGTCATCGGCGACCATAAAGGTAAAGTCGGTATGGGCCTAAAAAAGGGCGCGGATTTTGCCGAGAGCGTCAACAAAGCTACTAACGCAGCCAAAAAGAATATGATAGTCGTGCCCCTGGTTAACGGCACTATTCCGCACGAGATTAACATGAAGTACAAGTCATCCTCATTAATGCTCAAACCGGCCAGGCCCGGCACCGGTGTTATTGCCGGCGGAGCCGTGCGCCAGGTTTTTGACTTAGCCGGCGTGCGCAACGTGGTTTCCAAGATGCTCGGCTCAAACAATAAAGTCAATAACATTAAAGCGGTATTCGCGGCCTTTGGGAAAATGAAAAGCAAAGAAGCCATGAGGCAGATGAGAAAGTAATTTTACAAACTATATGATTAAATTACATCAACTCCATAAACACCCCGCTTCCACCCACCGCCGCAAGGTTGTCGGACGCGGCTTGGGCAGCGGTAAAGGCACTTATTCCACCCGTGGCAACAAAGGCCAAACCAAGCGCACCGGCCACAGCAAAATGCCGGCCAACTTTGAAGGCGGCCGCCAGCCACTGGTGCGCCAACTGCCCAAATCGCGCGGCTTCCGTTCTTTAAACGAAAAACCCACGGCTGTTTCTTTAAGCCGGCTTAATGTTTTTAACGACGGCGAAGTCGTGACTTTAAAAGTTTTACAGGATAAGGGCGTTGTTAAGTCCACCGTACACTTGGTTAAGATTTTAGACGGTGACATCAAAAAGCGTATTTCCACTAAGCTTCCGGTATCCAAATCGGCCAGGGCGGCCATTGAAAAAGCCGGCGGAAAAATCCTCTAAACAAGCATGAATAAGATTTCTCTCATCTGGAAAACCAAAGACCTGCGCACCAAAATTTTAATTGTGCTTGGGCTTTTGCTTATTACCCGGGTGCTCGCCCATGTGCCAATTCCCGGCGTGGACGCGGCCGGGCTGAAAAATTACCTTCAGCAGAGCCAGTTTTTGAATTTGTTGGATATATTTTCCGGCGGCGGCCTGACTAATTTTTCCATTGCCATGCTCGGCGTGGGCCCGTATATTACGGCGTCCATTATTATGCAGCTGCTGACGATTATTGTGCCTTCATTTGCCGAAATGCAAAAGGAAGGCGGCGAAGCCGGACGCGCGCAGCTTAACCAGTACACCCGCTACCTGACTATCCCGTTAGCTTTCTTGCAGGGTTTTGGCACCATCCGTTTGCTGGAAAGCCAGGGCGGTGCCTCCATTTTAGGGACCTTTACCCCGTTCCAGTGGTTTTTAACTTTGCTTTCAATTTGCGCCGGCACCATGCTGATGATGTGGATTGGCGAAATTATTTCCGAATACGACGTAGGCAACGGCATCTCCTTAATTATTTTTGCCGGCATTATTTCCCGTCTGCCTTCCAGCTTAACTTTTTTACAGGGCTGGTATGACCCCAGCAAATTGCCGGATGTGATTGGTATTGTGGCGGTATTCCTTATTGTTATTGCCGGCGTGGTTTTGGTTACGGAAGCCCAGCGGAATATTCCCATAGCTTATGCCAAACGTGTGCGCGGTAACCAGCTGTTTGGGGGAGTGGATACGCATTTGCCGCTCCGTTTAAACCAGGCCGGGGTTATCCCGATTATTTTTGCCATTTCTGTGATGCTGTTTCCGGCCATGATCGCGCAGTTTTTTATTAACGCTAAATCCGCGCATTTGGCTAATTTGGCGCAGCATACCATAAATTTGTTTAATAACCAGGGCGTATTTTATGGCGTGGTTTACTTTTTGTTGATTATGGGCTTTACTTATTTTTATACCGCGGTGGTGTTTAACCCGGAAGAGATCGCCGAGAACGTGCAAAAAAACGGCGGCTTTGTGCCCGGCCTGCGCCCCGGCGCCCAAACTGCGGATTTTCTTTCCCGCGTGCTCAACAGAATTACTTTGGCCGGCGCTTTCTTTTTGGCCCTCATTGCTATTTTGCCGTTAATCCTCCAGCACTATACCGGCACCACAGCCCTAACCTTTGGCGGCACGTCTTTGCTGATTGTGGTTTCTGTGGTTATTGAAGTTATCAAGAAGATAGAAGCCCAGTTAACCATGCATGATTACGAAGGGTTTTAACTTATGGAGAGGATAACCCTAAAAGGGTTTTCCTCTCCATCGTTCGTCCCTAAAGGGACTCACTGCCTGACTTTTCCAATGATGTCCTCGGCGTGGAAGGGGATTTTTGCTATATTGACAAATAATAGAAAAAAGTGTATAATACAGAGTCTAAATTTAGAAAGAGGGAATAATGTACAAGTCCAAACGGTTTTTTAAAAGCGCAATTTGTTCTTTCATCGGCTGTGCCGGGTATTTGTATTTGTTGTGCCTGGGATGCGGCGCGATCTTTTACGTCCTGCACGTGCCGTTTGTTACCGGCGGAATGCTGGCACATGGGGCCACCATCTATGTGGTTTGTGCGCTTCTGGCATTAGGCACGGCGGCCAAATTGTTAGAAGAACACAGTGATTTGGTCGGCGCCGTGATGTTTGCAATCTTTTGGCCATATTTTTGGGACCTGTTGTTTAGGGATCCCGAAACCCTGTGGCTGGCCGCCAAAGAAAAATACAAATTCTAGCGTTTCTCGCTTTGCAGGGCATCTTCCGGTGCCCTGTCTTTTTTTGCTATAATAAGGTTACTATGTTTGAAGTCGAGAGTAAGATCTTAAATATTGATGCTATCCAGATTTGTCAAAAACTGGGTGATTTAGGCGCGAAAAAAATTGACGAGACTAAGCTGGTTGTGGATTGGTACGGGCCTGTAGGCTTAACGCACAACGGCGACGATCCTTGGTTTTTGCGGATCCGTTCCGCCTCTGACGGCAAGTCGGAACTTACCTGGAAGGGTATTTCAGACCATATTGGTCAATCCAGGAAGACAGAGGAAATTAATTTTACTGTTTCTTCGCCGGAGCGGGCTGGTGAGTTTTTACAGGCATTGGAATTGGAGCATTACGCGCACCAGGAAAAATTGCGGACATCGTTTATTTTTAAAGACTGGCGGTTTGATATCGATCAATACCCGGGTATGCCGCCTTTTGTGGAAATAGAAGGGGAGAGCGCTGATCATGTGGCGGAAGCTATAAAATTATTGGAATTAACGAATAATAAAACCTGGAACCAAGGTGAGCGTATGTTGGTGCAGGATGAGTATAAATTAAATTGGTTTAATATGAAATTTGGCTAAATGGACGTCAAATACAAGGTATGATAATATATATTTATGGCAATAGATTGGACAAAAAATTTTAAAAAATATAAGGGTTTGTGGGTGGCTTTAAAAAATGACCAGTTTACTGTTGTTGCCAGTGGTCAAAGCGTTAAAGACGTTTTGCTTAAAGCTAAAAATAAAGGAAATAACGATCCTATTCTTTTTAGGGTACCCAGCCAAATTATCCCTCAAATCGGCATGATTTAAAATAAATGAAATTCTCTTATCTTAAATTTCCACTGCCGCGGAAGTACGACTTCTTCGGCAGTTCTGTTTTAAAGCCGGTTGTCCCAGTGCGCATAACATGTGGAGACATGTCTTTACAATACAACGCTCTTATAGATTCGGGCGCCGATTTTTCTATTTTTCATTCAGAAATTGGCGAGGCACTTGGGCTAAATATCAGCGGCGGTTTAAAGGTTGGCTTTGGTGGTGTGCAAAAAGACGTTTTGGCCGGAGCTTATTTGCATATGGTCACCTTAACCGTTGGGGAATACAAATTTAAAACAATGGCTGCTTTTTCTAACGACATATCTAAAAAGAGTTATGGAATATTGGGACAAAGAGGATTTTTTGATTTATTTAGCGTGAAATTTGATTATAAAAAAGAAGAAATAGAATTAAAACCCAAAAATATATTTTTATGAAAGAGGTAGAAATTAAAATCCAAATAATCAATCCGGAAGAGATTATAAAGACACTGGAGAATAACGGTTGCGTTTTTTCTGAACCAATTGTCCAGAGGGATACCGTTTATATCCCCAATGAGCAATTAACTGTTCCGGTGCCGCCGGAGGTAAATGTTTTAAGGATACGCAGGCAAAAGGACAAAATCTTTTTAACTTTAAAGCGCCCGGATGTTAATAATCATTTATCTAAATTGGAGCATGAGCTTGAAATTGCTGATGCTGAGCAAATGACAGAAATTATTAAACTGCTTGGTTTTAAAGTCGTTGCCGATACCACGAAAACGCGGAGAAAGTGCAAAATTAACGATTATGAAATTTGCGTGGACCATGTGGAAGGTCTTGGAGACTTTTTAGAAATGGAAAAAATTACAGATGAAGATCCTTTAGTGGTGCAAAATGCTCTGCTGGAGTTTTTATTAAAATTAAAAATAGACACAAGCCAAAAAATGGATGTTGGCTACGATGTTTTGTATGTGAGGAAGCATGGAATTAAATGATTTTGAAAACTTGGTTACCCAGGCTGTGGCGGCGTTGCCGGAATCTATTAGGCAAAAAATGGATAATGTGGCCATAACTGTGGAAGAAGGCGACTCGCCCAACAATTCTTTGTTCGGGCTTTACCACGGCGTGTCGCAGTTAAACCGCGGTTCTTCTTATGGTATGGGTATGGTTATGCCCGACAAAATTACTATTTGGAAGGGGACTATAGAACGCTTTGCCGGTGGGGAAGCCAATATTCCGGCCCTGGTTAGGCGCGTGGTCTGGCACGAAATTGGCCATCATTTTGGTTTTGATGAATCGCAAATTAGGAAATTGGAGCAAAAATGGGCGAGCGAGGGGAAGGTTTAATTGAATTTGCGTATTTTGCCGGTTTCTGGTATAATTTAGGCATCATGGACATACAAGATAAAAAAAATAACCCAAATTATAAATATCCTGAATTTGTTACTCCTAATGACAGCATTAAGAGCGGGGTTGAGGCAGAACAACCGGAACAGATACAAGCATCCGAAACTGCGGATTTAGAAACTGTCCGGGGAGCTGCATTAGAACAGCCAGCTCCGTCAGTTGTTACGCCGGATTTGGCAGCCAGGCCGACAGAAGCCATGACGGCAAAAGAACTGACCGATTTAGGATTAGACGCGTCTATGGCCGCAGCGGCCACTCCTGACCGAGAAAAAGTTCTGCTTAATGCTTTAATAGAAACCAAGCTTGATGCTGGATCCGGTCAGGTCGGCACTCAGCTAAACGAATTGCAGGATTTAGCCTTTGGGCCTGACGGAAAGAAAGAATAATATTTACCTTAGACAAAAACCAACGCTAAATAATGCCGGTACAGCTTTCAACTTTTAATATCGCGCTGCTGATACTTTCCGCACTCATTGTGGTTTTTATAGCGGTATTTTTTTATTTTTACCGTCGGCACATTTACCATACCAAGCATATTATTCCGCGGACCATGGACTGGGTGTTTTTGGAAATTCTCATGCCCAAGGAAAATTCCGACGACAATGTAGACAAGCAAAAGAGTGACGAAGAAAAGAAGAATATGATTGCCGTGGGCGAACAATTGTTCACCACTTTGTCCGAGTCAGGCGAAAGCAAAGGCTGGCTGGCTGGCAAAGATTATTATAGTTTTGAGATTGCCTGCACCCAAAAAAAAGTTTCTTTTTATGTTAACTGCCCGCGGCATTTGCAGCAATTGGTGGAAAAACAGGTCCAGGCCCAGTATCCGCATGCTTTTATTGAACAGGTCAAAGGCTATAACCCGTTTATAAAAGGCGGCCAGGTGGAGGTGGAAGAATTACAGCTGGCCAAACAGGATGTTTATCCGTTCCGGACTTACAAAAACATTGAGACCGATCCGCTGAATTCCCTGACCAATGCCATGAGCAAGCTGGACGAAAACGAAGGCGCGGCTATCCAGTATATCATCAGTCCGGCCGGTACCGCCTGGCAGGGCCGGCCAAGGCACATGGCGCTGGAAATCCAGCAGGGCAAAAGCCCGGAATACGTGGAGCGCGGCCATCTATACAGGCTGATGAAGGAAGTCACTCACGGCATTGGCCAAACCGTGAGGGGAAACAACAACCAGGAACAATCGCATTCCCATAAAGATTTAAGCGGTATTTACAGTCCCATCCAGCTGACGCCTATGCAGCAGGAAATGGTCAAGCGTTTGGAAGAAAAAGCCAGCCGTCCGGGGTATGAGGTTAATGTCAGGCTGGTGACGTCTTCCGGCACGCCGGGCAACAGCAAACTTCACATGCGCAATTTGCTGGCTGCCTTTTTGCAATTTAACATGTCCCCGTTTAATGGTTTTAAAATTTTAAAAACCAATAAGAACGGTTTACTGAAAGATTTTATTTTCCGAATCTTTCGCCAGCATCATAACGCCATTTTAAATACCGAAGAGCTGGCCACATTGTGGCATTTACCCACTCCGTATATAGAAACCCCGAATATTAAATGGCTGATAAGTAAAAAAGCCCCGCCGCCCATTAACGCGCCGAAAGAAGGCGTGCTCCTGGGCAAAAATATTTACCGCGGCCAGGAAACGCCCATCCGTATGGCGCGCGACGACCGGCGCCGCCACACTTATATTTTGGGCCGTACCGGCGGCGGAAAATCCGTTTTGTTGGCCAATATGGCCATCCAGGACATTAAAAATGGCGAGGGTATTTGCGTAATAGATCCGCACGGCGATTTGGTGCAGGATATTTTGGCGCGCGCGCCCAAGGAGCGGGCCGAAGATATTGTGGTCTTTGAGCCGTTTGATATGGACCGGCCGGTGGGACTGAACATGCTGGAGGTGGACGGCGAGGAGCAAAAAGATTTTGCCGTGCAGGAAATGATCCAGATTTTTTACAAACTGGTGACCGATCCGGCCATGCTGGGCCCCATGTTTGAGCATAATATGCGCAACGCCATGTTAACTCTGATGGCGGACGAAGAACATCCCGGTACCATCACCGACATCACCAGGATTTTTACCGACACCGACTTCCAAAAATACAAGGTCAATAAACTGAAAGATCCGGTGGTGCGGCTATTTTGGGAAAAAGAAATGGCCAAGACGTCGGACTTCCATAAGTCGGAAATGCTTGGCTACCTTATCTCCAAAGTCGGCCGGTTCGTGGAAAACGCCATGATGCGCAACATTGTGGGGCAGTCCAAGTCCGGGTTTAACTTTCGGAAGATAATGGATGAAGGCAAAGTGCTATTGGTTAATTTATCCAAGGGACGGACAGGCGAAATTAATGCCAAACTTCTTGGATTGATTTTTGTCAGCAAAATCCAGATGGCGGCCATGTCGCGCGCCGACATGCCGGAAGACCAGCGCAAGGACTTTTATCTTTATGTGGATGAGTTCCAGAATTTTATTACCGACGCGTTTTCTTCCATACTTTCGGAAGCCAGGAAATATAAATTGAATTTAATAATTGCGCACCAATATTTGGGCCAGCTGGAGCAGGCGGCCGGGGCGCAGGGGGCGGGCAGTAAGGATTTGCGTGATGCCGTGTTCGGTAATGCCGGGACCATGATTACTTTTAGGACCGGCGCGGAAGATGCCGAGGTTTTGGCCAAGGAGTTCGCGCCGACCTTTAATGAGTTTGATTTGGTTAATATTGAGCGTTATACCACTTACATAAAAATGATGATTAACGGCACGGCCAGCAAGCCCTTTAACATGGCCACTTACCCTTTGCCGAACGAAGCCAGTTTGGAGACGGCCCAGGCCATTAGGCAGTTGTCGAGGTTGAAATATGGCCGGCCCAGGGCCGAAGTGGAGGCTGAACTTTTGGAAGCCGGACAGGTGGCGGAGATGATGTCCGCAGGTCCAGCCAGCGTGGAAAGAGGCTTATAATTATGATATAATACAGTTTAATAGTCCCGCCAGACCTTAATTTTCCCTTAGTCCGTCCGTGGTATTAAAAATTAAGGTCCAGTGCAGGGTAACTCATATGTCTGAAGAAAACTATATCCACATATTTTGCATGTTCCTGGCCGACCTATTGGATAACAATCAAGTTACCACCGAGGACATGAACACTATTTTGTCGGAATTTACTAAAGTTGCGCAGGACATTAAGTCGCGGGAAGATTTATTAAAATTTTTATCTGAACATACAGGGGCTGACTATCCCGAATTTAGTCCTTTGGCAGAACAATTAAAAGATCCTTTCCACGCTTTTATCTTTAATAACGAATAACATATGGCAAATCCAGAACATGGCGGCCACCACGAAGTGCCGCATGCCGTACACAAGGCTGAAAAAGGCGGACATGATCACGGCCACGAAAAAAAAGGCGGCAAGGAAAGTTTCAGGAGCATGATAGGAAAGCACCTGCGGACTATTTTTTCTTTCACGGCTTTATTTGCTTTGTCCAATATGGTATCCCAGGACATTGCCAAACCGATTGTTTTTGAAACTGCGAAGGGCGCTATGGAAACCCCGGCGCGCATAGTGGCACAGGCGGCTTCCAAAGCCGGCGAGTCCGGCGGTGGGCATGGCTCTCACGGAGGCGGGCACGGGGGAGGGCATTAAATAATGGACAACAAGACTATTGTTTCCCTGTTCCTGTCAGAAATCATCCGCAGCCGCAATACACCCATTCCGCGTATGGCGGAAATTTCCGGTGATGTGGTGGAAGCCATGCAAAAATTGCGTGATGATGAAACGGAAATGCTCTGTCTGCTCCGTCAGCTGGAAAAAGATTTTCAGGGGGCGGTAGCCTTAAAACAAACCCTGCACGCTGGTCACAGCAGGAATGAGGTCAGAATTTTTGATCAGGAGATCCGCGAGTATGCCGCGGAGTTATTTAAGACCAATTTGGTGGCCTCCGCCGCCTTTTTGCGCGACGCGGCCGACTGCGCTTCTATGGACAAGCTTTGCCGGCAATATCCGGAATTTAACCAGTTTTTAAACGCTAAAACCGATAAAGCCCCTTTGCTTAAAGGCCTTTTGGCGGGGTGAGGGTTTTCCACTTTTGCCTTTTTGCCGTTTGTGCTATAATAAACGCAGATTGTTTACCGTGCCGAAATAAAAAGAAAATCAAAATAATGGATAAAATGTCTAATTTAGCGCTAATAGCGCAAATGATTGACTCTGCCGAAAAAAATATCCAGTCGGCAAAGCAGCTTTTGCGCGAGATGATGGGCGGCTTGCCGGCAAAATCAGCAGCCGCATCTTTTACCCCCAAGCTGACCGACCTGTCAGTCAGTGAAGGCGGCAAGGTCATTGAAGGCGCTTTTGACGGGCAAAATATGATTGGGCCGGACAACAAACAATATCCGGTGCCGGCCAATTATGCTTCCAAGTCCAAGCTGGTGCAGGGCGACGTGCTGAAACTGACCATTGCCGATGACGGCTCATTTATTTACAAGCAGATTAACCCGATTGAGCGCAAAAAAATGTTGGGTATTTTAACCCTGGACGATAAGGGTGACTTCCGCGTGTTGGCCGAAGGTAAAATTTACCGCGTGCTCCTGGCCAGCCTGACTTACTTTAAGGCCGAGCCGGCCGACGAGGTGACCATCATTGTCCCCAAAGAGGGGGACAGCGAATGGGCGGCCGTGGAAAATGTCATTAAAAAATCAGCCTCCCAGCATGCCGCGGATATGGAAATGGGCGATACGTCCGCTTCCCGCCGCATGATTATGGACGAGGACGAGGAACTTTAGGCTAAATAATAAATTATGATGAATAATTCTAACACTCAAACTTTTTCCCAGAATTCAACCACTCTCTTTCTGCAAAAGTATCCCATTATAATGCAGATTTTGCGTTTCGTGGCCATTGGTTTTTTAAACACCGGGTTAAGTTTTGTCATCGCCAATTTAATTTCCAAATATTTCGGCATTGTGGAGGGCAACCAACTGGGTTACAGCAGCTCCATCGGCTTTTTGTGCGCCACCCTGCAAAGTTACTATTGGAATAAAAATTGGGCCTTCGGCGAGCAGACTGCCGGGCTGCTTCGGAATTTTTCGCGGTTAATTTTAGTGGGCGCGGTAGGCGTACTGACCCTGGCTTTTGTCTATTTGGGTTCCCAGTTTGGTGCCGCTTATTTTTACTACATTATTTTACTGGTGGTGTTTCTGGCGGTTGAGTATACCCTGTGGCACGGTTTTGGCCTGGGTGGCGCCAAGGGCAGCGGACAAAACCTGGCTTTGTCATTTTTTATTGTCAGCTTAATCGGCTTCATCATTAACTTTTTTATTTCCGCCCGGTTTTCGGAAGCCGTACACCTGGTTTCCAATCCCGATCTTAACAAAAATTTAGCTTTGGTGGTGGCCACCTGCGTATCCTTAATTTGGAATTTTATCGGTTATAAACTGCTGGTGTTTAAGAAATAGTCTGGCATGACCGAGCCAATGTCCTTTTGTCCAGACCATAACTTTTCCAAAAAGCCTGGTCTTTTTGCGGTAGTAAAAAGTTTTTGGATAAAGTTCTGAGTGAGTCCCGCCCCAGGAGCGGGACGAACGTGTCTGGAAAAAGGACTTGGCGAGGTTATAAGAGCATGCTTTGTCCTTTGACGCGACTGGTGATATAATGGCAGTATTAAACTTAATTTTATGGCCGTTTTATACCGTAAATACCGGCCCCAGACGTTTGCCGAAGTCCTGGGGCAGAAGCATGTCGTCCAGACCCTGAAAAACCAGGTTTTGGCCGGGTCGGTGGCGCACGCTTATTTGTTTACCGGCGGCCGGGGCATTGGCAAAACCTCCATTGCCCGCATTTTAGCCAAGGCCGTTAATTGCATAAGTGTCAAAGATGGCGACGCCTGCGGCAAGTGCGACATTTGCAAACAAATAGAAGCCGGGCAGTTTTTGGATTTAACGGAAATCGACGCAGCCAGCAACACCGGCGTGGACAACATCCGCGAATTAATTGAGCATGTAAAATTCAGCCCGGCCATCGGCAAATATAAAGTCTTCATTGTGGATGAAGTCCATATGTTGAGCAAGGGCGCTTTTAACGCTTTATTGAAGACTTTGGAGGAGCCGCCAAAACATGCCATTTTTGTCTTGGCCACCACGGAAATCAACAAAGTTCCGCCGACCATAATTTCCCGCACCCAGCGGTTTGATTTTACCTCGCCTTCGGTCAAAGAGTTATCCGGACATCTGGTAAATGTCATTAAACAGGAAAAAATAAAGTTAAAACCGGAAATTATAGAACTTGTGGCGGCTAACGCCCAGGGCAGTACCCGCGACGCGCTCTCGCTTTTGGATAAAGTTTTAAGCTTAGGGGATAATCCTTCCATAGAGGATTGCTTAAATTTGTTGGGCGTTACCGATATTGCGCTTTCGGAAAATTTATTAGAAATGGTGGTGGCGGAAAATGCGGCCCAAATTCCCGCGTTTTTTGACGGCCTCATGGAGCGCGGTACGGATTTCAGTATTTTTAACAAAGACTTTTTAGAATATTCGCGCAAAGCTTTAGTGCTTAAAGTGGCGCCCCAGGTTGCTCCGGCGCTGTCGCCTGAACATTCCGCTAAATTAGCAGAAATGGCCGGCCGGCTGTCTTTGCAGGAAACTATTTTTATTATCAGGTTATTTTTGCGGTCATATAAAGATTTACCCACCTCGCCGAGCGCCGAAATTCCTTTATTTCTTGCGGCGCTGGAAGCCTGTAACAGAAAGCCTCAAAATCCGGCCACACAGGCAAATTTGGCAGCCCAGAAAACCGCAGCTGCGCCGGCAAAATACGAAATACCGGTTGTGGAACCTAAAATTACTGACGATCAGCCGACTCCAGCTGTCAGCCAGTTTGCCTTTACCCAGGTTATTGAGCCAGCCCAGGGCGCCCCTGTGGTGGAAGATCCTGTATTTGCAAGCGTTGATGAATCCGCCACTATTGCCGATATACAGGACAAATGGGAGCAGGTAGTTACCGAATTAAAGGAGCTGAACGTGAGTTTGGGTAATTTGGTCAAAAATTCTCCTCTCCAAAAAGTGGAAAGCGGCAAAGTTTTTTTGGGCGTTAAGTTTTTGTTCCATAAACAGAACCTGGAAAGCCAAAAGAATTTGCAGTTAATTTGCAATACCATAAAAAAACATACCGGTAAAAACATTGGCCTGTGCGCGCTAATTATCAAAGATGTTCCCATAGAGCACCACGAGCCGGAAGCGGCTTTGGCTGACGCGTTAAGTATATTAGGTGGGGAAGTGGTAGAATGATCCTTTAAAATAAGCCAATAAATTATTATTGACAAATGCAGTATAAATCGTCTACAATAATATAAACGTCAGCCGAACACCGTCCGTATGGCGAGTCTCCGGAAACCTAGGAATAATTCCGGATAGGCTGTTCCAACCCATGTTTTGGTCGCTAGACCCAAAATACGTTGGTCTAAGAGAGCACCCCTATTGGTTAGGGGTGTTTTCGTTTTATACCGCCAATTCCCTAACTGTCTGGCTTAACAAGTTTTGCAGTTTGCCGGTATATGGCTGTCCCTCAATATAATCACGCATAAAACCAGCAATGGCATCAGCCAAACGGATAAACGCACTACTTTGGTCTTTACTACCGCGCATTTTAGCTAACTTAACGCCGCGGGCCCGCAATCCCCGCGCAAATCTGGGGACTTCGGCGGGCAGGTTGTAGAAGATCATTTTCGTTACTTGACGAAAATGATTAAAATAGGGCATAGTGCAGATCGCCCAGTTGATGATTACAAATTGGATCGGTATGCTTGTTATTTGATTGCCCAAAATGGCGATCCTAACAAAATCCCGATTGCCATTGGTTCAGAAGTCCGTCAGACCATAAAAAAGATCAATGGGGTGTTACCGGAGCGTTTGCCCGTAGAAAAACATATAAAGGAACTTAAAAAGGATGCAAAAAAGTTGAAATAAGCCATTTACATTAAGGCATGCCTTGTAATTAAGACGTGTCTTTTTTTGTAGTCAAAATATGATATACTTAACGTAGAATTATGGATCAAGAAAACAATACCCAAATAAACAAGCCTTTGGCAGTAGTTATTATTTTAAGCCTTATTTGCGGGGTCTTGGGCGGGTTTTTTGGTTTGGCCCTGGCTGTTAAAAATCCCTCTGTCCAAAAGCTACTGATGGCCGGAACAGCTGTTAACCAGCAGGTTTCGCTTTCGGAGAGCTCGGATATTATCAATGTTGTTAAAAAAGCCAGTCCGGCCGTAGTTTCTATTGTCATTTCCCAGGATGTCAGCCAAATTCCGGGTTACGGCAACAGCCCATTTAATAACGACCCATTCTTTAACTTTTTTTATAATAACGGCGGACAAAGTCAGCAACAGGCGCCTTCATCCGGCACGCCGGACGTCCAGCAAATTGGCGCGGGCAGCGGCTTCTTTATTTCGGCGGACGGCCTGATTGTCACCAACAAGCATGTGGTGGATACGGCCGGGGCCAGCTATACCGTGCTGACCTCGGACGGCAAAAGCTATCCGGCTACGGTGCAGTCGCTGGACCCGGTTAACGACCTGGCCATGGTAAAAATTAACATTAAAAACGCGCCGTACCTGCAACTGGCCAATTCTTCCAGTTTGCAGGTGGGGCAAGAGGTAGTTGCCATTGGCAATTCCCTGGGCCAGTACCAAAACACCGTGACCAGCGGTATTGTTTCCGGCATTGGCCGCAAAATTGTGGCCGGCGACCAGCAGGGCAGCGAATCTTTAACTAACGTTATCCAGACCGACGCGGCCATAAACCCGGGCAACAGCGGCGGCCCGCTACTGGACGTTAACGGCAATGTGGTTGGTATTAACACGGCCATTGACCAGCAGGGCCAGCTGGTTGGTTTTGCCATTCCCTCCAACGAAATCAGCAAGGACGTAACCAGCTTCCAGCAGAACGGCAGTATTGTTCGCCCGTATTTGGGCGTGCGCTACATTTTAATTACATCTGATATTGCCCAGCAGCAGAATTTGCCGGAAAGTTATGGCGCGCTGATTGTTTCCGGCGGTACAGCGGGTGATGTGGCGGTTATTCCCGGCAGCCCGGCGGATAAAGCCGGTTTGGTGGAAAACGATATTATTTTGGAAGTCAACGGCACCAAAGTGGATGAAAATAATACCCTAAGCGATCTTTTGGATAATTTTAACCCGGGTGATACCGTGACTTTGCAGGTTTACCATAAAGGCCAAACTAAGACCGTACAGGTCCAGCTGGCCAAGGCACCTAATAATAGCTAATGATGAAAATTTTAGGTTTGGATTTTGGAGAAAAACGCATTGGGTTGGCTATTTCCGATGAAACATGCACCTTTGCCCGTGAACTGGATATACTTTCACCCAAGGAATTTTGGAGTAAAATTAACCAGATAGTGGCCGAAAACGGCATCGGTGAAATTGTTTTGGGCTGGCCGCTGAACATGAGTGGGGACGAAACCAAAAAGACCAAAGAAGCGGAAGGCTTTAAGTTAAAAGTGGAAAGAGTGACAACTTTGCCGGTGGCTGTTATGGATGAGAGGCTGACCTCGGTCATGGCAGAAAATATTTCCGGATCCAAAAAGAATTTAGACAGCCTGGCCGCGCAAATTATTTTGCAAAATTATTTAAATAAAAATAAGAATAAATGAGCGAGCTACGACAAAATCCAATAACAAAGCAATGGGTCTTAATTGCCCCGTCCCGCGGCAAGCGGCCGGACGAGTACGCCACTTACAGCGTCATGCACGGCGTGCCTGAAGTGGATAAAAAGTGCGTGTTTTGCCCTGGCAACGAGCATTTAAATACCGAGCTGCTCCGTATCCCCAAAGGCAGCGACTGGGATATTAGGATAATCCCAAACAAGTTTGGGGCCCTGGACCATATTCCCGATTACCGGCACAGGGAATTTTATGTTTCCCATTCCGGCGATGGCGACCACGAAGTCATTATAACCAGGAAGCATAACGAACCCGTGGCGCTCCAGTCCATCAGCCTGGTGGAACTGACCATTAAAACTTTTGTGGACCGCATTAAACTTTTATCCAACCATCCGGAGCTGGCCTATATCCAAATTTTCCACAACCACGGCCGCGACGCCGGCGCCACAGCGCTCCATCCGCACTACCAGCTGCTGGCCACGCCCATTGTGCCGCCACACATCCACGCCGAGATTATGGGCTGCTACCACCATTACCAAAATAACGGCAGTTGCATTTATTGTGATATCATTAAGGAAGAGCTGGCGGTAAAGGATAGGCTGGTGTTTGAAAGCCAGCATTTTGTGGTCATTTCGGCTTATGCCAGCCGCAGCCCGTTTGAAACCTGGATTTTACCCAAGCGCCATGGCGCGCGGTTTGAGGATATGACGGAAGAGGAGATTAAACATCTCGCGTTTGTTTTAAAGGTTACTCTTGGGCAGCTGTATACCAAGCTTTCCGACCCGCCGGTGAATTTTTACATCCACACCATGCCCATAGACCGCAATGACGCCAAACCAACCTCCCATGAGGAAAAATCTTACCACTGGCATCTCACTATTTTTCCTAGGATAACTATCTGGGCGGGATTTGAGTTTGCGACCGGTATACCCGTCAATCCCATGCCGCCGGAAGTGACCGCTAAATTCTTAAGAGGAGAACTATGAGCAAAAAAAAACTTATTGTCGCTAACTGGAAGCTAAATCCGATAACTCAAAAGGAAGCTGTAAAATTGGCTTCCCAAATAAATCGGAAGCCAAAAAACAAAGTCGTACTGTGTCCGCCGCATGTATTTTTATCGTCCATAAATTATCCCAATGTTGGCGCGCAGGATTGTTTTTGGGAAGAAAAAGGCGCGTACACCGGGCAGGTCAGTCCGCTGCAGCTAAAGGCGTTAAAAGTCAGATACTGTATTGTCGGCCACAGCGAGCGGCGGGCAATTGGCGAAACCGACCCGCAGATAAACTTAAAAATCCGGGCGCTGCTTAACCATAAAATTATTCCCATTCTCTGCGTCGGCTACGGCACCACGGCCAATGAGGATGATATGGAAGTTACCGACGTTTTAAAACTGCAATTGCAGACGGATTTGGCCGGCGTGGACGCTTCCCAGGTGGTGGTGGCGTATGAGCCGGTGTGGGCTATTGGCACGGGTAAGACACCGACTGCCGACCATGCAGGCAGGATTGCATTATTTATTAAGACTAAATTTGGAGTGAAAATCGTTTTGTACGGCGGCAGTGCCAACATATTTAACGCCAAAAGCTTTTTGCAGGAACAACTAGTTGACGGTCTGCTGGTAGGCGGCGACAGTTTAATTCCAAACCATTTTAACCAGATAATAAATTTATGATATATCTTGGCAGTGACCATGGAGGTTTTCAGCTTAAAGAAGAGATTAAAAAGTTTTTGGCGGAGCAAGATTTGCCATTTGAAGATTTTGGCGCGGAGCAGTTAACCCCTGACGACGACTATTTTGATTATGCCGCGACCGTCGCGAAAAAAGTGGCGGCCCAACCTCAAAACAACCTGGGAATTTTAATGTGCCGCAGCGGCCAAGGGGTTAATATTGTGGCCAATAAGTTTAAAGGCGTGCGCGCGGCATTGGTTTGGAATACCAAAGAGGCAATTGCCAGCCGTACGGATGACCTCACCAATGTTTTAAGTTTACCGGCTGATTATATTTCCGTGGAGGAGGCTAAACAAATTGTTAAAGTCTGGATGGAAACGCCCATGGGTATGGAAGACAGGCACGTCAAAAGAGTGCAAAAAATTAAAAATTTGGAAAACACTTCATACAAATAGCATGGCCAAAATTGTCCCAGCCATTTTAGAAACTGCCAAAGACGGCTTTAACGACCAGCTGTCCAGAATTTGCAAACTGCCCGGCGTGGAGCGGGTGCAGGTGGATTTTTGCGACGGTGTTTTTGTTGAAAATAAAACTTTAGCAGTCACGGACATGGATGTGCTGACGCCAACTATCCATTTTGAGGCGCACTTAATGGCGCAGGCACCAATGGACTTTTTGGATTACCAAATTTGTGGTTTTAAGACTATAATTGTGCATTACGAGGCATACCAGTCCGAAGATGAACTTTTTAAGGCTGTCAGGGCCATTCGTGGACAGGGTATGGAGCCTGGTATAGCGGTAAAACCGGAAACTCCGGTGGGGGTGCTGGAAAAATTTCAGGCAGACGTTAAGATTTTTTTGATTTTAAGCGTCCAGTCCGGACATCAGGGTGGGGAATTCTTGCCCCAAACTTATGAGCGGATTGCCCAATTGAGAAAGCTTTGCCCCAATGCTATAATAGAAGCAGACGGCGGGCTGGACGAAGTCAACATCAAACAAGTGGCGGCTTGCGGCGCGGATTTGCTTGTGGTCGGTTCGGCCCTGGCAAAAAGTGCAAACATAAACGAAAGCCTCCAAAAATTACAGGAACAAATTATGTAGTTATCCCGCGGAAACACGGATTTCGCTGAGTTCGCGGAGCGGATTCCGCGGTATCAGCATCATTCGCGTATCAGCGAAAAAACTAAAATGCAAAAATTTTCTCAAAACGAATTAAAATACAAGGCCAACGATATCCGCCAGGACATTATCCAAATGCTGCTGGAAGCCAAATCCGGCCACAGTGCCGGCCCTTTGGGTATGGCGGATGTCTTTACCGCTTTATATTTTGGCGGTGTGCTGAATTACCGCCCGGACCAGCCAGGCTGGCCCGGCCGCGACCGTTTAGTGCTTTCCTGCGGCCATATTTGTCCGGTATTGTACGCCACTTTGGCCGAAGCCGGCTATTTTCCCAAAACCGAATTAATGACTTTGCGCAAATTCGGCAGTCGGCTGCAGGGGCATCCTCATAATTTAGATCTTCCGGGTGTGGAAACTACTTCCGGCCCGCTCGGCCAGGGCTCGTCGCAGGCCGTGGGCATGGCTTTGGCTTTCCGCATGGACCACGTAAAAAACCGTGTTTATTTAATTATGTCCGATGGTGAGCAAAACGAGGGCCAAACCTGGGAAGCCGTCATGCTGGCCGGTAAAAACAAACTCCATAATTTGACGGCTATTATGGACCGCAACAATATCCAAATAGACGGTTTTACCGAAGACGTTATGCCTTTGGAGAATTTAAAAGCCAAGTATGAGGCTTTTAACTGGCACGTGCTGGAAGTCAATGGGAATAATATTGATGAAATTATTGACGCCTGTCTGGAAGCCCAAAGCATTTACGAAAAGCCTACGTTAATTTTAGCGCACACAATTCCGGGGATGGGCGTGGATTTTATGGAAAACGATTTTAAGTGGCACGGCAATCCGCCCAATAAGGAGCAAGCCGTGTTGGCTTTAAATGAATTAAGAACTTTGCGCGGACAAATAACCAGTGAACACCAATAATGGAACTTAATCCAAAAATCGGCCAGCCGGACATAGAGCAAGTCGCCACCCGTAAGGGTTATGGCGAAGGCCTTTTGGAATTGGGTCTGGCCGACCAAAAAGCGGTGGTGCTCACGGCGGATTTGGCCGAGTCCACCCAGGTCTTGGAGTTCGCGCAAAAATACCCGGAGCGGTTTGTGGAATGCGGCGTGGCTGAACAAAATATGATGGGCGTGGCCGCGGGTTTGGCTTTGGCCGGCAAAACAGCTTTTGTGTCTTCCTACGCGACTTTTAGTCCGGGCCGCAGCTGGGACCAATTAAGAGTCAGTGTGTGTTACAGCCAGGCCAACGTAAAAGTGGCCGGCGCGCACACCGGCATTAGCGTTGGTCCGGACGGCGCCACGCACCAGGCCTTGGAAGACGTGGCCATAACCAGGGTCTTGCCAAATTTAGTGGTGGAAGTGCCCTGCGATTATTTGGAAGCTAAAAAAACCACGGTTGCTCTGGGCAAGATGAAGGGCCCGGCATACTTCCGCCTGGGCCGCGCGGCCACGGCCGTAATGACCACGGCGCAAACGCCGTTTGAACTCGGCAAGGCCTATGTGATGCGCGAAGGCAAGGACGCGGCCATAATAGGGTCGGGACCCATTTTGTATCAGGCTTTATTGGCTGCCATAGAATTAGAAAAGCAGGGAATTAGCGTTATGGTCGTTAATAATCATACTATTAAGCCTATAGACGTAAAAACCATAGTTGAGGCCGCCAAACTTTGCGGCGCGGTGGTAACTGTGGAAGAACATCAGGTTATGGCCGGTTGCGGCAGCGCGGTCTGCGAAGTTTTGGCGCAAAATTTCCCTGTGCCGGTGGAAATGGTCGGCATGCAAAATACTTTTGGCGAAAGCGGCCAGCCGGACGAACTGTTAAAAAAATATCAAATGGATAAGGATGCAATTATGGACGCAATAAAAAGACTTATAAAAAGAAAGAGACAAGTAATATAGCAGACATCTTACATGTTAAATGATAAATATTTTTATGTTTGATCTTATTTCCATCGGCGACGCCACCATAGATACTTTTTTGTTTTTCCATGACATTGAAATTAAGGAAATCAACGGCCAGAGCAAGGCCATTATTAACTGGGGCGATAAGCTGCCGGTGGACGAACTTTACCGCACCGTGGCCGGCAATGCCGCCAATAACGCTGTGGGTAGCAGCCGCCTGGGCCTGAAAACCGCCTTTTATACCGTGTTGGCGCATGACACCGGCGGCCGGGAAATTATGCACAAAATGACCAAGGAAGGCGTGTCCACCAGGTATATTGTTATTGATGATGAACATGGCACCAACGCTTCCACCGTTCTGACTTATAAGGGGGAGCGCACCATTTTGGTTTACCATGAGCACCGTAGGTACAAACTACCCAACCTAGTGCCAGCGCATTGGCTGTATGTGACTAGTCTTAATAACGGTTTTGAAAAGTTATATCCGGAGTTGGTACGTTATATTGAGAAGTATAAGGTCAAAGTCGGCTATAATCCCGGCACTTTCCAGCTGCGAGCCGGCGTGGAAAAAAATTCCTTACTGCTCAAGCGGACAGCGGTGCTGTCGCTTAACGTGGAAGAATCGCAGGGCTGGGTGGGTGATTGCGGCCGGGATCCGGAAGTCTTGTGCAAGAAATTAACGGAACTGGGGCCGAAAGCGGTTATCCTAACCGACGGCCGCCGCGGCGCTTATAGTTACAGCGCGGAAGGTTTTTATTATTTGGGGGAATACCCGGGCCCGTGTTTGGAATCCACCGGCGCCGGCGACGCTTTTACTACGGCTTACATTGCCGCGCTGTCCCATGGCCTGCCGCATAAGGAAGCCCTGCGCTGGGGGCCGGTCAACGCCGGCAGCGTGGTCCAGCAGGTGGGCCCGCAGGCCGGACTTTTGACCAAAAAAGAACTGGAAAGCCGGCTGAAAAAAATGAAAACCTTTAAGCCCACGGAAATAACCGATGAAAAAATCAAGAACAAGGTTTTAGAATCAGTAAAGACTAAAGAAGATTAATTTATGTCTAACCTCATTGGCGGCTCCGTATCCGATCCCAATCTTCCCTTAAGGCTGATGCTGATAGTTTTTGCCGGCATTTTGGCCGTTGGCGCAGTCAGTTACTGGCGGGCGGAACTATACGTGGCCGCGGACTACCAGCCTTTGCCCGTCACCCACCAGGAAATAAAAATTATTGATCAAAACAATTTAATTAAGAAGGAGCTTTATGGAACCAATTAAAGTCGGTATTAACGGCTTCGGCCGCATTGGCCGCCAGGCCTTTAAGCTGGCCATTGACAAACAGGAAATAGAAGTTGTAGCCATTAACGATTTAACCAGCCCCGCGGTTTTGGCGCATCTCTTAAAGTATGACAGCAACTACGGACGGTTTCCCCATACCATTACCGCGGATGAAACCCACGTCATCGTGGACGGCAGGCAATATTTGGTTATCGCGGAAAAAGATCCCGCCAGTCTGCCCTGGGGCAAGCTGGGCGTGGACGTGGTTTTGGAATGCACCGGCCGGTTTACGGACAGCGAAAAAGCCGGTGCGCACCTTAAGGCTGGCGCCAAACATGTCATAATTTCCGCCCCGGCCAAAGACGAGGGTCTTACTCCCACCATAGTTTTGGGCGTCAACGAAAAAGCTTACACCGGCCAGCCCATAATCAGTAACGCTTCCTGCACCACCAATTGCATCACGCCGGTTATGTCCGTGCTGCAGGCCAAGTTCGGCATAACAAAAGCTTTTATGACCACCATCCACAGCTACACGGCGGAGCAGAATTTGGTGGACGGGCCGCCGCCCGGAGGCAAGGTTGATGACATGCGTCGCGCGCGCTCCGCGGCCGAAAATATTATCCCGACTACGACCGGCGCGGCCATTTCCGCCACCCAGGCCATTCCGGAACTAAAAGGCCGCTTTGGCGGCCTGGCTTTCCGCGTGCCCACTCCTGTTGGTTCGCTGTCCGACTTCACGCTACTGCTAAAAACTAAAACCACCAAAGACGAAATCAATCGCGCCTTTACGGAAGCCAGCCAGTCCTCTGTATATAAAGGAATTTTGGAAGTCACCAACGAGCAAATTGTCTCTTCCGATATTGTCGGTAATCCCGCTTCCTGTATTGTGGATTTGTCCCTGACCCAGGTTATGGACGGCGACTTCGTAAAGGTTGTAGCCTGGTATGACAACGAGTTCGGCTACAGTAACAGGCTGGTGGAAGAAATAATTTTAGTGGGAAGCAAATAGTAATGGCCATTAAGTACATCAACTCTAAGACTTTTAAAAATAAAACCGTACTTGTACGGGTTGATGTTAATGTTCCCATAAAAAATAACAAGGTTGAGGATGACTTTCGCATAAACTCTGTTATTCTAACCTTGAGAATGCTAAGGGATGGCGGTAACCGGATAATATTATGCGGTCATTTAGGCCGCCCGGAAGGAGAATGGGAAGAAAGTTTAAGTTTAAGACCGGTGGCCAGGGAACTGGCTTACCAAATGGGTTATAAATTTTTAGAAACAGCCCACGAGCTGGGCAGCTATCCCGACCGGCGCCTGATTTTTTTTACCGGCAATTTAATGGAAGATACCCACCTGGCGCAGTTAAAGCTGGTGCCGGAAAGTGATTTGCTATTTTTGGAAAATTTACGATTTTACCCGCAGGAAGAGGAAAATGCCATGTCTTTAGCCAGGAGGCTGGCTAGCTGCGCCGACGCTTACGTGGACGAGGCCTTTTCCGTGACTCATCATAGGGCGGTTTCTATTTCCGCCATCACCAAAGTTTTGCCCGCCTATGGCGGCCCTTTGCTGGAACAGGAGATTAAGTCGTTAAGTTTTGTGCTGGAGCGGCGGCAAAAGCCGTTTGTGTTGATGATGGGCGGCATTAAGATTTCCGACAAGATAGAAGTTTTGGAACATTTGGGCAAACATGCCGACAGCATTTTGCTGGGAGGCGGGTTGGCCAGTTTGGTGTTTGCTTCGCGCGGTTACGAAATTGGTATTTCCAAAACAGAAGCCGGCGCTTTAAATAAAGCCTTCCAGGTGGACAAAAATTTTAAAAATAAACTGGTTTTGCCCGTAGATGTTGTCGTGGCCAATAAGGACATGGACAAAGACAGCATCCGCGTTTGCCCGCCCCACGAAGTCCGAAAAAATGAACAGATTTTGGATGCCGGCCCCAAAACTATTTTGCAGTTCGCGGGAATTTTAAAGACGGCCAAGACCATTGTCTGGAACGGCCCGCTGGGGCTGTTTGAACGCAAACCGTTTTATACGGCTACCATAGCTTTGGCGCGGGTTATTGGCGGCGTGGGTAAGCGCACGGCCTATGCCTTAGTTGGCGGCGGCGAAACCGTGGACGCGGTGCGCCAGGCCGGACAGCTGGAAAATATTGACCACGTCTCCACCGGCGGGGGAGCCATGCTGGAGTTCTTGGCCGGCAAAAAACTGCCGGGCATAGAAGCCTTGAAATAATTATCCACACGTTGACAAACGCGTGGATTTCTTTATAATTCAAATTACGTTCCTGTTTTGGGGCGACACCATGTTAGGAGGAATATGAAATGGAAAAAGAAGATGCCGGGCCTGCCGGTGAAGACTCTTTGGGAGAATCGGTAAAAAACCTGACCGGAATGGTAAAACGCATGTACGCGGTCCATCGCGCCAGGTGGGATTGCAAAAACGAGCCTATGGAAATTTCCCTGCGGCGCGTTGGCGCGGTCTTTGCCAAGAATTTTGGCCTGACGGTAAGGATGCTGCAGGCGTTGTTACCTGATTATCGCGTAACTTACGACGTGCCTGACGAGTGGTTTAACATCCAGGTCATCCTTCGGGAAGACATAAAACCGCACGCCAAGCAGCAGGCGGTTACCGAAGTTTCAGCCTCTCCGGTTTGAGCCTGTAGTTTTCCACACACAGCGGCCTCGGCGTTTTGCCCGGCCGTTTTTTTTTGATACTAACGTAGAATACTGGTATACTATGAGTATATTTATGGAGCATAAAATTTACAAAAAAGTCGCCCTGATAGTCTTGGACGGTTTTGGCGTGGCCCATGAAAGCAACGGTAACGCCATTAGCCTGGCTAAGACGCCGACCCTGGACTATTTAGTCGCCAATTTTCCTTCCCTGACTTTACAGGCCAGCGGCCCGTTAGTCGGCCTGCCCTGGGGCGAAATGGGCAATTCCGAAGTCGGGCACCTCAACATTGGCGCCGGCCGCATTGTCGGGCAGGATTTGCCGCGCATTACGCTTTCTATCCAAAACGGGGATTTTTTTAAGAATAAAGCTTTTTTGGACGCCATTTCACATGTTAAGCAAGGCCATTCCAAATTGCATTTAATTGGCATGGTCAGTCCGGGCGGCGTGCACAGTTTGGACGAACATTTATACGCTTTACTCGGCCTGGCCAAAGAGTCCGGCCTGGAGCAGGCCTATATTCATATGTTTACTGATGGCCGCGATACCGAACCGCGCGTGGCTTTGGAGACCCTGCGGCAGCTGCGGGAGCGCGTGGGGCGCATTGGCATAGGCCTTGTGGCCAGCGTGGCCGGCCGTTTTTACGCCATGGACCGCGGCGGCCACTGGGGCCAAACCGAACTGGAATATCAGGCTTTGGTTAACGGTAAAGGTGAGACCGCGCCTTCAGCGGAACAGGCTGTGAGCGGCAATTACAGCCGCCAAATTTTTGATGAAATGATCAAGCCTACGGTTATTACCAAGCCGGATGGTCAGCCAATGGCCACCGTGGGCGAAAATGACGCCATAATATTTTTTAATTTCCGTTCCGACCGCGCCCTTCAGCTGACGCGGATGTTTGTCCAGCCGGAAGTTCTGCCGCAGGAATTTCGCCACCACGCCATCAATAATTTATATTTTGCCGCCATGACCGAATACGCCCCGGATCTGGCGGTGGCCGTGGCTTTTCCATCCGTCAGTTTGAAAGATTCCCTGGGCGAGGTTTTGGCCAATAACGGTTTAACCCAGTTCCACACCGCGGAAAGCGAAAAATATGCCCATGTCACGGTATTCTTTAGCGGCGGCCGCAGTGAAAAGTTTAAAGGCGAAGAACGGCTGATTGTAGACAGCCCGAGTAATTCCCATAATTATTCGGACCAGCCGGAAATGTCGGCCGGGTTGCTGACGGATGAGTTGGTAAAAAGGATAGCCGCCGGCAGCTTTAATTTTTATCTTGCCAATTACGCCAACTGCGATATGGTCGGCCACACCGGGGTGCTGGCCGCCGGAATTAAGGCTGTGGAATTTTTGGATGCCTGCCTTAAAAAGCTTTTGGACGCCTGCCTGGCCGCGGATACGGCGCTGCTGATTACGGCTGACCATGGCAATATAGAGCAGATGATTAACCAGAAAACCGGAGACATAGACAAAGACCATACTACCAACCCGGTGCCGCTGCTGATTGCGGCCAGTGAATTTAAGTTTGTCCAGCCCAAAGACGCCCGTTTTATTTCTTTGGCCGCGCGCACGCCGGTGGGCTGTTTAAGCGATATCGCGCCCACTATTTTGGACCTGCTCGGCCTGCCGGAATCCCCGGAGATGACAGGCGTGAATTTACTTGAAAATGACTATGCCTAAAAACTGGACCGTAAAGCCATGTCCTTATGCCGACCTTGCCGCTACCTTGCTCTACCAGCGCGGCCTGACGGATAAAGAGGACATCCAAAAATTCCTTGACCCCAAGTACGAGGATTTAAACAATCCTTTTTTATTTATGGACATGCAGAAAGCCGTGGGCCGTATTTTGGCTGCCATAAAAAATGGCGAGGGGATTTGTATTTACGGGGACTACGACGCCGACGCGGTTACCGCCAATGCCGTGGTTCAGCTGGCCCTACGCCATTTGGGCGTGGAAGTTAAATCTTACATTCCCGACCGTTTTACCGAAGGTTATGGCCTGAACCTGGAGGCTTTGCAAAAAATAAAAGATGGCGGTTCAAAAATTGTCATCACCGTGGATTGCGGCACCAATTCCGTGGATGTGGCCGAATTTTGTGCGCAAAACGGCATGGATTTGATTATTACCGACCACCACGAAATTATTGGGCCTGCGCCAAAGGCTTACGCTTTAATTAATCCGAAGAATCCGGCGGATAAGTATCCTTACCGCGAAATTACCGGCGTGGGCGTGGCTTTTAAATTGGTGCAGGCTTTGTTTGAAAATTGTAAATTGAAAATTGAAAATTTCGCCTGGATTGAAGGGTGGGAGAAATGGCTGCTGGATTTGGTGGCCATTGGCACGGTGGCCGACTGCCACTCTTTGATGGGTGAAAACCGGATTTTGGTTAAGTATGGCTTAAAGGTTTTAGCCAAAACCAAGTGGGCCGGCTTGCGGGCCTTAATTGCAACCGCCGGTTTGGATTTCAGCCAAAAATTACCGGATACCTACACTTTGGGTTTTGTTATTGCGCCCAGGCTGAATGCCGCGGGCAGGCTGGAGCACGCGGATACGGCTTTGCATTTGCTGCTGGAACAGGACGCGGTTTTGGCGCAACAAAAAGCCGCGGTTTTGGAAAAAATCAATTCGCGGCGGCAGGAGCAAACCGCGCGCATTTTGAGCGAAGCCCGGGAGCAGGCGGAATTAATTGCCGACAGGAAAGTTATTGTTGTGGCCGGCGAAGGCTGGAACAAAGGCATTGTTGGTTTGGTGGCCGGCAAACTGGCCGAGGAATTCCATAAGCCGGCCATTGTTTTGGAAAAAACCGAAACAGAGTGCACGGGCTCGGCCCGCACCGTGGGCGAGTTTGACGTGGTGGAAGCTTTAAAATATGCTGCTGATTTTTTGACCAGTTTTGGCGGCCACAAACAGGCCGCGGGCCTGACTTTAAAAACCGAAAATCTTGAAAAGTTTTACCAAAAAGTTTTGGACTACGCGGAAGTTAATTTAAAGGAAGATGATTTGCAAAAACAACTCCTGCTGGATGCGGAATTAGCCTTTGATGATTTAAGTTTAAAGACCTGCGAGCTGTTAAACCAAATGGAGCCGTTTGGCGTGGATAATGCCAAACCCAAATTTTTGATCAGGAATCTCCAGGTGGTTTCCAGCCGGGGCGTGGGCAAAGACGGCAATCATTTGCAATTAAAACTCAAAGCCGGAAATACGGAAGTCGACGGCATTTTATTTAACTGCGGGGATTTTGCCAAAACATTGCAAATGGGCGATACTATAGACGTGGCCGCGGAATTGATGGAAGATTCGTGGAACGGCAAAAAGAAGGTTAAGCTAAGAATAATAGATTTAAAAAAATTATGAAGCTGACTATAAATACCGACGGCGGCGCCAGGGGCAATCCCGGCCCGGCCGGCATAGGCGTGGTCATCCGCGGCGAAAATAATAAAATTCTCGCGGGCCATGAGCAATATATTGGCGAGGCCACCAATAACGTGGCCGAGTACAAGGCATTGATTTTAGCATTGCATGAAGCTGAAAAAATCGGAGCGACTGATTTACTTATAAATATGGATTCAGAACTGGTGGTCAAACAAATGAAGGGCCAGTATAAAATCAAGGAGCCCGGCCTGCAATTGTTGGCCGCGGAAGCCTTTAAACTCATCAAAAATTTTCATTCCGTGAATTTTAACCACGTCCGCCGCGAATTCAACAAAGAAGCGGATAAACTGGTTAACGAGGCTATTGACAAAGGCCAATAAATGCTGTATAATATATACACAGTGGAAACCCGCTGAATTTTACAATTTGAAGGAGAAAGACGATGTCTACCAAGAACACGTCTGTAGTCCCCGGAGTAGCAGTTGGAACGACGCTCGCGACTGGCGAGCAGATTGAGCACATCATGGACATGTGGCGCCGTCGCCTGAAGGGTCGCGATGTGACTCTCGCAGAGGCCAACCACATCATCCAAAACGGTGGTCAATATCTGCCGGTTATGGACAAGGCCGCCGACGTCCTCGTCGATCAGGTCCGTTCCGACATGCAGAGCACCATTGTCCGCATGGTCCGTAACGTCCGCCGCAACCGAACCGCAGTTCAGGCCATCAACGACACCGGCCGCGTGCAATATGTGGATTCCTCGGTGGTCGCCACCATGCCAACGGGCGATGGGCCGGAAGATGTGGAGTTGACTTACTTCCGCGCAAGCCGCTACCTTTCTGACGACGAGTTGGAATTGGAGTTCGGTAGCCGGGAACTGGTTCCCGACCCGCAGGCACAAGCTGCCGACAACGAAGCCGACTCCGCGTTTGCCGATGAGCACCCCAATGGGACTCATTGGAAGAACAAAAAGGGTCAGTGGTGCTTCGCCTCGTTCGACCAGGACGTCGTCGAGCGGCTCGTGCACGTTTGCCGCTTCGGCAACAGGTGGCATGACATTTGGTGGTTACCGTTCGGTTTTTAGTGGATATTTTCGTCAGCTTTTTTGTAAGATGCAACCTTTTTAATACCAAGCTTAGTTAGTATGATAGGCCAGAGGGCCTGTTTTTTTATGGTAAATTCTAGGGAACAGTGTTTGTTTAAATGTTTAAATTTAGTGTCGCAATCGGTAAATGTTTTAGTTCGTCTTCGAATCATCCATGCGTTTAGCCACCTTCTTGCTGACTTTAAACTTTGGAAACCTTTAATGGTTTTAAGTCTTCCGTTTAAATGGGAGTTGTAAAGTTCGATTAAGTTAGTGTTGTTGGGACAGTTTTCAAAGTGGAAGTAAGCGAACAGGTCATTGCGTCGTTTTTCAATGTCGTCCAGGATATTCCAGAGCGTTAGATTTTTGCCAGCGTGGTTATTCCTGACGTGTTTAATTCCTTTAGTAACCTCATCGTCATTGGTGGCTTTAAACACATGCAGCTTTAATGAATTAAAGAAATGCTGATAAGTAGTTTCTGTTCGGACTCTTAAAATCTTCCTAATATTATCCAAATAGTGGTTGTGGCATAACTGTAATCTTGCGTATGGAAAGACCTTGTTTAATGCCTGTTTTATGCCGTCACGGTCGTCGACAACCACAATACGCAGTTTGTACCCCAGGTCTTTAATAGTCTGGAAGTAAAGAGAAAAATTTATCTCGTCCTCAGCTAGGACCACTTGGCCATGAGGCAGGTCATGGGACATGTAATCTATGCCAAATAGGAAGGGTATCTTCCGCTCAAAGTCTTTAATCGCCACGTACTTGCCGTCCAGGATTAATATGCCTGACCAAAGATTCTCATCACATAAACCCTTTGTTAATTCGGTGTTGTCCGGCAACTGGGATATTTCGGCGATGACACGCGCGTAAGTCTGTGAACTGGATAATTTTTCTTCGTCTCCCAATCTTCTAAAACCTACTCCGTCAATGTGTTCTATCCAAAGGTTAGTGGGATTGTTGCCATGGTAAACCGAAAATGAATGCTTACATTTACGACAAATATATTTGTGACTGCGTCCCTGCTTACCATTTTTAACAGTTTTACTACTCCCGCACAACGGACAAATTCGGTGGCGTTTTTTTTGACATCATTAATTCTTTCTTAAATATTTTAATGGTTAACTGGGTTAATACTTGATTTTATCCCTTAAGTTTAGCCAAAACATCCAATTCTATCAACCAAAAACCGAACGGTATCCATTTGGTGGTTCGCTGGCCGCCGCAAGTCCTAGGACTCTGGGACGCTCTGTACTCTTGTGTCCCCTTGGACACTTCGAGCCTTGCCCCGATATAACAATCGGGATGAGGCTCTTTTCTTTTGCATAAATTATGATAAAATGAATTCAGATAAATTTGAAAATATCCGTGGGTACGCTTGCGGGTTGTTTATCTCGCAGCGCTTGGTGTCAGAATGTCGCTGGTCAAGGCTCGCGGCAGAGTATTACCAAGCGTAAAGTTCTCCAAAGGGACTTGGTGCAGTTTGCTGGTCGGGTCAATTCCCGCAAATAAAATACAGCCCCAAGAGTATTCAAAGGGCAGTGATAAAGATGGTTGATTGCACAATTCGCCACGTTCAACCAGGACGACGACAAGCGGCACGTGAACGTTAACCGCAACGACAACAGGTGGAATGACAATTGGTGGTTCGCTGGCCGCCGCAAATTCCTTTGGATTAAACCCCTTCCCCAGACAATGGAGAGGGGGTTTGATTTGCGAGTTGTTTCTGCCAGCCGCCAATCATATTGCCAACTTTGGTTAGACTTATGGAAAGATTGGCTATTTGCTTGTTGTCTATGGCCTTTAATTCAAAAGCCATTTGCAGAAAGAATTTTAGTAAATCCAAGTTTAAGCTGGCTTGCTTGATAGCGCCAAGTTTTTTGTCCTTGCTGGCATAGCCGGTAATCAGAATAAGTTCCGCTTGCTTGGTAAAAAGCTGGGTTATTTTTTCTCCCAAAGAGTGTTTGAGCAATTTGGGTATGTGTGGAAAATATTGGTACCACAATTGAAAGGCCGAGGAAATTTCCAAAACTATGGGCAAGTTCAGGGTTTCGAAATCCCGTTGGGGGGGGGGGTGAATTAAAAGTCATTTTTTTATGAAAAGTCAATTAAATATTAGCTATGAGGAAATTATATCGCCGGAAAATTTATTTGCCGCTTGGCAAGAGTTTTTGTCGGGCAAGAGAAAGAAAAAGGATGTGCAGGAATTTGGGTTTAGGCTGACAGACAATATTGTACAACTTTCCGAAGAACTTGCCAATTTTACTTATATTCACAGTCCGTACAGGGCTTTTAACATATCCGACCCCAAACCTCGTAATATTCATAAGGCCAGCGTGCGGGACAGAGTTTTACACCACGCAATTTA
>CAIVSE010000043.1 GCA_903908535.1 Candidatus Doudnabacteria bacterium
ATCCGCGACAAGGAAACCGCGGAAATTTCCGTGCACGCGGCTTTAACCGGGCACTTGATGTTTTCCACGCTCCACACCAACGATTCCATTGGCGCCATGCCGCGCATGATAGACATGGGCATTGAGCCGTTCCTGTTGGTGGCCAGCGTGAATTTGGTTATGGCCCAGCGCCTGGTGCGTAAAATTTGCCCGGACTGCAAAAAAGAAATTCCCATAACCGGGCCCGTGGCCGAGGAAATTAAAAAAGATTTAATCGGCATCCCCGATGATTATTATGAGAATATAGACAGGAACAATTTCCATATTTTTCAGGGCCAGGGCTGCGAAAAATGCGGACATACCGGCTTTGTGGGCCGCTACGGCATTTTTGAGGTCCTGCCCGTGGTGCCGGAAATCCAGGATTTAATTATGGGCAAGGCCTCGGCTTATAAAATTTACGAAGCCACTTTGAAACTGGGGATGATAACCATGAAGCAGGACGGAATAATAAAAGTCCTGCGGGGGGAAACGACTATGGAAGAAGTTATTCGCGTAACTACGGAGTAATATGGCTTACGTCTTCAAACAAAAATTCAATATAGCTGAACTTATATCCAAACCCTCCAACCAAACAGTTGTCTTGATTGTTGAGCCTGATATCTATTTGGCTAAACTCGCGGAAAGGCATTTGGTGGCTGTGGGTTACAGGTCCTGCTACTGTCCCGATATATTGCTGCTGGAAGAATTCTTAAGCCGCGTAAACCCCACTGTACTGCTGTTTAACCCCGAAGCTTGCAGGACTTTCGGCATTGCCGCCGGCCTCATCAAAAAAATAATTGGAGGTTATCCAAGTTTGCGGGTTGTCACTATAACGCATGATATTCCGGGTCAAAATTTAAGCCAGATGATGAATGCCGGTATAGCCAGCCATATAAACAGGAAACTGACCAAACCAAAAGATGTGGCGGAGATAATAAGAACATTAATCATTAATAAATAAAATGTACCAAGCCTCTGAACTTGAACTAAATAAACTTTTGTCCCTGGTCCTGGAACGTGATGCCTCCGACCTGCACTTAATGGTCGGCGAGCCGCCCATTATCCGCGTGGACAGCGCGCTTATCCGCCTGGACAATTACGAAGTTTTGTCCAACGACGTAGTCACCGATTTAATCAACGTCCTGCTGCTGCCCAACCAAAAACAGATGTTTGACCAGCAAATGACCGTGGACTTTTCTTACGCCTTTAAGGACAGCGTCCGTTTCCGCGTTAACGCTTACCGGCAAAAGGGCGTCGTGGGCGTGGCGCTGCGCGTTATCCCCAACCATATTAAGACTTTGGAAGAACTCAACCTGCCGCCAATTTTAAAAAAATTCACGGAACGCAAACAGGGATTGGTTTTAATGGTGGGCCCGACGGGCCACGGCAAATCCACGGCTTTGGCCGCCATGATCAACGAAATCAACAAGACCCGCTCCGAGCACATTTTGACCATTGAAGACCCTATTGAGTTCCTGTTTACCCCGGTTCAGTCCGTCATCTCCCAGCGGGAACTGTATTTGGATACCCCGACCTTTGACGGCGCCTTAAAAGCGGCCTTGCGCGAGGATATCAACGTGGTACTGCTGGGCGAAATGCGCGATTACGAATCCGTGTCCGCGGCCTTGACCATTGCCGAAACCGGGCATTTGGTATTTGCCACCCTGCACACCAACGACGCCGCCCAGAGCATTGACCGTATTGTGGATGTTTTCCCGGCCGCCCAGCAGCCACAGGTGCGCAGCCAGCTGGCCAGCGTGCTATCCGGCGTGGTCAGCCTGCGCCTGCTGCCCAAAATCGGCGGCGGCCGCATTCCGGCTTACGAGATTATGGTCACCAACCACGCTATCCGCAACGTCATCCGTGACAATAAAATTTACGAAATCCAGAACATTATCCATACCAATTTGGAAGAGGGTATGGTGCCGCTGGACAAGACCCTGGCTTTTTTGGTCAAACAGGGCGTGGTGGAATTTGAGGTCGCGCAGAATTTTGTATTGGACCAGGAATACTTCCTGTCATTAACAAGTTAAAATGAAATTCTTATATAAAGCCCGCAATAAAGAAGGGCAGCAGAAGGCCGGTTATGTGGTGGCCCAGGACCAGACCCGCGCCGAACAATTGCTGGCGGAAAATGGCCTGTCTATTGTCTCTTTGGATGTTGAGGAAGAAAATGTCCTGGAGAAGATTAATCCCTTCGGCAAGTCCGTAAGCAATAAGGACCTGGTGCTGTTTTCGCGGCAGCTGTCCACCCTGGTTTCCGCCCGCGTGCCCATTATCCAGTCCATGCGTATTCTGCAGGAGCAGGTCAGCAACAAGTATCTGTTGTCCATTCTCCGCGACAGTATCGCGTCCCTGGAAAACGGGGAAAGCCTGTCCTTGGCCTTAAGCAAACACCCGGAAGTTTTTGGCACGGTTTACGTCAGCCTGGTCAAGTCCGGCGAAGTCAGCGGCTCACTCGACAAGTCTCTGATGTATTTGGCCGACCAGCTGGAAAAAGATTATGAGCTGACCTCCAAGGTTAAGGGCTCCATGACTTACCCAATTTTTATTATCTGCGCCCTGGCTTTGGTGGCCGGCTTAATGTTTAAGTTCGTACTGCCCAACCTAACTTCAGTACTGATTGAACAGGGCGGCACCCTGCCGCCGGTGACCGTGGCTATTATAGATTTCAGCACGTTTTTTAATGCCTACTGGTGGCTGCTCATTTTGGGTATTGCCGCCATTATTTTAGGCACCAGGTATTATATCAACACGCCTTCCGGCCGCCATTACTGGGACCGTATGAAAATTAGCCTGCCGATTATCGGCGTTATTTTCCGCCAAATCTACCTGGCCCGCTTCGCGCGCAACCTTTCCACTCTGGTGGTGGGCGGCATTCCCATTATGCAGGCTATGACCATTGTCGGCGACATCGTCAATAACGTTATTTATAAGGACATTATTTTGGCCGCGGTTACGGAAATCAGCAACGGCAAAAGCATCAGCGAGGGCCTGGCGGGCCATCCGGAATTTCCCGGCATTGTCACGCAAATGGTCAGCGTAGGCGAACAGACCGCCCAACTGGATGACATTTTGGCCAAGCTGGCCACGTTTTATGAAAAAGAAGTTGATGCCAAGGTTGGGACTTTAACTACCCTGCTGGAACCGATGATTATGATTCTGCTGGGCGTGGGCGTGGGCGTGTTGGTAGCCGGCATTTTATTGCCAATTTATAACCTGGCAGATACCCCAGGCAGTTAGCTGTGGATTACTTTTATTTTTTTGGCTTGCTCTTTGGCAAAATTTCTGCTATACTTAATTTAATCTCTTAATATGTGAATGAGTTTTAAAGGGGGTGAAAACATTGAGAAACAAACACAAACAAGGCTTTACTTTAATTGAATTATTGGTGGTCATCGCGATTATCGGCCTTTTGGCCTCTATCGTGTTATTGGCCCTTAATGGCGCCAGGCAAAAATCGCGTGACGCCACCCGCATTGCGGACGTCCGCGAAATGGCTTCGGCTTTTGAACTGTTCTTTAACGATGCCGGATCCTATCCGACGGGAACTGCCTATACTAGCGGCGGTATTATGGGAAGCGGCCTAATGGCGGCCAGCAACGGCGCGAACACGTATAATTTTACCCCCAACTATGTTGGCACCATTCCAACAGCGCCAACTCCGTTTGACAACACCGGGTCCATTTTCTGTACTCCTGCCAATAATTCCTTTATGTACGCCGCGCCCATTACCGGCACTACTTACACTATTACTTTCTGTATTGGCGGCACTACCGGAGGCTATAACCCGGGCATCCACACTCTGTCCCCGTCAGGTATTCAGTAGACTTTGTGACTTAAGTCAACAAAAAAATCATTCCAGGTTTATGCCCGGGATGATTTTTTGTGGTATACTAATTATATGATTACTAAGCTGTGGCCTACTTTGGTTGTTAGTCTCTCTCTTATTTTTTTGGTTCTGGCCGCATTTTTAGGTTTGTCCCGCGGTACAGCCCAGGCCCAGGCCCAGGCGACTTTTGAGCAGGCCAAACAAATTAAGCAGGCCATGGATTACTTTTACGGCGACAACAACCGCTATCCCACGGACGCGGAGTTCACCGACCAAAGCATTATGGGCGGTTATTTCCGCAATTGGCCCATGGAGCAGTTTAATACCGCGGCCTGCCCGCAAAGTTTTGTCTATAAAGAGCTGTCACCGACCAGTTACCAGCTGAATTTTTGTTTGGAAAGTCCGGTTGGCGGATATTCTGCCGGCTGGAATGGGGTAGTGGAGAGTCAATAATAATGACAATATGATATTTTAATTTGAAATTAATCTAATAATGTCAAAATTTTCCCTGCCCAAATTGCCATATCGCGACGATATTTTTTTTGGATTAATAACCCTGCTGGTTTTGGTGCTCCCGCTGGCTTTTTTTATGGGCACCTACGAAAAGTTTGACACCATTAAGCTGGCGTTGTGGTATGTTTTGGCCGGCAGCGCGGTTTTGGTATTGTTGTTTGGCAAACCCCGCGCCGGACAGGAGAAAAAAATAATATTGGTCCACAGTCTGCTATTGTGGTGCCTGCCAATATTGGTGCTCTTGGGTTTAGCTTCTGCTCTGGCCGGAGGTGATTACATTAACAGTTTTTTTGGTTATGTCCCGCGCCTGAACCAGAGCGTGATTTTATTTGCGCTATGGTCAGCCACGGTTTTTCTTTTACTTGTCTGCCTGACGCGGGAACGTCTGGAATTTTTGCTGAAAGTTTTGCTGTTTGGCGGTTTATTGGCCGGTTTGGCCGCTATTGTCCAGTGCCTGGGTTGGGGAATATATTTGGGCCCGCAAACCGCCGCGCTGCAGCGGGCGCCGGGGCTCCTTGGCAACCCGGATTTTAGCGCCCTATTTTTGGCCGCGCTGGTACCGCTCGGGTTATGGCTTGCGTTTGAGGCCAAAAAGCGCGCCGCGCAGGTTTATTATGCTTTGACGGTCTTGGTTTTGATGGCGGCCGCGCTGGTGCTGGGCAGCCGGGGTGCCTGGCTGGGTTTGGGTTTGGAACTGTTGTTAATAATTATTGCCACGGCAATTTTTCGGCTGGGGCGCAGATTGGCGGCCTTGTCGGTGGTGGCACTATTGGTATTTGGCGGCTTGTGGTATGGTTTGGGACGCCCGTCGCAGACCAATTTGGCCGGCCGCAGTTTAAGCTTAAACGAAACCAATGTTAATTTGCGCTTTGCCGTGTGGGACGTGGCCGAGCAGGCTATAATCCAGCATCCCTTTTTGGGCCTGGGGCCCGGCAACTTCCCTGTTTATTTTGAACAGCACCGAGACCGCGCCCTGGGCAACCAGGACGGCGTTTATGATGACGCCCATAACTGGTTTTTGCAGATTGGTTCCACAGTTGGCCTGCCGTTTTTGTTGCTGAATTTAATTTTAATAGTTTCGGCCCTGGTAGTTGGTTTTAAGCGCTTGCGGAAACACCGGGATATTTTGGCCTTAAGTTTAATGGTTGCCCTGGTTGGTTTTTGTGTTATGGCTTCGTTTACCCCGCTGTCGGTAGGCTGTTACTTTTTGCTGGCTGTGTTCCTGGCCTTTTTATTTTATTTTGACGCGCGCGAAACCAGCTTAAAATTGTTCGCGCCTGCCCGCGCCGCCGCCGCAATACTGGCGGCGGCGGCCATCGCCTGGGGCGTGGTATTTTTTAGTTCCGAGATTATATTTTATCGAGCTTACGCCCTTTATTATAGCGGCCAATACCAAAAGAGTTTAAGCCTGGTTAATGTGGCTATCAAAATAAACGCCACCAACCGCCTGTACTTTATTTACCGAACCGGCGACGACATGCGCCTGGATGCCGACATTAACGGGGACATGACCCATTTTATTGCCATGCATCCGGAAGATGCCGATACTTACGCGGTGGCCGCCAATATTTATTTTCTCCGTTATTTGGATGTCAGCAATAATATTGGTGATTTACATCAGAGCATCAGCCTGCTTAGGCAATCTCTGGCCAAAGACCCTAACCGCGCCAGCCGTAATATCCAATTGGCCGTATACCTGTTTACGGATAACCAGCCAGCCGCCGCCTTAAATTATGATATTTTTGGTTTGAGCCTGGATAAAACCAGCCTGCCCGGCTGGCTGCTGCAGGCCCGTTTGCTGCAAATGAAGGGCGACCGCGCCGGCACTCTCTGGGCGCTCAACCAGGCCATGGCTGCCGCGCCGGATAACCAGTTGCTTCAAGATTGGTACCAAAAGTTGCAGGCCGCGCCGGATATCGGCAAACTGTTAATCCCGGTGGGGTATCAGGAAAGTACTCTGGAATAATTACAATGATGGTTTTATCGGATATTTTAATTTTTGTGTTCGGTACGGTTATCGGCAGTTTTTTGAACGTCGTTATTTTGCGTTTACCCGAAGACAAGCCCATGACCGGGCGTTCCCACTGCCCTCATTGCGGGCATCAATTAACCGTTTCCGAGTTGGTCCCGCTTTTGAGTTTTTTGGTTTTGCGCGGCCGGTGCCGCAACTGTAAAGCTAAAATTTCGCCGCGATATTTTATTATTGAGCTGGCCTGCGGCCTGCTGTTTTTGCTCGGCTGGCTGGTTGTGGCGCCGACAAATTTTACGTCCTATATTGTATATTTTAAATTTCTCCTGGTAGCCACGGTTGGCCTGGTGGTTTTTGTCATTGATCTGGAACATTATGTGGTCATAGAAAATTTAGTTTTGGCCACGGCCGGTATCATTTTATTGGTTAATTTAATTTCCGGCCATTTCTTAAATTCCTTTTTAGGCGCGTTTTTGGGGGCACTGCCCATGTTTTTGGTTTGGGTTTTCCCGCCGCGCGGGCAATGGATGGGTTTTGGCGATGTGGAACTAATGCTGATGCTCGGCGCGGCCGCGGGTTTTCCCGGCGTTTTGGTGGCTTTGCTTTTGGCCGTATTTGGCGGCGGCCTGGTTTCTTTAATATTATTGCTTTTTACCGACAAAACTTTAAAAAGCCGGATTCCGTTTGGGACTTTGTTGGTGCCGGCGACACTTTTGGCCATGCTTTGGGCGCCCCCGCTTATCCATTGGTATTTGGGGTTGCTGGGGTTTTAATGGTATAATGTATACAGAAATTCCGCACCGCCGCTTTTCGGGCGGGCGAAGCCCGACCCTTAAAGCGGCTCCGGCCAATTTCTTTGTTATTCTCCTTGCGTTATTTGTCAGCGTACTGAAGTACGCATCCAAATATCCGCGGAAAATGCCTCGAAATTGGCTCGGTGCGTAAATTCTATTTTTAAATGTTTCCATACAAAAATAAAAATAAATTATTCCATCCCGCTTTTACCCTGATTGAACTTTTGGTGGTCATTTCCATAATGGTCCTTATTTCCGCGGCAGTAATTGCCAATTATGCCGGTACGCGCAACAGCCGCGACTTAAAAATTGCCGAAAACCAGCTGGTAACCAACATCCGCCAAGCCCAAAGTTACAGCCTGTCCTCGCGGGAGCTGCCCGGCGGCACGCCGGTGCAGTATTACATTATGCGTTTTGATACGGCCAGCAGCAGCCAGTATGAAATCCAGGGCATGTACAATACTAAAAGCACGCCGGTTTACCTGCAAACCGCGGAGACCATTAGTTTACCTGCCGGGGTAACCTTAAGCAGCCCGTTGGTTAATGGCGCGCAGTCTTCCTGCGCCCTGGTGGCCTTTGTACTGCCTTACGCCAGGATTTTAAATAACAGCAGCTGCAGTGGCGGGCCACCCACGGTTAGCGCCGGCGATGATTACCAAAAATTTATTAATTTTATTGTCAATAACGCGGCTACAAGCGTAACCAGCGATTCTCCGGTGGTCCTGACCCTGCACAATAATGCCGGCTCGGTTTCTGTTTTAATTAACGGCATTACCGGCGTGGTCTGCCCCACAGCCAATCCACCATCAGCCTCGCCAACTTGTTTAAGTAAATATTAATTGATTTTCATTTAACAATTGAAAATTTGCAAGTCATGATATTTAATAAACATCCCAAAGGCCAAACCCTAATAGAAACTCTTGCTGCCATTTTTATTTTGACCATGGGCGTGACGGCCGGTGTGGGCCTGGCCGACTACGCCCTGGGCAGTTCAACCTCCATTGCCAAAGACCTTATTGGCACCGGCCTGGCGCGCGAGGGTATAGAGGCCATCAAAAATATGCGCGACACCAACTGGCTGCAGGCCGGCCCTATAAACACCAATTGTTATGATTTTTCCAACCCTTCGGGCAACGACGGCAGTTGTTATAAAAGCTGGCTGACGCAGAACAGTTACGGGGCGGTTGTATGGCTGCCTTCCACCGGTATTACCGCCACGCTTAATCCGCCGGCCAACCCCACTCCGTATGTACTGACCTTTTGGGGCAGTGATTATATGAGCAATCAGGGTTCCGGTTTTACTTATTGGAAGCCCCCCTACACTAACTGGGGGCTTTACCAGGCCAATTCTGCGCCCGTGGCCAATTATATTTGCAACACATCCGTTTTGTCTTATGCCTTGGCTTTAAATACGATCACTCCGGCCAGTACTATTAACTATGGTGCCGGCTACTATACACCTACCTGTAGTGCAAAGGGCAGTTCCGGTTTTTATCGCAAAATCACCTTACAGGTAATTACCACGGCTCCGTTTAATGAAAGTGACAGTAATAACGACTTAGCCGAACTTTATGTTAAATCCCAGGTTTGGTGGACAGACGGTAAGCGTTGCGGGCCTTCCGCGGACTGGCCGGGCGCCGGCAAATGTTCTGTGGAAATAGATACTTACCTGACTAATTGGAAAACCTATTAAAATGACAAACCGCAAACCATCCGCCTTTACTATTATGGAAATTCTGGTGGCTACCACGCTGTTTGCTTTTACCAGTGTGGCTTTAACCACCCTGTTTAACTATACTTTAAAAATTAACCGCCGCGCCGAGGCTTTGCGCCAGTCTACCCAGGATACCCTTAATTTTGTGGAATTGATTGCCAAAGAAATCCGCAACGGGCAAATGGATTATGGGGTGTCAGATCCGGGCGGAATATCGGTAGAATCCCAAAACAGTGTTTGCCCGCTTCCCAGCAACGCTCCGTCCGTGGGAGGGAGTTCTTATACTGTGCCGGATAATCGTTTGGGTATTGTGGACATTAACGGCGACCGCTGGTGTTTTTATTTGGGTGATCCAAGCGGCAGTTATGTCGGCCAGAGTACTTATACAGGTCAAACCGTTGCATTGGTTAAAATGGTTGGCGGCACCCAGGAACCGGTGCAAATTATTAACCCCCCTAACGAAACTATCAGTTACCTGGCGTTTTTTGTCCAGCCTATTTGCGACCCATATGTTTTAAACTGCTCGGACTATGGAAATGTTGCGCCCAAAATTCAGCCGGTAGTTACCATTTTGGCGACTTTTACCGTCAAATTGCCGACCGGCGAAACGGTATCTATACCTTACCAAACCACGGTCTCCACGGACAGGTATGATGTCCCTAACAGCCCATAATATGCGTATAAACAAAAAACATCCCGGCGTGACTTTGCTTATCGCCCTGTTAATTCTTTCCACCATTTTGGCAGTGAGTTTCAGCCTGGCCACCATTTTGCTGGCCGAAGCGCGCAACAGCGGCGACCTGCTCCGCACCGAGCCGGCCCTGTACGCGGATAACGCCATCAGTGAGGAAGCTATTTTTAACGTCAGCCGCAATACCGGCGTGACGTCTTACAGCTCTTCGGTGGGCCCTATAAGCGTGACCAGCAGTTCCACCCCGCTGAATGATCCTGTCCAGGAGGTTAAGATCATTTCCTCAAACACCGCTTTTGGCTGTACCAGTAACTGTTACGTTTTGTATAATCCCGGCAATCCTTACGGTTCGGGCGGTTATAGCCGCATCCAGGTGACTTTTTTAAACACCAACACTTCCGGAGCGCAGTTGCATATTTATTTGTGCCAGTGGGATCCGGCTAATCCGCCCCGCGACCTGACCACCCGCGCTTATGCCAATGTCTGCAGCCAGCAGAACCCCACCAATTTGACTTATAACTATATGACTTACCAGGACAGCCAGCCGTTAAGCCCGGGCCAAACCTGGGATACTTCCGGCGCGCCTCCCGGCACTTACACCTGCGGCGGCTGTATAGACACCAGCGGCCACGACCAGGAGGAATTAATCCTTTACCAAACCAACGGCACGCCGGTTTCCAACATTTACGCGCAAATTTCCACCTGGGACATCCACGGTAACCCTTTGGGCATCCCTTATTTCGGTGAGACGGCCGTGACTATCTCCGCAGCCAACTCCGGCGTCAGCCGTGACTTAAAAGTAGTGGTGCCAAATCAAAATGCCAACGCTTCGAGCGGTGGTGGGCCAGGGTTTATTAGTTCGGCGGCAGTTAGTGTTAGTAATATAACAGGTTCACCTGCACCCACATTAGCCGTCAGCAATTCCGCTTCAGGGAACTTAGTTTATGTATCAATTGCTGCCGAAGCTAACGGTGCGGCTAATTGCAATAATTATAACTACAAACCTGTAGACAGCGAATCTAATACTTACACCCAAATTGGTTCTGCGGTCTATCAGGCTTTTAATTGTTCCAGCCAATGGTATGCCAAAAATATCACCAGTACCAGCACTCTATTTGTTACCGCAAATGTAAACGGAGGCACTAATTCTGCAGTCAGTATGGTAGCTTACGAGTTTTCGGGTTTGGATACTTCTTCACCCTTAGACAGTCCTGCAACCAAAACAGGTACGAACGCCACGGCAGGATCTACTTCGTCATCTTTTTCCACCGCCCAAAGTAGTGAAGTGGTTTTTATGTCTTTATCAAATTATTATCATACAACCGCCTGGACAGCAGGGAACATTGGAGGCAATGGTTCCACTATTGATACCAACGGAAAAGTTGTAGCGAACGACGCTGGTATGTCGCAAGCGGTAGAGTATTATATTACAAGTTCCGCCATCTCATCAGGAACGGCGGCTATAACACAGACTTCCGCCAGTCATTATAACGACTGGCAGGTTGCCGCTTTCAAAGCAGCCCCTTAGGAATTACGGGTGTTTAAGTTGAATTATGGGGCGGAGGCGGACAAGCGACATCAGCGACAGATTCCAGCGGAGGGGCCGGAGGAACAGGTGAAAACTATTCAAACAGGGAAGATTTGTAAATTTACTGTTTTGGGATGTTCAAAATTTGCCCCGGTTTAAGGGTAAACGGACTTTGGATATTATTTAAAGTCGCCAATGTTGCCCAATCAATGTTGAATTTTTGGCTGATGTCAAACAAAGTGTCGCTTTTTTGCACGGTATACTGGGTAAAGGCCGCGGCAGCAGTGCCGGTGGCCGCGGTCCGGGTGTCGCTGGCGCCCAAAACCTGGGGCACGCTTATGGCACTACCCGGGTTTTGTTTGGTAAATAAAATTTTTAGGGCGTTAAATGTCAGGCCCACAGCCACCAGCAGGCAGACCACGGCGCCATACTTTAAAAGTTTATTTTTGGTGTAGCC
>CAIVSE010000044.1 GCA_903908535.1 Candidatus Doudnabacteria bacterium
TTAGGGTTATTGGCAATTTTTACAAATCAGAAAGTTTTAATCAAAAGAATCATTAATTAAATAGATATCCGTGTAATCAGTGATATCTGTGTATCTGTGGTATATGCGCCAATCAAAATACTTTTTAAAAACCAGCAAGACTTTTTCCGAGGAAGATAATAAAATTATTTCTTCCAAGCTGCTAAAGCAGGCCGGGTATATACAGGAATCCGTGGCCGGACGGTATTATTTTTTACCTATTGGCCAAAGAGTTCAGCAAAAAGTTATGGCTATTGTTAAGGATGAAATGGATAAAGCCGGAGCCCAGGAGATGGTGGCGCCAATTTTGCATCCTTTGGAGTTGTGGAAGGAAACCAACCGCACCAGCACTACGGGTTTTGAATTACTTAAAGTCAAAGACCGCCGTGATGCCGAGTTCGCTTTGGGCGGTACGGCTGAAGAAATGTTTGTGGATCTTGTGCGCAAATACCAGTTGAGCTACAAAGACTTACCGTTCCAGCTTTATCAATTTTCTCCCAAGTTTCGTGACGAATTGCGCGCCCGTGGCGGATTGTTGAGGGTCCGCGAATTTATTATGAAGGACGGTTATTCTTTTGACATCGACGAAGAGGCCTTTAAACTGACCTATGAAGAAATGAAGAAGGTTTATTCCAGGATTTTTGAGCGCATGGGGCTAAAAACCGCCATTGTTGAGTCCGATAACGGCTATATTGGCGGCGAATACTGCCATGAGTTTGTAGTGGAATCGGAAATAGGGGAGACTAGGTATTTTGCCACACAAGACGGTTCCTATGCCGCGCACGAAGACGTGGCTAAATTTAAGCGCAATCCGGCCAATGCCGGTGTTGAAGTTTTACCGTTCCAAATTATTGAGCAGCCGCAGTGGGTACAAACCATGGACGACAACGCCAAGCACTATAAAAAAGACAAAAACAATTTTCTTAAAAATATTGTTTACAAAAATCGCGTCACCGGCGAAATTATTATCGCCGTCATAACCGGGGATTTGGAAGTAAACCAGGCAAAGTTGGAGCAGGCCATAAAGGCTGTGGGCCAGCTGGAAGCGGCTACAGACGAAGACTTGGCCAAGATAGGTACCAAGCGCGGCTATGTGCACTGCTGGGGACATCAGGGGGTAAGGTATATTGGTGACATAGTTTTGGAGCAGGCAAGGAATTTAATCGGTGGCCAAAAAGAAGATACGACAGATTCTATCAACGTTAATTACGGACGGGATTTTGTTTGCGAGATGCTGGCTGACATTGCTTTAGCGAAAGCTGGCGATTTGTCAGAAAGCGGTAAAGTTTTACTGGAACGCCGCGGTATAGAAGTTGGTAATATTTTTCAGCTGGGTTACCATTATACTACTTTAATGAAGGGCGCTGTTTACCGCGACGCGGATGGCAGCGAAAAACCTTTTTATATGGGTTGTTATGGAATCGGCATTGGCCGGACTATGGCCACGTTGGTGGAAAAGTTCCACGACGCCAAAGGCATTATATGGCCCGCGGCTGTGGCGCCGTTTAAAGTGCATCTTGTTGCGCTGAATTTGGACAAACCGGAAGTAAAAACCGCCGCGGATAAGCTTTATAATGAATTACTTGAACATGGAGTGGAAGTGCTGTATGATGATAGGGATACCAGCGCCGGCGCAAAGTTTGCGGATGCGGATTTGGTGGGCATTCCTTATAGGATTGTCATTTCTGCCAAGACTGTGGAAAAGCAAGCGGTGGAAATGAAACCGCGTTCGTCTGACGAAACTAAAATGGTTGAAATGGATAAATTGGCGGAGGAACTAGACAATCGCAAATAAAAACCAAAAGCAAAACCAGAATTGGCTAACGCGGGATTTTAAATGCTTCTTGATAACATTTACAAAAAATTTTCCAAGGATATCGGGATTGATCTCGGTACGGCCAATACCCTCGTCTACGTAAAAGGCAAGGGTATTGTTATCAATGAGCCTTCCGTGGTGGCCATAAACCAGCGCACCAAACAGATTTTGGCCATTGGGGCGGAAGCCCGGCGCATGGTGGGCCGCACCCCACCGCACATTGTGGCCACGCGCCCGCTGGTGGACGGCGTGATTTCCGACTTTGAAGTCACCGAACAAATGCTGCGCTATTTTATAGATAAAGTCCACGCGCAAACCTACACTTTTTTGCGGCGTCCGCGCGTGGTCATTGGCATCCCGTCCGGCGTCACCGAGGTGGAAAAGCGCGCGGTGCAGGACGCGGCCATTAACGCCGGCGCCTCCCAGGCCTTTTTAATAGAAGAGCCCATGGCTGCGGCCATTGGCGCCCGTTTGCCGGTGCAGGACGCGGCCGGCAGCATGATAGTGGATATTGGCGGCGGCACAGCCGAGATTGCGGTTATTAGCCTGGGCGGTATTGTGATCTCCCGCAGTATCCGCGTAGCCGGCGACGAAATGAATGAAAACATTATCCAGTACGCGCGCGATAATTTTAACTTATTGCTGGGTGTCCGTTCGGCGGAAGAAGTCAAAATAAAAATTGGCAGCGCCTATCCGCAACAGGAGCCTTTGTATGCGCAGATGCGCGGCCGGGACCTGGTAACCGGCCTGCCCAAGGAAGTCACCATTTCCGACGCCCAGGTCCGCGAAGCCTTAATGCACAGCCTAAAAATTATCGTCAACAGCATTAAAAGCGTCATTGAAGAAATTCCGCCGGAAATAATTTCCGACATTTTGGACCGCGGCATTGTCATTGCCGGCGGCGGCGCTCTGTTGCGGGATTTGGACAAGCTGGTTCACGAAGTTACGGCCATGCCCATTTCCATAGCGGAAGACCCCTTAACCTGCGTGGTCCGCGGCACCGGCGTGGTGGTGGAAGATTTGGAAACCCTCAAAGACGTGCTGGTGCCCACGGAGTTTGGCCGGATACCGAGATAATTAAAAAGTTATCCGAGCCGACGAATTTACTTCGCGGCGAGGAATAACAATGGAAAAGTGAGGCAGTCCCGATGAAATCGGGACGTTGGAGAGGAAAACCCTCTCCGGGTTGTCCTCTCCAAAATGCGTTTCATCTATACCAAAGCCTTTGCTTTTTTTTCCGTATGCGTGGCCATTGTGGCCATTGTAACTTTTTTGGAGGCCAAGGGTTATGGCGGGCCCATCCAGGCCGTGTTTATTAACGCGCCCCGTCCCGTGGCCGCCGCGGTCTCCAGTCTGGCCAGGCCGGTCAGGAATTTTTTTTCCACGGTTTATAATTTAAAAAAAATTACCGACCAAAACGTCCAGCTCACCTCCCAGGTTTACCAGCTGCAGCAGCAATTGGCCGATTTTAACCAGGCCACGCGGGAAAACCAGGACTTAAAACAGGAATTGGGTTTTGTGGCCGGTGCTAAAAATCAGTTTACGCCCTGCACGGCTTTGGCCCAAAATCCGCTGGGGCTGACGGACACGTTAATTATCAATTGCGGGCAGGACAATGGCGTCACAGAGGGCCAGGGCGTTATCACGCAGGGCTACCTGGTGGGCAAAATTATTTATGCCGGTAAAACTTCCAGCACAGTCCTGCTCATTACCAGTTCGCAGTTTTCTTCCGACGCTCTTGTCAGTTCCACCGGCGACAGCGGCGTGGTGGAAGGCTCATTCGGCAGCGGCATAATACTTGACCAGCTGTCCCAGAGCGCCGTGGTCAATAAGGGCGACCTGGTGGTAACCGCCGGCATTAACCCGCAAATTCCCAAAAATTTGCTCATTGGCCAGGTTGGCAGCGTGCTGTCTGCTCCGGGCGACTTATTTAAAAAAGCCACCTTGGTTTCGCCCATAGATTTTTCGAATTTACAGTTTGTGTTCGTGGCACAATAACTAAGTAATGGGAATATTGTGTGCACAATGGTTTCCATCCCGCACTCCTTATGAAATACGTAATTTATTTGATTGTTATTATTATTCTCGCCGGCATCCAGACCGGCCTTTTTCCCTATCTGAAATTTTTCGGCGCCGTGCCGGACCTGTTGCTGCTGTTTGTGGTCGGCAGCTGCCTGCAGCGCGAAGCCGAAGACGCTTTTTTTGTGGCCCTGCTTTGCGGGCTGTTCGTGGATTTGCAAAATGGCGTGTTTGTTGGCAGTTATACCTTAAGTTTTTTATTGCTGGCTTTGCTGTTGTATTTAGTCATCGGCCGGCTGGTGGTGTTTGAACTGAATTTTAAGTATTTGGTGGCCGCCACCGTGGCGGCCGTGGTTTTTACCGGTTTTTTGGCCTGGCTCATCAGCGCGGCAGCCGTTCACTTTGGCTGGGCCGCGGCAGCCATAGACCCGCATATTTGGCGCTCGCGCCTGCCCCAGGAAATTGCCTACAGTTTAATTTTATGTTATCCGCTATACTCGCTGGCCACCTGGACCCATAACAGCATTTTAAAACTCCAGGGTAAAAAATACAGGATAATCTAATGCGCAATCCGTTTGAAGTCTACACCAGCCTAAATGGCAAACAGGGGAGGCGGAGTTTGGATTGGGAAGAGTCGGCCCTGGACAGCCAAAAAAAAGTCGAAGAAGGCCTGTTTGACCCGCAGCGCCGCGCCCCGAATTTAAGGTGGCTGGGCGCGCTTTTGGCCGTGAGTTTTTTAGTTTTGGGGTTCCGGTTGTTCCGCCTGCAGATTGTGGAGGGAAGTTCTTACCGCACGCTTTCGCAAAACAACCGCATCCGCAGCCAGGTGGTGCTGGCTCCGCGCGGCATTATTGAAGACCGGAGCGGCCAGATTTTAACCCAAAACACGGCCGGCTTTAATTTGGTGGCTGTGCCGTTTGACCTGCCCAAACAGGGCCTGCCGGGCGAAATCAGCGAACTGGCTGCAACCTTTAATTTAAGCGCCGCGGACATCCAAAACAAAATCGGTTCGGTTGATCCCCAGTCCATCAATCCGGTGGTCATTTCGCAGGGGCTGAGCCAGGACCAAAATATTTTATTCCAAACCAAAGCCACTGATTTTTACGGCTTTCAGGTCCAGCAAATTCCCATAAGGCAATATTTAAATCCCCAGATTTTTTCCAACGTTATGGGTTATACCGGCCTGGTTTCGCCGGGAGATTTGGATAATTTAGATAAAGCCAGTTATGCCGCCAACGACTTTATAGGCAAGACCGGCGTGGAGCAGCAGTACGAGCAGTATTTGCACGGCACTAACGGCGAGAATTTAGTGGAAGTGGATGCCACGGGCAAGGTCCTGGATGTTTTGGGCGAAAGCGACCCTACGCCGGGCAACACCTTGGTGCTCAACATTGACGCCGGGCTGCAACAGCGGCTGTATAACGATTTAATCAGCGGCAACCCAAACCGTAAAGCCGCGGCCGTGGCTATTGACCCAAGGAACGGCCAGGTTTTGGCTTTGGTCAGCGTGCCGGGTTACGACAATAACCAGTTTGCCCAGGGTATTTCCCAGGCCGACTATCAGGCATTGCTGAACAACCCAAATTTACCGCTGTTTAACCGGCCCATTGCCGGCACTTATCCGCCCGGTTCTACTGTAAAACCCATGAGCGCCACCGCGGCTTTGGAGACCGGAGTCATTACACTCAAAACCATTGTGGTTGATAACGGCGTACTGCGGGTGCCCAACCAGTACAATCCCGCGCAGGAATATTTATTCCATGGCTGGAACCCGGCCGGATTAGGTCCTTTAAATGTGGAACAGGCTATTGCTTTGAGCAGCGACATTTTTTTCTATGAAGTCGCCGGCGGCTACCCGGGTTCGCAAATTCCCAACGGGCTGGGCGCGCAAGCTTTGGCCGACTGGTTCCGCAAATTTAATTTGGGCAAAAAAACCGGCATAGATTTGCCTGGGGAAGCCACCGGTCTGGTGCCGGACCCGGCCTGGAAAGCCCAGTATTATAAAGACGACCCCATTTTGAGCAAGTGGTATTTGGGCGACACTTACCACATGGGCATTGGCCAGGGCGATTTGCTGGTCACGCCGCTCCAAATGGCGGAATGGATTTCCACCATTGCCAATAATGGCACGTTTTATGTGCCGCAGGTGGTCAACCGGGCGGTGGACGCAAGCGGCAATATAGTGATGCAGAACAAGCCCCAGGTTTTGGTTTCCGACATTGCTTCCCAGCAGACGCTGAAAATTGTCCAGCAGGGCATGCGGGACACGGTGTTAAGCGGCACTGCCCAGCCGTTAAAAAAATTGCCCATAACTTCGGCCGGTAAAACCGGGACCTCGCAGTTTGACGGCTCCGACCCCAATAAAACCCATGCCTGGTTTGTGGCTTACGCGCCGTTTGAAAATCCGCAGATAGTCATTGACGTGCTGGTGGAAGCCGGCGGCGAAGGCAATGCCGTATCCGAACCAATTGTCCAGGACGCTTTGCAATGGTGGGCCACGAACAGGTATAATAAAGACTCAACCAAGTAAAATACAGGTTGTTGAGTCTTTCTTAACTCTTCGGCTCGCTTTTCCCGATAAATCGGGAAAGACTCGCCTACGTCGTGAATAAACTATTCCATGGTACTTCTAGACGGCCGCAAAATTGCAAATGATATACTTGTCCAATTGAAGACTGAAAATTCGCAACTTCCTTTTCAGCCGGTTTTTTGCGATGTCCTAGTCGGCGATAATCCTGTTTCGCTATCATACGTGAAGATTAAGGGTCGTACCGCGGAAGCTGTTGGCCTGAAGTTTATAATGCAACAACTGCCGGAAAATATTCCGCAGGCGGATTTGATAAATAAAATTTCGGAGCTGAACCAGATTGAAAATATGTGCGGCTTGATTGTGCAGCTGCCGTTGCCGCCGCATCTCAACCGGCAGGCGGTTTTGGATGCCATTGACCCGCGCCTGGACGTAGATTGCCTGGGAAAAAGGGGATATGCCCCATTAATTCCGCCTACGGCCGCCGCGGTTATGTCTTTGGTTGGCGAGCTGCCTGATAATTTAAAGTCCGGACATTTTGTTATAGTCGGGCAGGGGCAGCTGGTTGGCAAACCTGTCAGCTTTTTGTTAAAGCAAAGAAATTATAAAGTCATTGTTGCAGACCGTGCCACGCCAAATTTATCCACACTGACAAAGACCGCGGACGTCTTAATTTCCGGCACCGGGCAGGCTAATTTAATCACCGCGGATTTTGTTAAGCCTGGCGCGGCAGTAATTGACGCCGGCACCGCGGAAATGGACGGGGGTATTGTGGGGGATGTGGATTTTGAAAGCCTAAAAAACATTGCCGGATATGTCAGTCCCGTCCCCGGAGGAGTCGGGCCGTTAACCGTGGCTATGCTGTTAAAAAATGTGGTGGAAGTTGCGAAGAAGAAATGATATGCCCTATTTTGATATTTTAAAATCCGACCAAACTTCCAAAGCCCGTTTGGGCATTATCCACACCGCGCATGGCGACATCCACACGCCGGCGTTTTTGCCCATTGGCACCAAGGGCGCGGTGAAAACCGTCACGGCCGAGGAATTAAAATTTTGGGGCGCGGAAATTGTGCTGGCTAACACTTACCATTTATGGCAGCGCCCGGGCGACGCGCTAATCTACAAGGCCGGCGGCCTGCACCAGTTTATGAATTGGAAGGGCCCCATTTTTACCGACAGCGGCGGCTTCCAGGTTTTTTCTTTGGCCAAGATTCGCAAGGTTATGGAGGCCGGAGTTTTGTTCCAGTTTGATTTGGACGGCCGGCAGGAGGTGCTGTCTCCCGAAAAATCCATAGACATCCAGGCTAATTTGGGCAGCGACATTGCTTTAATTTTAGATGATTTTCCCGGCTATCCTTTTGAACACACAAGGTCCGCGGAATCCATTGCCCTGACAAAACGCTGGGCCGAGCGCGCCATTAAAGAGTATCAAAAAATTATTATAGACGGTGACCCCATAAACCGCGGCCAAAAATTGTGGGGGATTGTGCAGGGCGCCAGCTTCCCGGATTTGCGCGAGCGGTCAGCCAAAGATATGGCGGGTTTGGGTTTTGAAGGTTTTGCCATTGGCGGTGTGGCCGTGGGCGAGCCGCACGCGGAAATGATGAAGGCCATAGAGTATGCCGTTCCTTTTTTACCAAATAACGCGCCGCGCCACTTGCTGGGCGTGGGCACGCCATTTGATATCGTCCAGGGAGCCAGCCGCGGCTGCGACAGTTTTGACTGCGTTATTCCCACGCGCGAAGCTAGGCATGGTCGGCTGTACGTCAGCGCCAAACAGGATGGCTTTGAGGGTTATGCCACCATGGACATCCGTTTGGAACAATACAAGGAAGATTTTACGCCGGTGGACAATGCCTGCGACTGTTATTTGTGTTTAAACCATACCCGCGCCTATCTTCGCCATTTGTTTGCCACGGGCGAGCCTTTGGCTATTCGTTTGGCGACCATCCACAACTTAAAATTTTATTTAAATTTGATGAAAAAAATTCGTACAGCCATTGAGCTGGATTATTTTGAGGATATGGTTAGAGAGTATAAAGATTACACCGCCGGTTGACGCCGGCGGTATTTTGTGATACGATTGTTTGTTCAAAGGGGGAACAAATATGATTAGCTACAAAGAGTTAGTAGGATGGATCGTTTTTCTAAAACAGGAAAAGGCAGACGTGGAAGCTGCTATTTCCAGACTGGAAAAATTACTGGCCATCCGGTCAAACGATGATCTGGCGCTCGTGCATAAGCTTGCGTCTAAACGCCGCGGCCGGCCGCCTAACAGCGAAAAAGAATTACGTCTGCAGAAAGCTTGGGACAACCGGCCCAAGCGCCGCGGCCGAAAAAAAATGTCTTCCAAGGAGCGGAAAGAAGTTTCCGCCCGTATGACCAAATACTGGGCCGGGCGGCGGCAAAATGACAAGCCGCTATCGCCGGAGGAAATTCGCCTGCGGACCGGGGATATTGATCCGGTCAAAGTTAACTAGCATCGCCGTTTGGCGCCCAACCGCCGCAACTGTCTGTTTAGACGGTTTGCCGCGGTTTTTTTATTCACAATAATTATTTATTATTATAGGGATAGTCCGCCGTAGCTTGGCGAAGGCAAATATTTTTGGTATACTAAACCCATGGAAAATAACGACAAAATGGAAAAAATAGTCTCACTCTGCAAGCGCCGGGGCTTTGTTTACCCAAGCAGCGAAATTTATGGTGGCTTTGCTGCTACATATGACTTTGGTCCCTTAGGCTTTTTGCTTAAGAAAAATATAGAATTTGCCTGGCGCAAGTGGAATGTACAAATGAGGGATGACGTAGTTGAAATAGAAGGCGCTATTTTTATGTCACCTAAAGTTTGGGAAGCTTCGGGTCATGTTGGCGGTTTCGCGGATACTTTAGTTGAAGACTTGGTCAATCACAAACGTTACCGGGCTGACCATTTAATAGAAGAAGCCGGAATTATGGAAAATGCCGGTGGTTTGACGCTGGAAAAAATCGATGAACTTATTTTAAAAAACAGCCTAAAAAGCCCCGATGGCAATCCTCTGTCAGGCGCCAAAAAATTCAATCAGCTTGTAAAGACTCATTTGGGTGCGGTGGAGGATGAATCAACGATAGTTTATTTAAAAGGGGAGAGCTGTCAGAATATTTATTTGGACTGGAAAAGCGTTTTGGAAACCACCCGGAGAAAATTGCCGTTTGGCATAGCTCAAATTGGCAAGGCTTTTCGGAATGAAATTACCGTCAAGAATTTTTTATTCCGGACCAGGGAATTTGAGCAAATGGATGTTCAGTATTTTTGCAGGCCGGAAGACGCCCCAAAATATTATCAGGAATGGAAAAACAACCGCTGGGATTTTTACACAAAAATGATGGAGTTTAACCCGGAACATTTGCGTTGGCGACAGCATGAGAAAGACGAAAAAGCTTTTTATGCCACAGACGCCTGGGATGTTGAATTTAAGTTTGCCGAACTTGGCTTTAGAGAAATAGAAGGCGTGCATGATCGCGGGAGTTATGACCTGGACCAGCACTCTAAATTTTCCGGTCAAGATTTACGCTATTTTGATGCTGCAACTAACGAAAAGTTCAATCCATACATCGTGGAATGTTCAGGTGGGTTTAACCGTCTATTTTTAGCCACCATGTTCGAATTTTACCGTGAAGAGGGCGAAGGCGACAGTAAGAGAGTTTATCTTTCACTCCCTCCCAAACTTGCCCCTTATAAAGTGGCTGTATTCCCATTATTAAAAAACAAACCCGAGCTGGTGGAGCGCGCCAAAACTATTTTTGATAATCTTAAAATAAATTTTACCACGGCCTGGGATGACCGCGGCAACGTGGGCAAGCGTTATTACAGCCAGGATGAAATAGGCACGCCGTTTTGCGTGACCGTGGACTTCCAGACTTTGGAAGACAACACCATTACGGTCCGCGACCGCGACACTAAAGAACAGCCAAGAATAGAAATAGAAAATTTGGGGAATTATTTAAACGGCAAGCTGTGATTAAGACCGTCCGGGAAATTGGGCTGATGCGCCGGAGCATGGAAATAGTCGGCCTGGTGTTTACACAGGCCAAAACGCAGCTGCGCAAAAAAGCCTGGACCGAACAGGGCCTGGCCCAATTTATAGAACAAGCTGGCTTAAAAGCCGGGGCGCAAGGTTTAAGCTTTCCGGTAATTGTGGCCTCTGGCGCCAATGCCTCGGCGCCGCACCATGCGCCTACAAATAAAAAATTGAAACCCGGGGAAAGCATTGTCATAGATTTTGGATTTAAGTATAAAGGTTATATTTCGGATTTCACGCGCACCGTATTTTTAAAATCCGCGCCGCCCAAACTGGCCGCGGCTTACCGGCAGGTGGAGCAGGCCTATTTAAACTCCATAGCCCTGATTAATGTCACGCGGAAGGTTAAGGCCAGTGAGGTCCACGCCGAAGCCGTACGGACATTAAAAGAAAAACATCTGGAAAAATATTTTATCCATAGTCTGGGCCATGGCAGCGGTTTGGAAATCCATGAATTGCCAAGCCTGTCGCCAGGCTCAAAGGATGTCTTGCAAGGCGGCATGGTCTTTAGCATTGAACCGGGGGTTTATTTCCCCAAACAGGGCGGCATCAGGATAGAAGACTTGTTTTATATCAAAAATAACCGCTGCCAAAAATTCATCAGCGTCCCGACTAATTTAGAAAATAACATTCTTTAATATGAATTACAAAAAACGGATTTTGTCCAACGGCCTGACCATTATGGAAGTCCCCGGCAGCGACGCCGAAAGCGTGGTGGTGGATTTTTTTGTTAAAACAGGCAGCCGCTCCGAGACGCCCAAAGAAAACGGCATCTCGCATTTCCTGGAGCACTTTTTGTTCAAAGGCACTAAAAAATACCCTTCGGCCATGGCCATCTCTTACATTGTGGACAGCATTGGCGGCGAGATGAATGCCAGCACCGGCAAGGAAGGCACCCAATTTTACATTAAGGCCGCGTCCCGGCATTTGCCGGTAATTTTTGAACTGCTCACGGACATGATCCAAAATCCGCTGCTCGACGCCGAGGAACTGGAACGGGAAAAGGGCGTGATTGTGGAAGAAATTAACATGTATAAAGACATGCCGGTGGCGGATATTGACAACGTTTTGGAAGGCGCCATGTGGCCGGGCCAGCCCCTGGGCAGATATATTGCCGGGACTAAAAATACCGTGACTAAATTTACCCGCCAAATGTTCCAGGATTATATTGGCCGGCATTACCAAACGCCGAATATGGTTTTGGGGATATCGGGCAAATATAACCAAAAAGTTCTGGACAGCCTGATAAAAAAATATTGGCAAAAATATCCGCGCAAAAGTTTCCACGGATGGTTAAGGGCTGACAGCCGGCAGGGGAGCGCGCGGTTAAAACTGGAATTTAAACCGACCGAACAGGCGCATTTAGCCCTGGGCTTTAAGGCTTTTGCTTATGGGGATAAGCGCAACGCGGCCGCGGCTGTTTTGGCTTCGGTTTTGGGAGGCGGCATGAGCAGCCGGCTGTTTACCGAGGTCCGCGAGCGCCGCGGCCTCTGTTATTACGTGCGAACAATTCCGGGCTGTTACCAGGACACGGGCAATTTTACCATTAACAGCGGCGTGCAGGTGGATAAAATCCATCAGGCCATTACGGTAATTATGGAAGAACTGAAAAAAATTAAGACCAGCCTGGTGGGGGAGCAGGAACTGCAAAAAGCCCGCGACTATATAAAAGGCAAAAGCGTTTTGGCGTTGGAAGATAACCAGGTCCGCCTGGACTGGTTTTTGGAGCGTGCCGCGTTTTTTAAAAAAATCCTGACGCCGCAGCAAGCCTTTGACGAAATAGATAAGGTTACGGCCAAGGATGTTCAAAAAGTGGCAAAAGATTTGTTCCAAAGCAAAAAACTGACCCTGGCCATAATTGGGCCATATAAGGATGAAAGTAAATTTAAGAAATTACTGAAGATATAAGAACTTCCTTTCCCCCATAGCCCCTCGCCGTATTGTTTTTCAGAACACGTTCAAATTTTCCCAGCGAAAATTCTCTCTCCGCTTTCAGCCCAAAAACTTTTTACCTTTGGTAAAAAGACCGGGCTTTTTGGGCTGAAAGAGGGTTCTGAAAAACAAGTACGGCTCGGCCTTAAATGGGGGAAGGAAGTTTCTTTATTAGACTTAAGCCCTGTATCTGGCAGTCCTTAATTTTTCTAATATAGCAGGAGCCGGACTTACTTTTTGGGACCATAACTTTGGCCAAAAAGCTTGGTCTTTATTTTGAAGCTATAAAA
>CAIVSE010000045.1 GCA_903908535.1 Candidatus Doudnabacteria bacterium
ATGTAATTTTGGGATTCGTGGGCATATTTTTCTTTTTAATCAGCTACCCGTTTTGCGCTTTGGCGATTAAGCTTACAAGCCCCGGTCCGGTGCTGTTTGTGCAGGAGCGGGTGGGCAAGCAGGGGAGGCTGTTCAAAGTTTACAAGTACCGCAGTATGAGCGGCGGCCCGACCAATACCTGGACTTCGGTTAACGATCCGCGCATAACCAAGGTGGGCCGGTTTTTGCGCAAGAGCCGGATAGACGAATGGCCCCAGTTTATAAATTTGCTTTTTGGCCATATCAGCCTGGTCGGCCCGCGCCCGGAACAACCGCACATTGTGGAAGAGTTAAAAAAACAAATCCCGTTTTACGATGAACGCCACCTGGTCAAACCCGGCATTACCGGCTGGGCACAGCTGAACATTTACGCGGGCAGTTTGGAAGAAAGCAAACTTAAACTGCAATACGACCTCTACTACATAAAGCATCGCGGCTTTTTGTTTGATTTGGAAATTATTTTAAAAACGATCTATTACATTTTTACCTGGCAAGGCCGTTAGGATACTAATTAACGCGAATTTATAACAAAATAGACACGAAAACACGAACTGATTATAGATTCGTGTTTGTTCGTTCTATATATCCGCGGAATTTTTTGCGTGACTTTGAGTTTTTACCGGCTTATGTTATAATAATCAGGCGAATTGATATCAAAGAAACAAAAAAGGCTACAGTGGGGGCACTACAGATGACTACAGAATAAATTAGGTTCTGTAGGCATCGGTAGTGGATTCTATCTGTAGTTTCTGTAGCCTATGGACAAACAAGAGCTGAATACGGCTTTAAAACAAAATAAAATTTTGACCGCGGACAAGCTGGAGGTTTTGGAAAAAGAGCTTACCCAGGTAAAAATCCCCACAACTTGGGAAGATTTTTTAGTGGACAAAAAAGCCGTAACCGAACAACAATTATTGGATTTAAAAAGCCGTTTGCTTGGCGCGCCGGTTGTGGATTTAACCACTTTGCAAATTCCCCAGGAGGTGCTGAACTTGGTGCCGGAACCCATTGCGCATAGGCATCAAGTTATCAGCTTTGCCAAAACCAAGGAAGGGTTGTCTTTGGCTATGTCGGATCCCGAGGATATTCAAACCAAGGAATTTATCCAAAAAAAGACCGGCCTGGAGATAAAAACTTTTTTAATCGGCAGAGCCAGCCTGGATTTTGGCCTGTCCAAATACCATTCATCGCTGGAAAAAGAAATAAAGCATTTGTTTACGCCGTCATCCAAACCGCTGACGGCAAAAGCCGAGGGCGAGGCCGCGCTGGACGACAGCCTAAAAAAAATGGCCGAAGAAATTCCGGTTATCCGCGTGGTGGATACACTATTGGAATACGCCGTGTTTGAAAAGGCCAGCGATATTCACATTGAACCGCAGGAAAACGCGGTTACCGTGCGCTACCGCATAGACGGCGTACTTCACGACGTTATGACTTTGCCCAAGGTTATTCAGGCCGCCATTGCCGCGCGCATTAAAGTTATGTCCAATTTAAAAATAGACGAGCACCGCCTGCCGCAGGACGGACGTTTTAAAATAGAAAAAGACGGCTACAAATTTTCCTTACGCGTATCTACCATTCCGATTTTTGACGGCGAAAAAGTCGTCATTCGGCTTTTGGATGAATCGGCCAAAGCTATGACCCTGGAAGAGCTGGGTTTTGAAAAAGAATCTTACGAAGTCATTAACCGCAACGTCAAAAAACCTCACGGCATGCTTTTGGTTACCGGCCCAACCGGCAGTGGAAAATCAACCACGCTGTATACCATTTTGTCCATGCTCAACACCAAAAACGTCAATATTTCCACCATTGAAGACCCTGTGGAATACCGGATTGTCGGCGCCAACCAAATGCAGGTTAACCCGAAAATCGGCCTGACTTTTGACGTGGGGCTTAGGGCCCTTTTGCGGCAGGACCCTAATATTATTATGATCGGTGAAATTCGCGACAAGGAAACCGCGGAAGAAGCGGTTCACGCGGCTATGACCGGACACATTGTATTTTCCACCCTGCATACCAACGACGCGGCCGCGGCCCTGCCCAGATTACTGGACATCGGCGTGGAGCCTTACTTAATTGCCTCTACCATAAACGCGGTGCTGGCGCAAAGGCTGGTGAGGGTAATTTGCAAGGACTGCCAAAAACCCATAACGCTGGACGATGCCGCTATAGAAGCGCTGTCTAAGCAGTTCCATTTGGAAAAACTTTTGCCGATTTTAATTCGGGTCGGAGCGGCTCCGGCCAAATGCAAAAGTTTAAAAGACGTAAAATTTTACAAAGGCGAGGGCTGTGACAAATGTTCCAAAACCGGCTACCGCGGCCGCTTGGGCATCCACGAAATTTTGGAGGTGACTCCGGCCGTGGCGCAAATGATTATGGCCCACAAAAGTTCGCAGGAAATTCAGGAACAGGGCGAAAAAGAGGGTATGACCTTAATGTGGGAAGACGGGTTTATTAAAGCGTCTAAGGGGATAACCACTATAGACGAGCTGGTGAGGGTAAGCAAGGAGTAGAATTATTGACATGATTTAAATGAATTAAATGATTGACAAGAATTAAAGGAATGACATTATTTAAATGAATTACCTGCTCGCCAAAGTTTAGTGTTTATAGTTGCTCAGATGGCAAATTATCATCAGC
>CAIVSE010000046.1 GCA_903908535.1 Candidatus Doudnabacteria bacterium
AGTCTTGTACAATGGAAGATGATACCTCCCCGAGCACATTATTCCAGCGGAAGATGATACCCCAAAACAGGGACTGAAACCCTTAAACATGGGCTGGGATGAAAACGCGCGAGCCGCCATAATTGAAGAATGGACATCAATATGGACGACTCACGCATAGTGAGCATACCCGAACTTCGGGAATTTTTAAAGGTCAACAGTGATTTTAAATTTAAAGCCAATGGCAGAAAGGAGCGTTACCAATGGATTAACGACACCTTGAATCGTTTCAGTTACTTAAAACTCAAAAAGCAGGCGGACAAATCATCGGTGTTAAAATATATATTGCGCCTGACCGGCCTGTCCAAAGTCCATTTAAAAAGGTTGGTTAGCAGGAAAAAGGACAATGGCATACTTTTACTTTCTGAAAACTGGGGGAAGAAAAATACCTTTAAGACGGTTTATGGGCCGACAGACATCCAGCTTTTGGTTAAAGTCGATAACGCCCATAACCGGCTCAATGGTCCGGCCACCAAAAAGATCTTAATCAGCGAATGGACAGATTATGGCAAAACAGAATTTGAAAACTTAAAGAACATCTCCATTTCCACGATATACGCGCTGCGCCAAACCAAACAGTATATTTCCCATTCCACGACCTTTACCGATACTGACCCGGTAAAGAGAAATATCGGACAACGGATGAAACCCCAGCCAAACGGAATTCCAGGCTATTTGCGGGTGGATACGGTGCATCAGGGCGATAAAGACGGACAAAAAGGCGTATACCACATTAATCTGGTTGACGAAGTGCTGCAATGGGAACTGTTGGTTTGCGTGGAGGGAATTTCAGAAAAGTTTTTAAAGCCCGCCCTGGAAACCATTTTAATTTGTTTTCCTTTCATTCTCCACGGTTTCCATTCCGACAATGGGGGCGAATATATTAATCACGTGGTTGCCGACATTCTTAACAGGCTCTCCATTAAACAGACTAAATCCCGTTCCCGCCACTGCAATGACAATGCTTTGGCCGAAAGCAAGAACGGCAGCATTGTCAGGAAATGGTTTGGCAGGAACCACATCCCAAGAAAGTTCGCGCCGGTCATAAATATCTTTTGCCAAACCTACTTAAACCTTTACTTAAACTTCCACAGACCCTGCGGCTTCGCCACCACCAAGGCTGACCATAAAGGCAAACAGAAAAAAATTTACGAATTTGAAAATTATCTAACTCCTTACCAAAAATTAAAGACTTTGGAAAACTGGACGCAATATTTAGCCCCAGGACGGACGGAAAAAGAGCTGGATGATATTTGTTCCGCCCACAGTTCCACCGATTTCGCGGAACTATTGCAAAAAGAAAAAACCAAGTTATTTAAAAAATTTAAACTTTAATTTCAATTTTTGGCGCTGGCGGCGGAGGTATCATCTCTTGACTGGAAAATACTGTGCTAAATTCAATTAGTAAAGAAAAATATAAAGTGTTATGATTAAGCCAATATAATTAAAAAATATTATGGAAATAAATACCCCACAAACAAATATACCAACAGCAACAAATACAACTCCCCCGCCGACAACAAATTCCACAACTCCTGGTATGAGTCCGATAGTTCCGGTGGGTGCAAAAATAATTGCTGTTTTATTTTATATTGTCTCAATCTTTTTAATCGCTGGCGGCATAATGCTGTTTGCGTTAAGCTCTACCGGTGCGCAATTTTTAGGTAACTTCGGCGTGACCGCAGGGGTTGTTCCCGGAATACTCGACGTATTATGGGGCATCCTTAGTTTCTTTGCTGGCCGCGGATTGTGGACTGGTCAGAAATGGGGCAAGCTATTAGCTGTTACCATTAGTGCATTATATATAATTTTTGGGGTTATCACTATTTTTACTTTAGGTAGTACAAGCTATATTTCCCTGATTATTAACATTGTCATAATTTTATATTTACTGCTCAACAAAAATATCCATACTGCTCTTGCTTCAACTAAACCGCTTGGGAAAGCTATATTGCTCCCCATCTTGGCTATTATTGTTTATGCTGGTATGGAATTTGCAAACCTTATGCCAAAGCAAACAGCAATCTATCAAGTAAACCAAATGGCCAATCAACTAGAGCAGAATCAAAATCCAACCGTCGTTGCTCCAGCTACTCCCCAATTAGCAACCCCACCAGCCGCTATCGCCACCAGCGCAACTAATGGGATTAGTAACGGAATATATACCAACACCAATTATGGCTTCCAAATTTCGGTTCCAGACGGTACAACATATTTTGAGGACACCCAAAGCACCCCAAAATATAGTTTAATGTTCGATAACCCCCAAAATCAATCTATACTTGGTTTTACAATAAGTCCCGCAACCGGAGATTTGCCTTCCATGATTAATGAAGAGTACTCCACGACCCCACCACAACAGGAAACTACCACAACAATTGCTGGCAAGCAGGCAATTCACGCCAGTATAACCGCTGACGGCGGGACATTTGATGCTTATTTCCTAATTTATAACGGAAATTTTTATGAAATAGGACAAGGCAGGGCCATTACGTCCACGCAATTAGGAACATTTGTTCAGACTTTAAAATTCACTAAATAATAGACTATAAATTAAACCGCCACTATAAATTTTAGTGACGGTTTTTTTTATTTTATTAATTTCTTTTTTTGTTTCTTTAAATGATTCTTCCCGCTCACAATACTTTTTCCTAAACGTTTTTCTAACTGTTTTCTGGCGCCGCCGGCAATGTCTCCGCCGGCTTGGGCGTCGCTCTTTAATTTTGGCAGGCCTTGGGAATCTTCCGTCCTATGGATTTCCGTAGTGGAACGTTCGCCCAGCATGGTAAAAATGAGTTCAAAGTCATCCATATGGTCGCGTAAATTTTGGCGCTTTAAACCTTTAAGTTTTTTGTATTCTTTGGGCGTGATGCCAAAAGTGGCTTTGGAAATTTCCGAAGTTAAAATTTCATAATCCGTTTGCTCGCGCGCTCCCCGCTTTTGCCACTCATCGGTTAATTCTTCGCGAATGGTAATGCCGCGCATTCTCTTTTCTATCCAGTCTTTCGGATAACCTTTTAGCTTATATAGCATCCTTGTTCTTTTGGTAGCCAGTTCCGGATCCTCAATTTCCTGGACCCTTTCATAACCTACTTTTGCTAACCAGCGTTTAAAAGGCTCCGCCTTGGGCGAGGGAATTGATTGCACAATACGAAATAAGCCTTCTGTATTGGCACAATCAGTTTCGCGCATTTTTCCATCAGGAGCAACTAATTTGAACTGTCGACAAATTGTCGACGGTTCAAAGCCGTCCTCATCTTTTACCCTTACCTTCATTCTAAACCAGTAATCACGGGCATTTACGCTATCAGTTAAAGCTTCTATTACGTCCACAACTGAAAACCACCACTCGTTTTGGTAAATAATCTTCCTTATTTGCTTACCTTTAAACAGGGCCATTTTTGTAGTATCCATGTTTTAATTGTACGCCCAAAATTAAAATCCATCCAACCGGTTTTTTATCCACACCTGTGCATATAAATTCTCAATTCCCGCATTTCTTGGTAAAAATTTGTTATGTTTCTGTTAACTTTTTGTTATGAATTTGTTATCACGGTTTTTCTATAATGAAAATATATCATTAATTTAAAATATATATGGGTAAACCCATATAAACTCCTCGGCTCACAAATTCATAACTGAATTTGTTTCGCCCTACGTCGTTTATGAGCAAAAAAACTTTTAGTTTGATTATTGCCACGTTGCTTTTATTGACGCCGTTTTTCAGCAAAGCCCAAAGCGTAAGCAAGCACGGACGGGTTTGCAGCATAACAAAAACCGGCGGTTTGGCCAGCTGCCATATCCAAGTGTTATTGGATAGTAATAATATTCCGTTGGTTTCAGGTTCTCCCATGGGTTACGGGCCAACGCAATTGCGTGGCGCTTATGGCGTTTCCGGCCGCGCGGCAGGAACGCCTATTATTACCATTGTGGACGCCTACGATGACCCCACCATAAAGAACGATTTAGACGCGTATAGTCTGCAGTTCCATTTGCCGGTGTTGCCGCTGTGTAAAATTGCGGCCGCAAAATCCACAGTCCCCTGCCTGCAAAAAATTAACCAAACCGGGGGTAAAGCCGTACCGGCCGCCAACGGCGACTGGTCTATGGAAATAGCTTTAGACGTGGAAGCCAGCCACGCCATGTGCGAAAATTGCAGCCTGATTTTAGTGGAAGCCAAATCGCCCAATATGACTAATTTATTTACGGCCGTGGATACCGCGGCCAAAACCGGCGCAATTGCCGTTTCCAGTTCCTGGGGCGGACCGGAATACAAAGGCGAAACTAAATTAGATAAACACTTTAACCATTCCGGAAGTGCTTTTACCGTCAGTTCCGGCGACAGCGGCTATGGCGTGCAGTATCCGGCAGCTTCGCCTTTTGTGACGGCCGTGGGCGGCACGTCGCTGTATATGAACGGCAACAGTTATTCTAATGAAGATGCCTGGAGCGGCGCCGGCAGCGGTTGCAGCCGGTTTGAAGCTAAACCAGCCTGGCAAAAAGATGTTTTATGCAAGGGCCGCACTGTCGCCGATGTCTCCGCAGTGGCCGACCCGTCCACGGGCGCGGCTATTTACAGCAGTACCAGCCCCAAAGGGCAAAAAGGCTGGTTTACGGCCGGCGGCACCAGTTTGGCCGCGCCAATTATTGCCGGCATTTACGCTTTGGGAGGCCTAACTAAAAATCAAACTGCCAACAGCTTACCCTATTTATTTGGCAATAAAAATAATTTACATGACGTTGTAGGCGGCAGTAACGGAATTTGCAACCCTTCCTATTTATGCACCGGCAAAACTAAATACGACGGACCAACGGGTTTAGGCTCGCCTAACGGATTGGGAGCATTTTAATATGGCCGAAACTGACTTAATCAACCTCATCCCCGTCCCAACTGAATTTATAGAACGAAGAATTTATCTTATCCGAGGACAAAAAGTTATGCTGGACAGCGACTTGGCGGAACTTTACCAGGTGCCGACCAAACGTTTAAATGAAGCAGTAAAGCGTAATTTATCGCGTTTTCCTGAAGATTTTATGTTCCAGCTTAATAAACATGAGGCTAAAATCATAGGATCTTTAAGGTCGCAATTTGCGACCTTAAACCGAGGTGGGCATAGAAAATATCTGCCTTATACATTCACAGAACATGGGGTAGCTATGCTCTCTTCTATCCTTAGCAGCGAAACAGCTATCCAAATGAACATTCTAATAATCCGCGCATTCATTAAAATGAAGCAGGTTCTAGCTGCAAACGAAAGTCTCACCAAAAAAGTTGATAAAATTGAGCATGTTCAGGAATTTCATGACAGGGTACTCATTGGTGTGGTCAAAGACATTAAAAAAATTAAAAATCCTCCACGGACAAATGCCATAGGGTTCAGGATTAAATAAATTTTTAAAATCGCAAATTGCGACCAATTCATACCAAATGTAAAGTTAACTTGACATTAAATAATTAAAGAAATATAATAGAAATACCTTAAAAAATCAAAATAACTCTTATGGCTATCCAAATTTTGTTTGCGGTCTTGGCCGGTATTTTAACCATTGCCGCGCCGTGCATTTTGCCCATGCTGCCCATTTTGTTAGGCGCTTCCGTTGGCCAACAGAGCCGGCAGAGGCCATTGTTCATTGTTTTAGGTTTTATTGTGACTTTTACCGCGGCCTCACTGCTGCTTTCGGCAATTATCCAAAGCCTTCATTTTAATCCTAATTTAATTAGGGATATTGCCATTGTCCTGCTGGCCATATTCGGAATATTTTTATTATGGCCCAAACCGTTTGAACTTCTTACCGCCAAACTTTCAGGCATTATTAACAAAGCCGGCCAGACCAAAAGCCAGGGCAATTGGGGCGGCCTGCTGCTTGGGTTAACTTTAGGTTTGGTCTGGACGCCATGCGCCGGACCAATTTTGGGTTCCATTTTAACTTTAATCGCGACTCAGGGCAGCACCACAAAATCTGTTGCCTTAATTATTGCTTACGCTTTGGGCGCCGGGATTCCCATGCTGGTTATCGCTTACGGCAGCCAATACATTACCACTAAAGTCCGCTGGCTGGCCCGGTATTCCACCCGCCTGCAGCAAATTTTTGGCGTGCTGATTTTGCTGTTGGCCGTAGCCATGTTTTTCCAATATGATGTTGCGATAGAAAACCAGCTCACCGCGATTTTTCCGCAAAGCACTTTGGAAAATAAACTTGCGGGACAGAATGAAAACCCGTCCATGGATACGGCCACAAATATGGCCGCGCCGGCAACTCCCGTTTCCACATCAAGCCCTGCGGCAACCAAACCCTTGGATGTCGTAAAACTTGGCAATTATGGCCAGGCCCCGGACTTTACCGGTATTACCAACTGGCTAAATTCCCCGCCGCTGACTATGGCCCAGCTGAAAGGTAAGGTTGTACTCGTAGACTTTTGGACCTATTCCTGCATTAATTGCATCCGCACGCTGCCTTTTGTGACTAAATGGTACAACACTTACCAGAGCAGCGGCCTGGTGGTGGTGGGCGTGCACACGCCGGAATTTGCTTTTGAACAGGACACCGGCAATGTCGCCGACGCCATTAAACGCTTTGGCATTAATTATCCGGTGGCGCAGGACAACAACTACGGGACCTGGAACGCCTACAACAACCAATACTGGCCGGCCGAATATTTAATTGACCAGCGGGGACAAATAGTTTACGAAGATTTTGGCGAGGGCAACTACAATAATATGGAAAATGCCATCAGACAGCTGCTTGGTTACAGCACGGCCGTGGGCATGGAAAACGGACAAAGCTTAAACGGCATTGACTCGCCGGAAATGTACTTTGAACCGTCACGTTTGGAAAACCTTACGCCCAGCCAGCAGCCAAGCAGCCAGCCGCAAAATTATACCCCGCCGCAAAATTTGGCCTTAAATAATTTCGCCCTGGGCGGCAGCTGGCAATTTTTCCAGGACCACGCGCAATTAATGCAGCCGGGCGGCAGCATTGAGTTGCATTTTTCTTCCGGCAAAGTCTACATGGTCGCCTCGGCTGACCAGCCCGTGACATTACATATAACCGTGGACGGCCAGTCCCAGCCCGACGTCACGGTTCAGGCCTCCCAACTTTATACCCTATTTGACTCAAGTAATTATTCCGAGCACACTATAAATATAACCATCCTGCAAGCCGGCCTGCAGGCCTTTACTTTTACTTTTGGCTGAAACCCAACAATTTATGCTTTTAAATTCCCTCAAACAACACCGTGAACACGCCGGCGCCACCCAGGAAACCCTGGCCAAAGCCGTGGGTGTGTCGCGCCAAACCATTATTGCCATAGAAAAAGGCAACTATGAGCCATCCCTAGGTTTAGCCTTAAAAATTGCCGGCCAATTTAAATTAAAAATTGAGGATATTTTTGTGTTACAATGATACTATCATGAAAACCATTATCTATTACGTCTTCCTATTAGTGTTTATAGCTTTAATTGCCGGGGCGCTTATTATTGGCCGACCGAATGTTATGGGCATGCACCAAATGCTGGGCCTGGGCGCCGCGCTCATCCTTTATACCGTGGGTATGTCGTTTGTGGGTGAAGGCAAAAACCAGGACGAACGCCAAATTTTGCATAAAAATTTAGCCAACCGAGCCGGCCTTTTAGCCGGCACAATCATATTTTCTCTGGGAATTTTATACCAGCTTTTAGCCAAACACAGCGTTGACTACTGGCTGCTGGCCGGCTTGGTTGTTATTAACCTCACCAAACTAATTAGTTTAATATTTTTAGACCATGCAAATTGACGAACAGGAACTCAAAAAAAAGTTAACTGCCGAACAATACCATATTTTGCGCGAAAAAGGCACAGAAGCCCCGTTTACTTCGCCGCTGCTGGAAGTCCATAATAAAAACGTTATGTTCAAATGCGCGGTTTGCGGCAGCCAGCTGTTTGCCGCAGACACCAAGTTCGACAGTGGCACCGGCTGGCCCAGTTTTGACGAGGCCCTGCCCGGCGCCGTGGAATTCCATAAAGACAGCGAATACGGTATGGAGCGCACGGAAGTCACCTGCGCCACCTGCGGCAGCCATTTAGGCCATGTCTTTGATGACGGCCCCTCCGCCACCACAGGCAAGCGCTTTTGCATTAACGGCGCCTGCCTGCTGGCCGAGAAAAAATAACAAAATTCCCGCCCCGGCCAATTTCTTTGTTATTAACGACGTAGGCGAGTCTTTCACGATTTATCGTAAAAAGCGAGCCGAGGAGTTAAGAAAGTTTTTAAACTTTATTTCCCTTGCGGTTTTACTCGCCGTACGTTAAGTACGTCTCGTAAAATCCGCTGGAAATGCCTCGAAATTGTCTCAGGGCGAAAATTTTGCAACTAGCGTGACACGGAAATATTTTGGCCAAGCTCCGCGCCCGGAGCGTCAACCGTTATCCGACCGGCGTCATCCTGCGATACGGAATAAAGCGTGTCATAGGTAATAGTACTGTCGCCGCTACCGCCCTTAGGGTCGTATAAAACCGAAGACAAATAATTCGGCACCAGGCAGCGCATAATGTCCATATTACCGGCGCCGGATTTAATATCAGTCGGCGTGGTCGTGGGCTGGACCGGACAATTAAACAGGCCGCCGTTGTCGGACATATTTTCGCCAACGGCGTTTAAAATGGCGTTGACGTTACTCAACCGTTGGGTGTTGCGGCTGGCGGCAAATTGCCGCGCCGGGTTAATGGCGACAATAACTATGGTGGCCAAAACTGCTATCATGCCAATGACCACCAAAATTTCAATCAGGGTAAAGGCTTTAAGTTTTTGCATATTTTTTTAAGTTAATTATTTTAGCTAAGGAGCTGTTAAAACCAATATTTAATAGGGTTTACGCATCCAGCCAAGTACGAGGCATTTTGTGAGGATTTTCGGAGGCGTACTGTGTAGTACGCCGGAGAAAACCGGAACAAAATAACGAAGTAATTGGCTGAAAGTCAGCGGTGCGTAAACCCTAAGATGAATCCAGGTCCTCCCAGGAAATTAACGTCAGGTCCGCGGCGTTAACCACCATTTGTAAATTGGCGGCCGCGCCGTTAATGTCCGCCCGGCTTTTAATGGTAATTTGCCCGGCCGCCGGAGAGTTTAAATTGATGCCGATAATTTGGCAGCTGCCTGTACCTACCGGCAGTTCACCTATTTGCGGGGCCTGCGGATTTTGGATAATACGCAGACGCGCCGCCTGCAGGCAGGACCAGGCCAGGAAAAAACTTTGCCGGCGGTTATACATGTCAGTCCCGTTGGCGCCAAGATAAAAACCGCCGGCCGCCGTGGCGCAGACCACGGCGAACAGCACGGCTGAAATAATCAGGGCCGATATTAACAAAATATATCCGGCTGTCTCGCGTTTAGGCATTTTAATATTGCTGTAAATATTCAGTAAAACTAAAATCCTGGCGGGCTAAACGGCCGCGGCTATCCAAAGTTTCCAGTACATAACTTATGTCCAGGCCTTCGGGCCGCCCGGATGTGGCGGGGACGTCCCGGAACAAAAGACTATCAACTATAACGGCCTCGGCATTTAAATCTGCCGGGATGTTGCCGTCCGCGGCCAGGCGCGCGCGCCCGATTTGGGAAGTAAAAATTACCGGCCAGGCTGAATCATAAGTATTAACGGTTAATGTTTGGCCGCCGTCGCTAACGGTAAAATTTTTAGCCCCTAAAAATGCCCAGTCAAATTTACCGATTAAAAACTGGCCTTCCTCCTGCAATAAAATTTTAGCCTGCTCCGCGCTGGCCGAAACAATTAAAGAATAAGCGCAGCTTAAAATTCCACCCAAAAAAATCGCGGCCAGGGCCAGATAAACCAGGGCTTCTAGCAAAGTAAAAGCGCGTTTTTGCATATTATTTCGGCGCGAATAAAGACAAAAGTCCCGAACTGGCAGACGCGCCTGCCGCGTAAACGGTGTTGCCGCTGCAGGCCAAGGCGGTACCGGCGGCGCCGGACGCCAGGGGCTGCGGCGGCAATAATTCCGGCATACTGGGCAGGCCGGAAACGTCAAAAAACCGCAACTGGCTGTTGGTCAGCATCAACAACACCGAGTTCACAGCCATTAAGCTGTTAACGCTGCTGCTGATTTTTAACGAAGAAAGCGGCGTGGGCGTGGGCGGACCAATATTAGAAACGTCAAACACCGCGAATTCAGGATTAGCCGTATTAGTCACAGTCCGGCCAAAATATAAATTATTGCCCTGCAAAAACAGGCTTTTGCCGTTACCCTGATTATCCAAAGCGTGAAAGCCACTGGCTCTTACAATACTGGCCGGATTAGAGACATCCAAAACCGTCAGCTGTTCCTGCGGCGAATTGCCGCCGCTCATGGGGTGCGCCACATAAGCGTAAGATCCTTTAACAACTATGGCGTTAACCGTGCTGCCAAAACTAAAACCGCCGGCCCATTTTGGGTTCAAAGCATCGCGGACGTCAATAACATTAAACTCCGGGCCGCCACCGGTTTTGGTCAGGCCCAAATAAACAAATCCGTCGCTGTAAAAAATGCTGTTGCCTATACCCTCACCGCTGGTCCCGGTAACTCCCGGGATTTTATACGTCGCCGCCAGCCGCGGGTTTTGCGGCTGGCTGACATTAATAATTTGCAATTGGCCAAAACCGGAAGACAAAGAAACAGCCCGTGCGCTGGCCGCGTAAGCATATTGGCCGACAACCGCGAGAGCGTTAAGGCCGGCCGTAGTTGTGGTGGCGTTGTCCAAACTTCCTTCCAATACAGGGTTGGTGGAACTGGCCACGCTGAACACTAAAAAAGTCGGCTGGGTTTTAGCGGCAGTAACGGACAGCCCCACAAACAACTGTTGGCCCCGGGCCTGCATAGCGGCCACCGGGCCAAAACCAAAATCTATATTGGCAATTACAGACTGAACCAGGCCGGACTGATTGATTTGGCAGCCGTTTTCCGCCAAAGCATCCTGCCAGTCCACCCACAGGCTGTTTAAAATGATTGTGGCCCTGGGCCGGCCGGTGGTTTGCCAACTCGCCAAACCGGTAACCTGCCGCGTGTAACCGTCCTCATCAATAAAATTTAATGCCGGCCGCGGTCCCAAAAAAACCGTGTTGGCCCCGCCGGACTCCACTAACCCACGCGCGTTTTGCAAAGCTTCCCCGCCCAGCTGCGAACTTTCAATAAGGGCCTGACTGCCCAAAACCACCAGCAGGGCGCAGGAAAACCCAATGGCAATTACGGCCAAAGCCATCAATGCCTCCAGAGTGGAAAAAGCTTTTTGGTTGTAATTCATATAATTTTATGGGGAATTAATTTGTCCAACTTGGTTAATACTAATGGTCAAAGTCCGGCCAAAACCGCTGATATTAATATTACCGGCATTTTTGGCGCTGCCGCTCAACTGCAAAAAAATAAATTCATTGGCGCCGGAAACTGTTATTCCCGGACTGGCCGGGAAATCAACATCCGTACGCACGTCGCTGGTGATCCAGTCCGCTCCGGCAAATAAAACATACTGCCCATCCCCAAAATACACGCCGTGCGGCGACTGTCCAATATTGTCCATGGCCTGGCCGCGGGCGCGACGGAGTAAATTGGCCACAAACCCGGCCTCGCCGCGCAAAACCGAATTACGATAGGCCCCTATATTTGCGGCTAAACCAAAACCGCCCACGGCCGTCAAAAGGGCTATAACCAAACAAACCTCAATTAAAGTAAAGGCCCGCCTTTTCATGGTTTGATGTTCTGGGTTATTTGGTAAATTGGGGTAATAATGGAAATAGCCACAAAGCCTACCACCGCGCCCATGCCCACCATCAGCACCGGTTCAATCAGGCTGGACAGGTTTTTGGCGGCATCCTCCACTTCCTGTTCATAAATTTCCGCCAGGTACAAAAAGCTGCCGCTTAAATTGCCGGACATTTCCCCCACGGAAGCCATCTGCGGCACCAGGGGCGGAAACACCGACGCGCGCTCGGCGAGATGCCGGGAAATTTTTTCGCCTCGCGCCAGGCGCTGGGCCAATATGTGCAGTTCGCGGCGATAAACCAGGCTGGATGAGGTTATTGCCGCGATGCGAGTGGCATCCACAATATGGACATTACTGCGCAGCAGCAAACCCAGGGTCCGGCAGGTATTGGCCAAAAAATAACTTTGCAGCATTTTGCCCAAAAAAGGTAATTTGATAAGCAGGCGATCAACAGCCAGCTTTACAGCCGGCAGGCGCAACAGCAAAACCGCCGCTGCCGCCAAACCCAGCAGCCCCAAACCCGCCAGCCAAAACTTATGAGTGGCGAAATTGGTCATGGCCATTAAAATTCTGGTCGGTAGCGGCAGGGCAAACCGGAACGACGCGAAAATGGGCAAAATTTTTGGGAAAACATACAGGCTCAACAAAGCGGTAATCCCCAAAGTCGCGGCCACAATAAACCCGGGATATATTAACGCGCCGCTGACTTTGCCTTGCAGCTGCCTCTGTTTTTTAAGCTCTTCGGCCAGGTACTGCAAATTATCAGCCAGGCCGCCGCCCATTTCCCCGACTTTAATGATATTCACGGCAAACAACCCGAACATTTTTTTTTGTTTGGCTACGGCGGCCGAAAGCGGCAGGCCGTTTTCCACGTCCACAATCAGGCGATTGACCACGGCCTTGCCGCCCTGTTTGGCGGTTTGGTCGCGCAGCATGGCAAGCGCCTGGGCAATGGGAATTTCAGCCTTAAGCAAAATAGCCAGGCGCTTGGCAAATAAAATTTGTTCTTCCAGTTTCATGGCTATTCGTGTAAAATTTTTAGGATTTCCCGCAAGCTGGTCAGCCCGGCCCGCGCCTTGTTAAAACCATCTTCAATCAGCGGCACCATGCCAGCCGCCACAGCCAGCTGCCTTATCTTTGAAGCCGGCGCTTTGGCCAAAACCGCTTCGCGGATATTTTGGTCCGGCACTAATATCTCGTGTATGCCTATGCGGCCGCAGTAGCCGCTAAAGCCGCAGCCGGCGCAACCGTTGCCCGTAAAAAAATTTTGCGCACCCAGGGCGGAGGCATCCCGGCGGGACAAGAATTCCAGCAGGCCGCGGGTCTCGGCCGGGGAAATGGGTTTGGCTGTTTTACAGACGGGACAGAGTTTGCGCACCAGGCGCTGCCCAATGGCGACGTTGACCGTGGAAGCAATCAGGTAGCCTTCAATTTTTAAATCCAGCAGCCGGGGCAGGGTGGTGGCCGCGTCCGAAGTGTGCAGGGTGGACAGCAGCAGGTGCCCGGTTAAAGCCGTATTCACGGCCAAGCCGGCGGTTTCGCTGTCGCGGATTTCGCCCAGCATAATAATATTAGGATCCTGCCGCAGCACCGCTCGCAGGCCTGTGGAAAAGGTCAGGGTCGTGCGCGGATTCACCTGAATTTGGTTGATGCCTTCTATGGCATACTCAATAGGGTCTTCAATGGTAATCACCGAGATTTGTCTGGTATTAAAAAACTTAACCAGCGTATACAGCGTGGTGGTTTTGCCGCTGCCGGTGGGTCCCGTGGCCAGAATCATTCCATAAGGCTTGTGCAGGGCGCGGTTGATGACCCGAATATTTTCCGGACTGAACCCCAAACCCTCCAGGGTAAAGTCCTGGGCCTGGCCGGAGAGCAGGCGCAGCACCGCGTTCTCCCCATAATAGGTCGGGACAATGGATACGCGAACATCCAGCGGCCCATGGAGAGTGGCCAGACGGAAGCGGCCGTCCTGCGCGGCCTGGTGCTCGTCGGTGCGCATGCCGGCCATAATTTTGATGCGGCTGATTATCTCGCCGTGAATCCCTGCAGGGCACTTGTGCGCGTCGCGCAACAGGCCATCCACGCGGTAGCGCACCACCAACTTGTCCGCGGCCGGGTCTATATGTATATCCGAAGCCCTGGCCGCAAAAGCATCCTCCACTATATATTGCACCACATTAATAATGGACAGTTTGGGCCCCAAAGCCAGTTCGCTATTAATCTTCTCCGCGCTGTTCATAAACGATGTGAGTGAGTAAATTTTATTTCAATAAAATATTACGGGCGAACGAGTTTATATCTGCAGATATAAATTAAGCATAACAAAATAGGGATAACAAAATCATAAACAAAAGATAAACGCGGGATAACAAATTTTCACGCAAATTAGCCGGAATTTTAAAAAAATATCCACATATGTGGATAAAATGTTATGGCCTTGACATTTCTTTAAAATCTTGTATAATACTCTTTAACTGATTGTTGTTTGAAACTCTCTGTAGGAGGAGATTTATATGAAAACGATGATGGTGTTTTTGGCGGTTTTTTTGGCGACCATCGCGGCCGCCAACGCGCAAACCACCCCAGTTACCGCTCACTTTGGGGACCACACCACAGCCTCCAAGGTAGCCAAAGTAATGTTCGGCGACTTCCATAAAGTTACCGAAATAACTTTTACCTTTGGAGACGGCCGCATATTCCGCAGCCGAGATATTAATGACGACATTTGGCGGCATATGCCACAGGGTGACTATCAGGTCACGTTGTCTCAAGTTTCGGCTCCCGCCGCCGTACCTGCCGCGGTCGCGACTGTTGCCACGCCTGTACCGTCCATCAATCCCGCGCCCGTGCCGGCAATTATTACCGCTACCACTCCCGCCGCCGATCCGCTAAAAGGCTGCGCCCACTACGACTACAATGCAATGTGGCAGCAGGTATGTTTGGACGAGCCCGACATATCAAAGAATGGTCAGGCTGCAAACAGTAAGGCAAAAAATGAACCCGCACAAAACCGGCAGGAGGCAACTTTTTTGTTAGGCTTGCTAATAGGCATAAACCTATCTGTCATGTTTATATGCCTGACAAACTTTTTCCTGACCTTCAAGCGGCGCCGTTACCGCACGGTGCCGGAAATACTCCTGGCCGCACTGCGTAAAGCTGATAAAAAATCGGCAAAAAAGTATGTCCAAAGAATTATTGAGGACGCCCAATCGCGGCCACAGCCGAAGCCACCGGATAAAGCAGGGCCGGTCCTGCCGCAGAGAGCCCACGATTTTTCAAATTGGGATCCTAAACTCTTCAAAAAGGCGATTGAACACCGGCTACGCGCGGTTGTGGGCATAGAAGTCCGGTTGGACTCCGGTTGGCAAGCCAACCCCGAGCAAGAATGCCCTCCCGCCATGCTGGTCAGCTGCGGTAAAAATAACAGCGCCAAAGTTGAGGACGTACTCAACCGCTTTCGCGAGCAAAACGACGCCAACGTGGTTGTGGTACGTTGCGAACCTTTTCTCGAAAATACGCTACAGTACTTCCGGGTGGGTTGTGAGCATATCACCAACCACCACCCCAAAATTAAACCGCAGGCGGCGGTTGTCCCAATAACAACGGAATTAAGGTCCGCCTAAAAAATCCGGCCTACATTGTTTTCAACAACACTTCTCCTATCCCCGCGCCGAATCAAGGTTCTAAGCGCGGGTTTTTTAAACCAATTTTTTTAAGTATTGCCCGGTATAGCTGCCTTTAACTTTGGCAATGTCTTCCGGCGTGCCGGCGGCCACTAATTCGCCGCCCTTGTCCCCGCCTTCCGGGCCCAGGTCTATAATCCAGTCCGCGGTTTTTATCATGTCCAAATTGTGTTCAATAACAATTACGGAATTGCCTTTGTCCACCAATTTATTTAAAACGTTAATCAGCCGTTTGACGTCCGCAAAATGGAGGCCCGTGGTCGGCTCATCCAGTAAATACAAAGTCCGGCCCGTGGAAGCGCGCGAAAGTTCGGTGGCCAGCTTAATACGCTGGGCTTCTCCGCCGGAAACAGTAGTGGCATTTTGGCCCAGCCTCATATAGCCCAAGCCCACCTGGGACAGCGTTTCCAGTTTGCGGTGCAGCATGGGCAAATTGGCAAAAAACAGTTTGGCTTCATCTACCGTCATATCTAAAACATCGGCAATGGTTTTGTCCTTATAATGGATTTCCAAAGCCTCGCGGTTGTAACGTTTGCCGCCGCATTCTTCGCAGGTAATATAGACGTCGGGCAAAAAATTCATCTCCACCATAATCACGCCGTCGCCCGCGCATTTTTCGCAGCGGCCGCCCTTAACGTTAAAGCTGAACCGGCCGGATTTATAGCCCCGCATGCGGGCTTCTTTGGTCTCGGCAAACAGGTCGCGTATGGGAGTAAACAAACCGGTGTAAGTAGCCGGGTTGGAACGCGGGGTGCGGCCAATAGGGCTTTGGTCTATATTAATGATTTTATCGATATGCTCTATGCCAAGTATTTTTTTATATTTCCCGGGTTCGTCTTTGCTGTTGTAAAAATATTTATACAGATACCGCGCCAAAATGTCATTGAACAAAGTGGATTTACCGCTGCCGGAAACGCCGGTGACGCAAACAAATTTCCCCAGAGGAATATCCACGGTAATGTCTTTTAAATTAAATTCTTCGGCGCCGACAATGGAAATTTTGCGGCCGTTTCCGGGGCGACGACGCTTGGGAACTTCCACAAATTCCTTGCCGGCTAAATACTGGCCGGTCAGGCTTTTGGGATTTTTTTCGATCTGCTTAGGCGTGCCTTCGGCCACCAATTCGCCGCCGTGCTTGCCGGCGCCCGGGCCAATATCCACCACCCAGTCAGCTTCGCGGATGGTTTCTTCATCATGTTCAACGACAATTACGGTATTGCCTAAATCGCGCAAATCTTTTAAGGTCTTGAGCAGCCGGCCGTTATCTCTTTGATGCAGTCCAATGGACGGTTCGTCTAATATATAGAGCACGCCTGTCAGTCCCGAACCAATTTGCGTGGCCAAACGGATCCGCTGGGCTTCGCCGCCGGAAAGCGTGTCCGCGGCGCGGTCCAGCGACAAATATGAAAGCCCCACGTTAAGCAAAAATTGCAGTCGCGCGTTAACTTCTTTTAATACCTGTTTGGCAATGGTTAAATCTTTTTGGTTCAATTTTTTGGCGGCCTGTTTGTAAAATTCCGCGGCGTTTTCTATGGTCATATGGGAAACCTCCACAATCCCCTTGTCGCAAATGGTTACGGCCAAAACTTCCGGCTTCAGCCGCTGGCCCTTACAGACCGGGCACTGGCGCACACGCATATAATTTTCTATTTCGCTGCGCATGTAGTCGCTGTCGGTCTCATAATATTTGCGCTCCAAGTTGGGAATAACGCCCTCAAAGGTTACGTTCATGCCGTATTCGCCGGGCACGGAAACTTTTTTGTCGCCGGTGCCGTGTAAAATGACTTCCAAAGCTTTTTTGGGCAAATCTTTTACCGGCACACTGACGGAAAAACCATAAGCCTTGGCCACGGCCTCCAGTACGCGGCTGTACCAGCTAAGGCGCGATGTGGTTTTGCTCCAGGGGCGGATAGCGCCTTCGGCCAAAGTCAGGCGTTGGTTGGGAATAACCAGATCCGGTTCGACCGTTAATTTAGTGCCTAAACCTTTACATTCCGGACAGGCGCCGTGCGGGCTATTAAAACTAAAGTCCCGCGGATCCAATTCCGCCAGCGACATATGTCCTTCCGGACAGGCAAATTTTTGGGAAAGAAGAATTTCCTTGGGGTCGGCAAGACCTTTTTCATCTACTTTTTGCGCCATGGCAATACCGTCGCCTAAATCCAAAGCTTTTTCTAAGCTTTCAGACAGCCGGCCTTTATCTTCCGCGTTCAAGCTCAAGCGGTCTAGCACGACATCTATGGAATGCTTTTTCTGTTTGTCCAAATTTAAATCCTGGGCTTCGTTTAAGTCCATTAAAACGCCGTCCACGCGCACGCGGGCAAAACCGGCTTTTTTTATTTGTTCAAAAATAACTTTATGCTCGCCTTTTTGGTCTTTAATGAATGGCGCCAGCAAAACTAGTCTGGTTCCGGCTTTAAGATTCAACAACTGGTCAACCATGGCCTGAATGGTCTGTCCCTGAATTTTCTTGCCGCAAACCGGACAGTGCGGCACGCCAATGCGGGCGTACAGCAAACGCATGTAATCATAAATTTCCGTCACGGTGCCCACGGTGGAACGCGGATTATGCGATGCTGATTTTTGGTCTATGGAAATAGCCGGGGAAAGGCCCTCTATTGTATCCACGTCCGGCTTATCCATTAAGCCGATAAATTGCCGGGCATAGGCGGACAAACTTTCCACATAGCGGCGCTGGCCTTCCGCGTAAATAGTATCAAAAGCTAAGCTGGATTTGCCGCTGCCCGACAGCCCTGTCATAACAATAAGCTTATTCCTGGGCAAGTCTACGTCTAAATTTTTTAAATTATGCTGCCTGGCGCCACGGATAGAAATCTTATCATTCATAAAGCAAAAAGTGAAAAATTAATACAACGACTTTTAAAAGCCTATCACGGTTATCCACAGCTGTCAAGGGCTTAGGCCCTAAAACACGCATTTTTGGATAAAAGTTGTTATCTTCCTGTTATCTTTTTGTTATAACTTTGTTATCTGGGTTATGTAAAAATTAAATTGGGCCTGGCCAAAAGAGGTAAGATCGCTCTAGCAAGCACATCTTGTAGGTTCACTCCTACCAGGCCCGCCATCTGCTTGACAAGTTTTGGGCGGATGATAAAATAAAATTGCTAGGGCTATCAATACCTCTCTTGGTAAGATAAACAAACCCCCGTTTACACGGGGGTTTTGGTTTATTGACTAATAAATAAAATTGTTTATAATAGAAATATATTGTTGCCCGCGACACTAAGAGATTTTGATGTCGGGCAACTGGTGGACAGACCCGGTTAAACCCCGAGCCCTCAAAACCCCTGCCTAAAGCGGGGGTTTTGGTTTTATTTCAAAATTAAAACCGTAGCCAAGCATAAAGCCGGTCACGGTCAAAATTTAGGCCGCGCCTTTGTCAAAAAGAATAACTCGTCCTATAGCCATAGTTGGACGTGTCGGTCGCGACAGTGATGGCACTAAGCGCATAGCGGCTTGGGCCGTCTGGGGTGGCAGCCGAAACGGAATTTTCATAAACCCTCCGGTGAGGAGCTTATTCTACCAATTCCAGACGCAAAGATCGAAAAAACACCCTAAGGTTTCCCCGGGGGCATTTAGTGCACAATGGGACCCATTGTGCCATATGCTAGAACATTATATCTTCTTCCGCTCTTTTGTAGTCGTGTAATTCTTCTTTTTTAAACCACAGGTTAATTTCGTTTGTGGCTTCTTCTTTATTTTCGCTGGCGTGCATTATGTTATGGATAGCGCGGCCTTCCACATTGGCAATGGCCGGGCTGTCTACGGAAAAATCTCCGCGTACCGTGCCCATCTCGGCGAACACCGGCAAAGTGTTACCCGCCACTTTGCGCACCATATCTATGGCATGCATGCCTTCCACCACCACCGCCACAATCGGCCCGGACTGCATGTATTTAAACAGGCTTTCCTTAACCATCTTTCCCAGCTCTTTGGTATCGGCCGTGCCCTGCGCGGCTATGGGGTCTATCCCGTATTCCGTATAAGTCTTCATGGTCTTTTGGCCCAAACGCTCCACCCATTCCTCGCTTTTAGGAAAATGGTTTTCTAAATGCTCGCGGCCCACCTGCACCATTTTAATGGCAATAATTTTAAGGCCGCGGCGTTCAATGCGGCTAAGAACCTCGCCAATCAAACCGCGTTTGACGCCGTCGGGTTTAAGTAACACCAAAGTTTGTTCCTGTTTGATGGGATTGCGCTGTGCCATATATGAAAATTAATTGTTAGAAATTGTAAGTTTTTCCATAACTACCGGCGTTACCGGCTTGCCGTCGGTAGCGCCCATTACCGGCGTAATGGGTACGTTGCCAATGGCATTAACCACGCTTTGGCCGCTCACGACTTTGCCGAAAATAGTGTAACTGTGGGGCAACTGATTATCCGCCAGCATAATAAAGAACTGGCTGCCGTTGGTATTCGGGCCGCTGTTGGCCATGGCCACCACGCCCTGTACGTAGCCGGCTTTATAAGACGGCGTGTTAGGGTTAAGTTCGTCCGCAAACGGCGCGCCATAAGCCGAAGTGCCGCCCTTGCCGTCGCCGTTAGGGTCGCCGCCCTGGATAACAAAGCCCTGGGCCACGCGATGGAAAGTTAAACAATTATAATAGCCGGCATCGGTCAAGCGTAAAAAATTTTCCACGGTTTTGGGCGCGTCCTGGTCGTAAAGCTGAATTTTAATATTACCGAATCCTGCGACGTCTATAGTGACAAATTTACTTTGAATGTCCATATTAGCGTTATTATTAAGTTCGGTTTGGCTAAAGTTTCGCACACAGGCGCCGTTGGTCGCCGCCGTTGGTGAGGATGTGGCCATGGCCGGGGTGGAAGTTGAAACTGGGGTAGATGTAGCAGCCGACGGTGGAATTTGATTATTTGATAAGTCCATGGAGCCGGACGGCGCCGGATTATCGTTTTGGCCGGAGCCCGTAACGGTCTGGCGTTTTTGATAAGCGCCATAAGCCACAAAGGCGGCCGCCAGGACGATAATTACGGCCACAACGGTAATGAAAAGGGATTTGTTAGACATGCTGAAAATATTTAATGATGAAAATGTTTGCCCCTAAAGTTTATCATCTTCTTTATAATTCATCAACTGCCTGCCGCGTTTTCCGCCAAATACCTTACAATTTGGTAGAGAAAAAATACGCCGGCTATCATCGCCGCAAAAAACCACGGCGGCACCTGCATGGGCAAATGCCCATAAGGTAAATTACCAAAAAAATGGATAGTTTTTAAAATATAGAGCAGTAAAAAATTACAAATGTAAGCCAACCCAGGGCCAACAAACGGCGCGGCGCTTAAAAAACCCAGCAGCATAGTTATGGGCACCGTCGGCAAGACCAAAATATTCACTATCGGCGAAATTAAACTTAAAACGCCAAAGTTGTAAACCAAAAACGGTAAGGTTGCTGTAATGGCGGCCATAGTTACCAGTAATATGCTTTTTGTACCCAACCACTCGCCCCAGCTCGCAGTCAACTTTTCCAGCGGCGGCAAAAAATAAACAATGCCCAAAGTGGCGGCAAAAGACAGCTGGAAGCCAACATCAACGGTTAGTATTAATGGATTAAAAATCAGCATTATCAGCCCGGCAAAAAATAACGACGCCGTAATATGGTACTGCCGGCCCAAGGTGCGGCCGGTTAAAAACAAACTGCCCATAATGGCCGCGCGCACCACGGAAGACGAAGCCCCGGTGACAATGACAAAACTAAAAATTACAGCCAAAGTCACCCAAAAAGCTTTTCTCCGGCCCAGCAAATGCACCAAAAAAGCCAAACCGGCAATTAAAATGGTAATATTGTAGCCGGAAATGGCAATAATGTGCGAAGTACCGGTGTTGCTAAAGTCAGTTATAATATCCGGCGGCAAGGTTTTTTTGGCGCCAATTAAAATTCCCAAAAGTAAACTGTTTTGCGGCTCATTAAATAATAGAGCCAGGCGGTCAGTAAAAGCGTGCTTAATCCTGTAAAGTTGATAATAAATTTTATTTTGCTTATTGCCGCTGATAATTAAAGTTTTAGGATAAGTAATAAGGCCGTAAATGTTAAATCGCTGTAAATAAGCCTGGTAGTCAAACGAAGGGTCAGACTGGGCCTGGGTAATTTTACCGTAAACTAAAACCTCATCGCCGTAAAAATATTCCTGGCTTAGCGGCTCGGAAAGCAATAATTGCTGATGGGACCCATCCGGCTGAAAAGTCAGGTACTGTTTATCTGTACGGATGTCCGGATCTTGAACTATGTAGCCATGAAATTCCTGTTTGGAATTCATTAAATTAGAGTACTCGTTTGGAACACGTATAGCATTTAACCGTAGCGCGCCCAATCCGGCTACAATCAGCAAAATAGCCAAAAGCATAACCGTTCGGTTTCCAACCATATATCCAAACCCAAACTGTAAAACAAAAAACCCTCCCGCTAAATACAAAAAGTTGTCGGGAATGTTAAACTTTGAAGCAATTAGTATGCCGGCGGCAAAGCTAACCGCAGCTTCAATCAAAAACTTGCTTTTAGGCATAAGATAGTCCGGACAGGCCATTAATTTTTTGGCTCCGGAACTCGCTTGGAAATTTGCTACTTATTACTCAAAGGTTGCCATTTAAGAAATGGCAACCATAGTTCATATAGAAAAATTCGTCGCTCAAACAGTCCTCGCTGCAAAAATTAAGGCCTGTCCGAGTAATTAGCCAACCTCAAAAACTTTTTGCTTGGATTTCTCTCCTCTTACAAGATTAACCTGCGAACGCCTGACCTTTAAATGTTCAGCTAAAGCCAGCAGTATGGCGTTATTAGCGCGACCTTCCAGAGGAGGCTCTCTTACATAAATATGAAGATTGTTGAACAAATCTTTTTCCACTCTGGGTTTTTTGGAACTGGGATGAGCAAAAACGGTAATTTGCATACTAAAAGTCTATTCCCTTTTGCGCCAAAATCCCTTTATAGTAAGGGTGCTTAACCATCTTCATTTCCGTCACCAAGTCGCAGGCTTTAATAATTTTCGGATATTTATTATGTCCGGTAATTACCAAATGCAGCATTTCCGGTTTGCTGGCAATTAAATCTAAAATATCAGATTCCTTAATCAAATTAAGTTCCAAAGCTGAAATTATTTCATCCAATATAACTACTTGGTACTTACCTGAAGAAACTATCTGCCGCGCCAGCTCCAACCCCTTCAAAGCCTCACGCTCATGCTGCGCGCGCTCTTTTTGGTCGCCAAGGATGCCTACGAATCCTAAACCAACCTGATCGGTATTAATCCCAGCCTTTTCAAAAAATATAATTTCATTGGATATTGGCCACTCACCGGGTTGCAATTTTTCACCATCTGACGGTCTCCTGGCTTTTACAAACTGCAAAATAAACACGCTCATGCCAGCGCCGCTGGCCCTGGCCGCCAAACCCATGGCCGCCGAAGTTTTTCCCTTACCGGCACCAATATAGCAAATCACTAACCCCTTCCGTGGGACTATCGGTTTGTTAGGATCAGATTTTTTGAGCTTTTTACCGGTTGCCATATATTTATAGCTTTCCGGAGTCCGAATTCACTTCGGACGGAGGAAAATCTTTGAAGGGAAAGGATGAGACGGGCGAAGCGAGTAAGCTGAGAAGGAAAACCGACAAGGTTGTCCTTCTCAAATTTTCTACCCACATTTACTATACCCGCAGTTATCGCACTTCATGCAGCCTTCGGCAAATATTAACATGTTGGAACAAGTGGGACATACCGGCGCGCTACCGAGGTTGGCAATGGAAATTTTTTCCGATTTTTTGTAAGTTAACTGGCCGTTGGACTTTATGGATTCTTGGGCAATGGTTTCCACCACCTGCTGTTCCACGCTGACCAGCTCCGGTTTGGAAACGGCCAAAGGCAATTGCTGTGACGGAGTATTGTGAGGCGGCGTCATTGGCAACTTTAATTCCTGCTGGTTCCTTTTTATATGTTTTTCCAAAACCTTGCCAATGGCGTCGGGTAGGGAATAAATCATGCCGTCGGGCGAAAAGGAAATATCCGGCCCGCGAATGCCTTTAATTTGTTCAATAACTTCTTCTATAGCCACATTAGACCTCAATAAAGTGGAAATTAACCGGGTAATGGCCTCGGTTTGCGCCCCAAAGAAGCCGCCGGCCTTGCCCATGGTGGCAAAGACTTCAAACGGACCGTGCTCGTCTTCATTAATAGTAATAAACAAATTACCATAAGCGGTATGGATTTTATAAGTCATGCCCTTCATAACATCCGGCCGCTGGCGCGGGGCAATCTTCATGCTAATATTATCTCCGGAAACCGACATAACTTCCTGGGTGCGGTCTGCAGCTTTTTTGGCGGCCAATTGCTCTATTACATCTTTTCCAAGTTTGTTAGAATCTGTAGCCAAAATTTGTTCATCACGGCTACCGTCGCGGTAAATAGTCCCGCCTTTACAGCCTAAGTCGTACATTAACTCATACAATTTTTTGGTTTGCTCCACGGTATAGTCCGAAGGCGCGTTGCAGGTCTTGGAAATAGCGGCGTCAGTCCAGCGCTGGACCGCGGCCTGCACCTGTACGTGCTCTTCCGGCGTTAACTCCATGGCCGTGGCAAAATAGTCGGGCAAATCCTGGCCGGGATGCTTATCTAACCAGTCCTGGGCTAACTTAATTTTTTCCTCATGCACGCCCAAACGCGACTTACGGAAGTAAGTCCAGGAAAAAAACGGCTCAATACCTGTGGAAGTGCTAACCATAGTTCCCACGGTACCGGTGGGAGCCTGGGTTAAAATAGTCACGTTGCGAATGCCATATTCTTTAACCAAATTGCGGATGTAGTCGGGCATATTCTTCATAAACCCGGATTCCAAAAATTTGTCGGCAATAAACTTTGGGAACGAACCTTTTTCACGCGCCAATTCCACAGAAGCTTCATAAGCCGTTACGGCAATAAACTGATACAATTTATCTATAAAGTCCACAGCTTCCTTACTGCCATAGCGCACACCGGCGTAAATTAACATTTCGGCCAAGCCAATGGTACCCATACCCACGCGGCGTTCAGACATTTGTTGGGCTTTGTTTTCGTCAAAAAAATAAGGGGTGGCGTCTATGACGTTATCCTGAAAACGTACGGCATACTTTACGGTAGACTTCAACTCATTCCATAAAACTTCGCCCGTTTCTTTGTTGACGTGTCTGGCCAGGTTGACGTGACCCAAATTACATACGCTCCAGGGAGCCAAAGGCTGTTCACCGCAGGGGTTGGTGCACATTAAAGGCGCGTAATAATGGGAGTTACTATAATAATTGGAACGATCGATAAAGTACATACCGGGTTCAGCCGAAGCCCAGGCCGAAGAAATAATATTATCCCAAATATCGCGGGCCTTTACGGTTTTATGGGTTACCAGTTTGCCGCCTATTTGTTTCCATTTGCGCAAATTGCCGTCCCATTCCGTGGCATATTTAGGGTCGGAGGTGTCGGGGAAGATTAAATCCCACGGAGCGTCTTCTTTTACCGCCTTCATAAAGTCATCGGTAATACCTACGGAAATATTGGCATTGGTAATTTTGCCGGCTTCTTTTTTGGAATTGATAAAGTCTATAACGTCCGGATGCCAGACTTCTAAAATTAACATTAAAGCGCCGCGCCGGCTGCCGCCCTGTTCAATTAAGCCCGTAACAAAACTATATAAAGAACCCCAGGAAACAGATCCGCTAGACCGGCCATTTACGCCTTTAACATAAGCGTAACGCGGGCGCAGAGAAGAAAGCGGAATACCCACGCCGCCACCGCGGGACATTATTTCCGCCATCTGCCCTAAAGTTTCAAAAATACCGCCGCGGGAATCTTTTGGCGCGGGAATAACGTAGCAATTATAAAAAGTCAGGTTTTGGCCGGTGCCGGCACCGGTGTAAATACGGCCAGCCGGCACGTACTTCCAGTCATCCATTAAATCACGGAACTTACTTTGCCATTCTACCTGTTTTTCCGGGGTTTTTTCCACGGAAGCAATGTGTTTGGCAATTCTATCAAACATCTGTTCGGGCACCAATTCCAAAGGCTTATCTACATGCTCAATTGCCCGCTGTTCCAGTTGGCCGTCGCGCATGCGTACGCTAACCTGGCGCTTTACGCTATCCAGCTCTTCTATGATGCCAATTTCGCGCTGGCCGGTTTTAGGATTAATCAAAACCACGGCGGTGTCGCCCACAGCCAGGGTTTCGCGCTTAATATCCTTAACTGCATATCTATCTAAAAAAATTTTTTCTCCCAGTTCGGAAAGGGCGTTTTTGGTGCGGGTTTGTAAATTTTCCTTTGGTAATTTAGCCATAAATTTAGAGTTTGCTTAATTCTAATTTGAACTCTTCCACGTCCTCAAACTGCCTGTACACCGAGGCGAACCTTATATAAGCCACCTTATCCACCCGTTTGATCTTTTTCATAACAATTTCGCCAATGTCTGAACTTTTTATTTCGCCGGCACAGGCTTTTTTTTGTATTTCCTGTTCTATGCCGGATATCAACTTCCTAATGGTTTCGTCCGAATGCTCCCGCTTTTCAAAAGCCCGTTTTATACCCCGTTCCAGCTTTTCTCTGGTAAATAGTTCTTTATTGCCATTCCTTTTAATAACCGCCAAATCCAGAATTTCTATTTCTTCATAGGTACTAAAGCGGAATTCACATTTTTCACATTGCCGCCGCCTGCGTATGGCCCCGCCGTCTTCTACCGGCCGGCTATCCAGGACTTTTGTATCGTCGTACGAGCATTTAGGACAACGCATATATGTAAAGATGATTAAAAAGCAGCCTCCTTACCCCTTCTGATTATCTAAAAATGTGCTTTTGTTTGGATTTCCCATATGGTTGTTTGCAACCATATGTAGTAGGTTTACCTTCTTTATAATACAAGATATAGTATTTTTTAGCAAAAGTGCGGAAATGTTAAAGTTCCCGTAGGGCGGCCAAGGTTATCCACAGGTTTTTTAAAAAAAGTATACGATAGTATACCAAAACAAAAACTCCCCGGCTGCACATCCGGGGAGTTAAAAAGATTCCGAAGGAATCTTATTGCGTCAGTAACGCTAAAATCGGGCTAAATACGCCTGGCGCGGCTTGGCTGGTCTGCTGCGGAGCAGACTTGGCAGCCGAAGGCCCAGGGCTGGTAGCGGGCGCCACTATGTGCGCGCCGGCCACGCGGCTGACTAAAGGCGCGGTTTGCGCACTGTTTTGCAGGCCTAAGTCATAGGCAGTATTGCTGGCTATCCACGAAACATTGTCCGTGGTCATAGCCACACTTTGCTGGATCGGCGTAAACAGGTTTTGCTGCAAAAAACTGCTGTAACCGGCGGCCGAATAATCAACCATGGTCATAAGCTTGGCCGGGTTGACCGGATTCGGCACACTAACAGGCGCACCGTTGAAGCTGGCATTAGTGGCGCTAACCACAAACAGGAACGCCATAGAAGCCATGGCCACGCATAAAAGCGACATAACCTTGGCCGGCGTTTCTTCCAGCAGACTTGCTATAGTTTGTTCTATCATAATTTTCGGTAAAAGACACAAAATTTTAGCTCCCCAATTGATAGAGCCAAAAGTCTTTCACATATTTAATTTTGTTTTTGCTTGTCCGACGAAGCTTTATGCGAAGTCGGATATTTTTGTTTCTTATCACTCGCTCTAGACGAAGTGATTGCAGGATGATAATCCCGAGATAATCGGGACTCGACCTTTATTCATCTAAATATATTATAGCACAGATAAGATTTTTTTGCAAGACGAACAATGGGACCCATTGTGCATTATTCGTACCTAAGCGCTTCTATAGGATCCATCTTCGCCGCGCTCCGCGCCGGCAACACACCAAAACCAATGCCAATAACAGCGGAAACGCCCACGGCCAAAGCAATAGCGTATAACGGCACAGAAAACACCCAGGTTAAACCGGCATGGGTGGCAATTATAGAAACCAGCCAGCCCAAAAGTCCGCCCAGTAACACTCCAAAAATTCCGCCTATTACAGTAACTAAAATAGATTCAATTAAAAACTCATTTAAAATATCTTTATTTTTGGCGCCCAAAGCTTTTTTCAGCCCAATCTCGGCTGTACGTTCGGTAACCACCACATACATAATATTCATAATGCCCACGCCCCCCACAATCAGCGAAATGGCGGCAATGGCAATTAACAAAGCCGTGAGGCCGTTAAAAATAATGTTGAATGTAGATAGCGCCTGGGCTTCCGTCTCCACGGAAAAGTCATCTTTGGCCGGGTCGGTAATATTGTGGTCACGCTGTAAGACTTCGGTGATACTGGCTGCGGTGGCCGCGCCCAAATTGGGATTTTCCAACTGTACCACGGCAATAGCTAAATAATTTATGCCCAGCATCTTTTTTTGCGCCGTGCCCAGCGGCATATAAGCGCTATCATCAGCCGTACCGCCGCCGGCAAAGCCCTGGGGAGCATAGACGCCAATAATCTGGAAATTTAAGGTGCCAATTTTAACCAAATTGCCCAGAGCATTACCCTGCGGGAACAAATCCGTGGCAAGTTGACTTCCTAAAATTACCACCTGGGCCGCGCCGTCGTCTTCAGCCTGGGTATACAAGCGGCCTGACTGCAAAGTGTGCTCGTCTATGCTAAATTTAGCGGCGCCGGAACCATAATACAGCACGCTTTTATCGATATCGCCATAAGAAATTACCGACTGCCCAATAACCATGCCATAGTCGCCGCTAACATTGCCTAACTGCTTAACATTATCCAAATCGCGCTGGTTCAAAGTAGTAATAACCACGCCACCCATATCTGAACCGCCACCAAGGCCACCTGCGGAAGCCGATGCCAGGCTTTTAGTGGTCGGTGGCACTTTGGTTTGGATGAATAAAGTGTTGCTGCCAAAAGCGCCCACTTGCTGGTTAATTAGGCTGCGGAAGCCGGCGCCGGCGGACAAAACTAAAATGACCGTGGAAATACCAATGATAATGCCCAAAGTCGTTAAAAACGTCCGCGCCGGATTGGCGCGCAGAGCTTTTACAGATTGTTGTAAGGCTTTATACATTATTCATATCTTAAGGCTTCAATAGGGTCTAACTTGGAGGCTTTAAAAGCCGGGTACAAACCAAAGATAACGCCGGTTAAGACGGAAACTCCCACAGCCAAAACTACAGAGGTTAGGGAAATAACAAAAGCCCAGTCATAACCCAGAGCCTTCATCAAAAGGGAGATTAAATAAGCAACGACCACGCCGACAATAATACCAATCAGTCCGCCAAGCAAAGTTAAGGTACCAGCCTCAAACAAAAACTGGTTGCGTATGGCGCGGTTGGTGGCGCCCACAGCTTTGCGTAGGCCAATTTCGCGGGTGCGTTCGGCCACGGTAGCCATCATAATATTTAAAATGCCAATGCCGCCGACTAATAAAGCAATGGCGGCCATGGCCGTTAAAAATAAACTTAAAGCCGTGGTGATGGTGGTCAAAATACTCACGGCATCGGCAATATTATAAACAGTAAAGTCCACGTCCGTAGGCTGCAGCACATGGTGGCGCTGGTCCAACACGCGGGTAATATCATCTATAGTCTGGTTAATATTATCCGAGGAATCTACTTTAATGTTAATAGATTGCAAATAATGGATGCCCAGCAATTGTTCCTGGCCAATGTCCAGAGGCAGGAAAATTTGGTCGTCCTCGTCCTGGCCAAACGAACTGCCGCGCGGCACTACAACGCCGATGACGCGCAACGGAATGCCGCCGGGCTGGTTTTCGGAACTTTGCGAAGCGGCGCGGACTTTTATAACCTGGCCAATGGGGTCCACACCGGTGCCCCCGAACAGTTCGTTACTTACGGTTGAACCTAAAACCACTACGTTAGCATCGCCCTGGTCCTGGGACTGGCTAAAAAATTGGCCTTCCTGCATATCAAAAGAAACCACATCCGGATAATAGGAGTCTGTACCCACAAAATTGGTGTCCACGCTCTGGCTGCCCCAGGTGACGGTGGCGCTGCCGCGCACAATGGCGTTAACCGCCGTGGCATGCGGCACCTGGCCGGTATCGCGCAATGCCTGGGCGTCACTGTTAACCAAAGTGGTAATGACAATGCCAAAAGCCGAAGTCGGCGGCCCTTTGTCGTTGTTCTTGCCGGGCTGGACGCTTAATAAATTGGAGCCCAGCTTGGTAACCTGGCCCAAAACCAAAGCCTGGGCCCCGGCGCCAAGGGCAATAATTACAATCACCCCGGCCACGCCAATAACAATGCCAAGGATAGTCAAAAACGACCGGCCTTTGCGGGCCAGTAAAGTCCTAAAAATCAATTTGATGGTGCCGAAAAAATTCATTAAAGTTACTTAACCAGTTCTTTTTCCGGAGTCGCGATGGTTCTTTCTTTGACTTTATCGTCCGTAATAATATTCCCGTCCTTAATGCGGATAATGCGCTTGGCATGGTTGGCCGTATCCTGTTCGTGCGTGACTAAAATAATGGTGTGGCCCTGGTCGTTTAATTGTTGCAGGATGTACATTACGGTGTTGCCGGACTTGGAATCTAAATTTCCCGTGGGCTCATCCGCAAAAATTACAGCCGGCTCGCAGACCAAAGCCCGGGCAATGGCCACGCGCTGTTTTTCGCCGCCGGAAATTTGGTTGGTAAAATAATCCAGGCGGTGTCCCAAACCCACGGATTCCAAAGCTTTTTTGGCCAAAATGTCCTGGTCTTTTTTCTTGCTATAAACTAAAGGCAGCTTAACGTTATCCAGTACGGTTGTGCGCGCCAAAAGGTTAAAAGACTGAAACACAAAACCAATGCGCTCGTTGCGCAGTTCCGCCAGGTAATCATCGCTAAAACCTTTGGTGTCTTTACCTTCAAAATAGTAACTGCCGCCGGTAGGCCGGTCCAAAAAACTTAAAATGTGCATTAGGGTGGATTTGCCGCTGCCGCTGGGGCCCATTATGGCGACAAATTCGCCTTTATCTATTTTAAAATTCACGCCATGCAGAACCGGAGTGGCCACGCCGTCGTTAAAATAATCTTTTTTCAGGTTTTCTACATTGATAAGGTCCATGGTAAATAGCTTACTGCTTTATAAAAGTAACAACAGTTTGTCCCTCACTCAACCCAGAAGTTATTTCCACCAGGCCGCCGTCGGCCTGCAGGCCGGTTTGCACCTGCACCTGGTGATAAGTGCCGGTTTTGGCATTATCCACCACGCGGACGTAGTCGTTGCCATTTTGGATAATGACCGCCTGGGCCGGAATGGCTAAAACGTTAGTTTTTGACGCGGTTAAAATGGTTAAATTGGAGGTCATACCGGGCTTGATGTCGGGAATATTGGGCAGGCTGGCCTTAACTAAATAGTCCACCACTCCGGAAATTACCGTAGACGCCGGATTTACGGTTAAAACCGCGCCGCTAAAGTGGCGGTCAGGCCCCAAAGCGTCAAAAGTGTAATCCACGCTCTGGCCCGGCTGGAGCAGGGCAATATCGGCTTCACTGACGTCAGATTCCGTGTGTAAATCTGTAACATTCTGCAAAACCATAACCTGCTGCTGGGCTGTGGCCAATTGGCCGACTTTGGCGTCAACTTCGGTAATAGTGCCGTCCACCGGCGCGGTCAAGACAGTATTATTGTAGGCGGCCTGGGCAGCCTGGACCTGGCCCTGGGCCGAAACAATGGCAGCCTGGGCCACGGCAACGTCTGCCGGCTGGGCTGTGGCCATGGTTTGGGCTAAACTCGCCTGGGCCTGGGCCAAAGCGCTTTGCGCGCTGTTGAGTTGGCCCTGGGCCGCGCTTACAGCCACGGACTGGGACTGCAAAGCGGTTTGGTAAGCGTTGAAATTGGCGGTGTAAGCCGCAGCATAAGTATTGGGGATGCTCACAGTCCAGGAATCTGCCGGAGCCGGAGTACCATTAAACTGGATATACAAACCAAAGCTGCCCAAAGCCACGGGCTGGTTTTGCACGTTGCCGCTGGCAATTTCCAAACCGCTGACCTCAAACTTCGGCCCGCCGCCGGTTTGGTAAACAGTAATTTTATAGATGCCCTGCTGGGAACCGGCATAGGTACCGGTAATAACAGGGATGACATTGTCAGTGTTATTGCTGGAGGCCACGGCGGTAATGGAAGTATTCATCAAAACATTATAGGCATTTTGCACGGCGGTATTTTGCTGGTTCATGGTATTGGCTAAACTGGTGCTGGCATTTTGCAGGGTGACCTGCGCGGCATTAACCGCGGCCTGGGCCACGGCGATTTGCTGGTTACTGCTGCCGGCTAAAACTTTTTGGTAATTAGCTGTGGCCTGGTCCAAACTGCCCTGGGCCGTGGTTAAACCGGCCTGGGCCGAAGCCTGGTCCAAAGTCGCCAAAACCTGGCCGGCCTTAACCACATCGCCTGCCTGCGCTTTAACCTGCTTAACCACGCCGCTGCCGGTAAAGCTTAAATCCAGGTCTGTGCCAGAAACCACCTGGCCGGTGGTTAAGACCGTGGCCTGCAAATTCTGTTTAGTGACCACTGTCGTTTGGATGTTAGCGGCATTATTTTTACTTTTAAAAACCCTGGAAGCTATAAAACCCAGAATCAAAATAATAATAATTCCCCAAATAATCTTCTTTTTTGTAAAAAATTTCTTCATAAGCGATGTGAGCGAATCCCGATTATAATCGGGATGAGCG
>CAIVSE010000047.1 GCA_903908535.1 Candidatus Doudnabacteria bacterium
AATTTATGACAATCGGCAGTTTAACACCCTCTTTTTTTAACCTTGCGATTTTAGAGTTTGTTAAATTTATATACTTGAAAGCCGCTAATAAAATAAGAACTATAAAGACAAAAAAGTAAACCCCATCTGGGATGTGGTGTCGTTGGCTAATTAAGTCGTGGATTATGAGAAAACAAATAACAAGAGCCACGAAAATGATTAAAAATTTTGTATAGCTGGTTTTATATTTATCCATTGGAGTTTATATTACGCAACTGGCGTAGGTGTCGGGACAGGAACAGCGAGTTCTTTTTTCGCTTTGCGTAAGTTGTAAATGGTGAGGATGCCAATTACAAGATATGCCGCCATCCATACGAATACCAAAACAGTAAATAATTCAACTATCACTGTATAAACAAGCCCAAACCAAACTGTAAAATAAACGAAGTTATATTTGCTTTTTAAAAGAGGTTCAACTTTAAATGCAAAATAAAAGAATATAACGGCTAACAATACATTTATTATGTTATATGTTAAGTTTTCCGAAAATTGACAGTCGTAGTTAATGTTTGGTATATTAAATGCATATGACACAAGCCCATATAAACAATTATATTACTGCTGACCCACAGGTTGCCCATGGAAAACCGGTTTTTAAAGGTACCCGCATAATGTTGTATCTTATTTTGGAAATGCTTGCCGCTGGGGAAACAATCAATGACGTAATTAAAGCCTATCCACAATTGACCAAAGAAGCGGTAGAGGCTGCCTTAGCTTTTGCTGCTAACACCTTGCAAGTCGGCGACCGATACATTGAATTTCCTAAACTCCATGGCCTTAAAACTGCTTATTGATGAAAATGTTAGAGGTCAGGTTTTTACTTTTCTCCAAGACGCTGGTTATGACTTAAAGAAACTGCCGGCCGGTGTTTCTGATTCTGAAATTGCAAAATGTGCTGCCGAAGAAGGGCGTGTTATTGTAACTCACGATTTAGATTTTTCTAATATCTCTGTTTACCCGCCTCAATATTATGCCGGTATTGTAGTTTTACGAATTTCGCCTCCATTAGCTAATACAATTTTAACGGCGTTGTCTAATTTGTTTAGGACTTTAAAACCGGAAGAATTTGATAAGCGGTTAATTATTCTTGAACCGGACGGTTTCCGCATTAGAGAAACTGAAAAGTAAAATTTATTTGATTTTTTAAATACCGCCTAACGGCAGTATTTTTGGTATATACCCATTATCGGACAAACAAAAAAAGCCTTTTTGACTGCACTCTATGCGGAGAAAGACTTTCTTTGCGGCGATGATAATAAGAAACGAGAAATAGCGGAAATTTTACTATCGGACGTTTTAGTCAAAGACCAGAAAGTCCAATCAATACAGTTCAAACCTGCGTTCCAAAGGATGTATTTATCAACTAAAAAACTTGATTTTGTAGCATGGAGCGGGCTATGGAACAAGGTTCGAACCGAGATATTTAAAATGATAGTCTAAATCCGTTTAATCCAAGAGTACAAATCTTTATCAGTTATATTGAGTCCCAACCGAAGCTTTGTTTGGGCTGTTCTTTAGTCACAGGTTGTTTCTCAATAACGCCTTTCATCTTAAGCAGGTTTTTATTCAACTGTTCAAAGTTAGTTGCGTCCATAACCGCTAAAATTAAGTCCTGTTTTTTAATATCAGTCTGTTTCCGGCTTTGGTCAATTCCTTGTAGTAAATCATTAAGGGCTACCATAGTTTCGGTAATTTGTCTGGCCGTGTCCGGGTGGTCTTGTTCAAACTGTTGGCGGGTTTCAGGGTCAAGCATTTGCAGGTGTGTATAGCCAGCCAAATCTCCGTCGCTACACAGCCGAGCCATAACCTCATCCTGATACATAATAAAAGCTTCGGCTAAGTCATTATTAGCTTCGTTACTTTTAACGGCTTCCCCTTTGGAAAAATTCCAAACCAAATGATGAGTTTCGTGCGGGATGTTTTCAGTCATCTGGCTTTGAGCGGTTGCCGCGTCAGGATAATCCGGCAGCATGATAAAAGACACACCTTCCTTAATTTTTACGGCCACGCCAGCTGCTCCACCTCTTAGTTGACTGAATAACTTTGGTTCAATATGTATTGCAAATACACCAGGGCTTAATTCCTCGGAACGGTATTTGGAACTATCGGCCAAAGCTGCGGAATTTTCCGGGGTTAAAAACTGTGGCACTTGCTGTAAAATCTTTTTAGCGTCTAAACCTTTAATTTGAACTAAAAGGTGCTGTTGTTCAAATCCGTCTTTGGCGTGCTGGGTAATTTTAGTAAGCTTACTTTTTATGGGGTGATTTAAATTAGCAATGGCCATTGGGTCAACTTCGCCTTTGCCGGTAAATCCATTAACCAAAGAAACATAGTAATCGCCGATTTTATGGGCTGTTTCCAAATATTCTTTCTCTTTGTCAATTTCTGACTTTTCAGCCTGCTCGGATGTACCTGATAAAAAATCACTCCCAGCTTCATTTAAAGCTAGTTCGGATTTTTTTGACCCTAAAACATCGTTATTATTGATTTCCGGCGTCATATTTCCATTCATATTCAGAATTCATTTAAAAATAGTGCAATAAAAACCCAAGGGGCGAAGGCTGGAGCGGGCTATGGAATAAGGTTCGAACCGAAATAGCTAAAATGATAGCTTAAACGACGAGATGGTTTGATTTATGACTTGGTCGCTTAATGTCCAAGGTAAATGTATGGAAAAATCAAAATTACTATTTGGAAAATCTAAAATCGTCAATTGCCCATTTAGTTGGCCATTATCGCTATAAGGCTGAACTATTTTATAAACATAAGGATTTAGACTAACAACTGAACAGCTTATATTTTTAATGGTGGTTTCGCCGGTATCTCCTGTCAGACAATTATCCCCGACTTTGTATTTACTTTTGTCATTTAGGCGAGATTGCCAGATAATTTTATCAGCTTGTAAATAAAAAGCACCCGGCCCGTCGCTAACGGACTTGTAGTCATTGACCTCAATATCAAGACCGTAAAAGCTATTATAAAATGGGTACTGGATTTCAAAGCCGTACTGATTATTAATGTATGTTTTCCAAGAGTCTGGCTGTCCGCTAATGACCGGTGTTGTTGTCGATTGCTGGCTTAATATTTTTTGGCGAACTGGCTGGGTTAAACCTGTAAGACTATCGTAACTTTGTTTTGATTGTTCCACCAAAGATTTGCTTGAAACAGTGCTTGCGTAAACGTACGAAAATATTCCAATTAAAACCATAACTGCCAAACTGCCTTTTCTGGAGCGGCTAACGGGAATTGAACCCGTGTCCCTACCTTGGCAAGGTAATGTACTACCGTTGTACGATAGCCGCATGGTGCCGGACCCCAGAGTCGAACTGGGCACGCCTGCCTCTTCAGGGCAGCGCTCTAAACCGATGAGCTAGTCCGGCTTAATTTTAACATTTACTTTCCTGGTGGGCAATGTAGGGATTGAACCTACGGCCTACCCGGTGTAAACGGGTCGCTCTACCACTGAGCTAATTGCCCAAATATATTCCTGACAACTTGCTGTATCTTACCAAAAAGTTGCCATTTTGGCAACCTTTATTGCCCGTCCATTATTTGGCCGAAAGTTTTAAAATTTCCTCAAAATCATCGCTTGGAGAGGTTTTGTTCCGTCTGACCGCGCCGCACTTTTGGCACTTGTGGATTAAAATATAATCCTGGCCGTGGGGCTCTATGCCAATGGGGCGCATAAGGCCTTGGCAGGGATTTTGCCGGTCGCCGGGGTTAATGTCCACGTGCATGGCCCACAAACAGCGCGGGCAGTGGTTGGTATAGCCGTTACCCTTAACAAAAGCCCCGCAATTTTGGCAGGTAAAGTCCTCAACCTTTTTTTGGAACAGGCGGGGGAATTTCATTTGTGTTTACAAAGTATTATTCACGACGTAGGCGAGTCTATCCCGACTTGTCGGGATAAGCTAGCGAGGGAGTTAAGAATGTATATTTCAGTATGCATTATAACATACAGGGATGGTTTTGCTTTTCTATCAATATCCCTAAAAGGGAATCCACCGGTTCTACCGGTGTGACTAAAACAGGTTTGACCTTTGCACCTACAACAAAAAAACATAGTATACTTCCCTTTGGCTTGATGAGTTAAGTCATCCGGACAAAGGACAGTATACTAT
>CAIVSE010000048.1 GCA_903908535.1 Candidatus Doudnabacteria bacterium
AAATTAGAAACCTCACAAAGCTTCGGTTTCATTTTGGTGGACGATACTGGACTCGAACCAGTGGCCTCTGCAATGTGAATGCAGCGCTCTAACCAACTGAGCTAATCGTCCAAATTACCAATTTCGCTGATAAAAATATAACATAACCGGCGGGGCTTATCAAATCCCCCTATTTTAGGTATAATAAACGCATTGACCGACTGTAGAATTTATGAAAAATATTGACTCCATAGATGACAACCGCGGCCGCGCGCCGCAGGTCAGCATTAACCACGGGCTTCCGCCGCAAACGCGGGTGTCTTTGGCTACGGCCGGGCGCGGCAGGCGGGCAAAAAAAATTTTTAAATGGGTTTTTGGCGTAATCATCCTCATTATTATTATTCTGGGCGTTTATGTGTTCAGCCGCGCCGCCAACCTTTCCAGTAAAATCTTTGTCGGACAAAAAACCACTTTTTGGCAAAAAGTCACGGAGCTTATCCGCGGTCCGGCCGGTGACGGCAGCAGCGGTATAACCACGGACAACAATGGCCAGGTTAATATTTTATTGCTCGGCGTCGGCGGCCAGGGTCACGACGGACCGTATTTAACAGACACCATGATTTTAGCCCAAATTAGGCCGGACACGGGTGAAGTTGTGTTGACATCCATCCCCCGCGATTACTTGGCTGACCTGCCGGACGGCTACGGCCAGCAAAAAATCAACGCGGCTTTTGCTTACGGCCTGGGCAGCAATATGGACTGGGACCAGGGCGGCCAATGGGCCATTGAGCAGGCGGAAAAACTTTCCGGCCTGTCCATCCCCTACTTCGCGGTCATAGACTTTTCCGGTTTTGAGCAGGCCATAGACCAGGTCGGCGGCGTGGACGTGGACGTGCAAAATACTTTTACCGATTACGCTTACCCTGACAACGGCACCGGTTATTTGCCGCCCATTACTTTTACCGCCGGCGAGCAGCACATGGACGGGGTGCGGGCTTTGGAATTTGCGCGCAGCCGCCACGCGGCCGGGATTGAAGGCAGCGATTTCGCCCGCTCACAGCGCCAACAAAAAATTATCGCGGCCTTTGAGGCCAAAGTTTTTACCAATAATATTATTAAGGATGCCGGCACTTTAAACAGCCTGCTGGGAATTTTTGCCGACCACTTCCACACCAATATGAGTCCGGCGCAAATTTACCAGCTTTATACTTTGAGCAAAAGCAAAAATATTGCCCCGCTGTCTTTAAGCCTGGACCCTTCCACCGGACTTATCTGCCCGGAAATAGAAGCCTCGGACGGCGCCTACATTCTTACCCCCTGCCCGGGCAAGAGTGTGGACGACATCCAGAATTATTTTAAAAATGCCTTTTCTGTGGGCAAGCTGGCCGCGGAAAAAAGTACGGTCTGGCTGGCTAACTCCACCGGCGACCAGCAAATTTACAACACGGCTTTCCGGGATTTAACCGATGCCGGGCTGACGGTTTACCAATTGGGCTACAGCCAGGATAATTTGCCCCAAACCATTGTCTATGAAGCCAACCCCAAACCGGCCACTGCGGAATTTATAAAAAATACCTTAAACGCTACGGAAGATACCCTGCCGCCGCCGGGTGTAACCGTGGATAAAAGTAAGGTGGATGTGATTGTGGTGCTGGGCGAAAACGCGCCGTCACAGCCCGCGCCCGCGCCTTATGTGCCGCCGCCGGCCCAGGTGGCAACAACTACAAATACTTCCACAGCCACAACAACCGCGACGACAACCATTAACCAGATACCCTAAATAATTTAACATTTAGGATAAAGCTTATATTACCATGTCAAATTCTTTACCGATTGTTGCCCTTGTCGGGCCGCCCAACGCCGGAAAATCCACCCTGCTGAATAAAATCGCGGGGCGGCCTTTGGCCGTGACTTCGGAAGTCGCCGGCACCACGCGCGACCGCCAATACGCGGACACCGCCTGGAACGGCGCCAATTTTACATTGGTGGATACCGCGGGTTTGGCTTTGGGGCCAAACGACGAACTGGAACAAAATATTGTTAAACAGATAGAGGTGGCGCTCCAGGAAGCTGACGCAATAATTTTGGTGGTGGACGGTAAACAAAACCGCGCGGCCATAGAACAAAACGTGCTGAAAAAATTCCGCAAAGCGGGTAAACCGCTGCTACTGTGCGTTAACAAACTGGATAGCGCGCGCACAGTCGAAGAAAAAATCGGTGAATTCTCATCCTTAGGGATAAAACCGGCCTTTGGCATTTCTTCCATTTCCGGAAGAGGGATTGGGGACATGCTGGATTATGTAGCGGACTTGGTGCGAGGTAACCCAGGAGGAGCGCCCTCTAGCGAGGCGGATACTAAGCTGGAGGGCGCCCCTCTCGCCCCTCCAATCGCGATAGCCATTGTCGGCAAACCAAATGTGGGCAAAAGCAGCATCTTTAACAAAATTTTAAAGCAGGAGCGCGCGGTAGTTTCCCCCATTCCCGGCACCACGCGCACCGCCATAGACAGTAACATTAACATCAACAACCAGGATTATACTTTTATAGATACCGCGGGCCTGAAGAAAAAAGAACACCGTCAGCAGCAACCGGACATTTTTTCCGGCTTCCAGACTTTTAAGAGCATCCGCCGCAGCGACGTCTGTTTTTTCGTCATTGACGCCATAGAAGAAATTACCAAACAGGACCAAAAGGTGGCCCAGGAAATTTTTTCCCAGGAAAAAGGCGTCATTGTCTTGGTCAATAAGATAGATTTATTCTCCCCTAAAAAAAGCAGCCAGCCCAAACGCGGGGAAACCGGCCGCATCATCCATAATCCAAGCGAAGATAAATACCAGCAGCTGCGCGACTATGTCAGCGACCACTTCCCGTTTTTGTGGCTGTCGCCCATGTTCTTTGTTTCGGGCCTGACCGGCGAAGGTTTAGCCGAAGCCCTGGAAGCTATTAAACCCATTTACGACCGCCGCCATAAAATAATAGATGACGCCACCTTAAAGGATTTTTTAGCCAAGGTCATGAAAAAAAACGAGCCCAAACTGCTCCGCGACCAAAAAAAACCCAAAGTTATAGGTCTCACGCAAACCGCCACCAACCCGCCCAAGTTTGAACTCTTGGTAAACCATCCCGCGGCCATTTCCCAGCAATTCCGCAAATTCCTGCTCAATTCCATTATCAAATATCTGGACTTCTGGGGCACGCCGGTAAGCTTACATTTAAAAGGAAAAGACAAAGCGTAGCTAAAACTTCCGTACCGCCAATTTCTTCGTTATTTCCCTTACGGTTTTACTCGCCGTACGTTAAGTACGCCCCATAAAATCCGCAAAAAATGCCTCGAAATTGTCTCGGTACATAAGTTTTAGTATAATTATAGTATGAAAATAATTATCGGTTTAGGCAACCCCGGTCCCCAATACCAACACAACCGCCACAATGCCGGCTGGCTGGCTTTGGATGTGCTGATTGCCGATCTAAAAATATCGGAAAATTGGAAAAAACAATTCCAATCTGAAATCCTGGAAACTTCAATAGATGACCAAAAAACAGTTTTAATGAAACCGCAAACCTTTATGAACGAGTCCGGTTTGGCGGTTAAGGAAATTGTAAATTACTGCAAGTTAAATCCGGCCGCCGACATTTTAGTTTTACATGATGATGTGGATTTGCCTTTTGGGACAATTAGAGCTACGGATTCTTCCTCTTCCGCCGGACAGAATGGCGTGCAAAATATTATAGATGAGCTGGGCACACAGGATTTCCATAGAATCCGGATTGGCATGGAAACGCGCGAGTCGCGGGAACAAATGGGCACCAGGGATTTTGTCTTGCAAAACTTTACCAAAGATGAGCTGGAAAAATTAAAAACAGAAATTTTTCCAAAAATAAAAACCGAGATCACTCGGTTCCTCAAATTTTTATATCTATAACCCCACTTGCAAGTGAAAAGTTACAGACAAACGCCTGTAAACCTTTGCTTGATGCTAGTAACCAGTAATAGGAGGGATGATACCGGCTTTCGCGACATGCAAATAGGATAATAGGTACAAATATTTACTTTTGAATTATTATTATACTCCCTTTTTAGCCTTTTGTCAAGGTGCATTTTTGCTCTATAATATAGGGGAAATGACGTTTTTTAATGGCGCGCCATGTACCGGAGCGAAGCGAATGGTACATGGTGTATAATACAAAAATGGATCAAGATATCTATTTGCATGGAATTAACTTATTGCCCCAATTCGGTCCGACCAGGCTGGGACGGCTTTGGAAGTATTTTGGCGATTGGGAAAAAGCCTACAAAGCCGGGCCGGCAGAATTAGCGGAGGCCGGTATTGAACCGGAAAATATAAATATTTTTTTGGCGCACCGGCAAAAAACAAACCTGGAACAAGAATTGCAAAAACTGGAGCAGGAACATGTTAAGATGTTAACCTTCCAAAACCTGAACTATCCAAAATTACTGTTAAAAATTCATGACTATCCCCCAGTATTATACTATAAAGGCCGCATGGATATTCCGGATGAGCTCTGTATGGCCGTGGTCGGTACACGTAAAATTACCGGTTATGGCCGGACCGTCGGGCCAATACTTATCCAACCGCTCATAGAAGCCGGCATGACAGTAGTTTCCGGTTTGGCTTACGGCGTAGACAGCCAAATGCAGCGGCTGGCCGTAAAAGCGCGCCGCCGCACTATTGCGGTTTTAGGGGGAGGGTTGGACGATGCATCTTTTTATCCCAAACAGCATTTGTTTTTAGCCCAGGAAATTATTAGCAACCAGGGAGCCATAATTAGCGAGCACCCCCTGGGTACACCGCCGCTCAAGCAGAATTTTGTGTTGCGCAACCGCATTATTTCCGGCCTGTGCGTGGGTACCGTAATTATAGAGTGCGGTTTAAAAAGCGGCTCGTTAATTACCGCCCGGGCGGCTTTGGACCAGGGCCGCACTGTTTACGCCGTGCCCGGGCCGATTATGAACGAAATGAGCATGGGACCCAACAATTTGATTAAACTTGGGGCAAGACTGGTCACCGAACCAGAAGATATTTTAGATGACCTAAATTTAAAAGCCGCCAAGCGCAAACCTAAATTGCCGGCCATTGGTGATAACGAGGTGGAAACCATAATTCTTCAGCAGTTAGGTTTTGAGCCCATGATTATAGATAATATTATAAAACAAACGAGTTTAGACGCCGCGGACGTGAGTGCGGCCCTGACCTTTTTGGAAATTAAAGGCCGGGTAAAAAACTTAGGCGCGCAGCAGTATATAAGAGGAAAATGAACAAATACTTAAAAATTATTACCCCGATTGCCCTGTTGATTGTAGCGGGCTTTGTTGCTATTTTGATCGTACCCAAATGGCAACAAGCTAAAACCGCGGCCAGCGTCCCGGTTTCTGACGGGTCGCTGCAGGACTTTTATAATACTGCCCAACAATTGGCGCAAGCCCCCGCGCCGGCTGCTTCCACCACGGCCAGTTTTTTGGCCGTGGGCGACATCATGCTGTCGAGAAACGTGGCGGCCAAAATTGACGAGGCTAAAGATGTTGATTTGCCGTTCCAAAATATGACTGACATTTTAAAATCCACCGACTTTAATTTCGCCAATTTGGAATCCCCGGTGGCGGCGCCGGGCACCGCACCCATTGTTGGCGGGCAGTCTTTAACCTTTGGCGCGGCCGGCAGCAGTCTGCAGGGCTTAAAAGATTTTAATTTTGGCGTCATTAATTTGGCCAACAACCATGCTTTCGACCAGGGCCTGGCCGGTTTGGACTACACGCGGTCGCTTTTGGACGGTTTAAATATTTTACACGAAGGCACCGGCGACAATTTAAACCAGGCCTGGACTCCGGCAATGATTACAGCCAATGGCATAAAAATTTGTTTTGTCGGCGCGGCTTATGGCACCAACACCGGTGGCAGTGAAGCGGCCAGATACGTGGCCGAAACTTCAGACACGGCCCATTTAAAAACTGCTATTTTGCAGGCTAAAACCATCTGCGACTATACTATTACCACTATGCACGCCGGCATAGAATACACGGCCACGCCCAACCAAGCGCAAATAACTTTTGCCCACGCGGCCATAGATGACGGCGCGGATATGGTCATTGGCGCCCACCCGCACTGGGTCCAGCCCATAGAAAAATACAACGGCAAATACATTTTTTACTCTTTGGGCAACTTTATTTTTGACCAGGAATGGAGCCCGGCCACCACGCAAGGGCTGACGCTAAAAATTACATTATCCCAAACCGGCAATAATTTGCAGGGTCAAAAATCGCAGGCGCAACTGGAATCCATCCAGCTTATCCCGGTCATCCTGGAGAACTATTCCACGCCAAGGCCGGCCACGCCCGCGGAAGCAAAAAGCGTTTTAAATAAAATTGGAATCACTTACGGCAGACTTCCCTAATTTTTATATTTTTGTGAAGTCATTTGACAAATAGTTTTTTCATCTGTAGAATCAAACACGTAACTGTAATCAAATAAATTTTTCTAAATGTCCAAGCCTCTTATCATAGTAGAGAGCCCAATGAAGGCGCGCACGATCTCGCGCTTTTTAGGTGGCGAATATTTAGTGGAAGCCAGTATGGGGCACGTGCGCGACCTGCCCAAAAGCAAACTGTCCATAGACGTCGCCCACGACTTTGAGCCCGTCTATATAATACCGCCCAAGGCCCTGGAAATTGTGGCTAAACTGAAAAAAGAGGCCAAAACCGCCTCCTCTATTATATTGGCAACTGATGAAGACCGCGAAGGCGAGGCTATTTCCTGGCATTTGGTGCAGGCTTTAGGATTGGGAGATGAAGCCGAAATTGCCAAAGGCACCGAGGACAAACGCATTAAACGCATTGTCTTCCACGAAATTACCAAAAGCGCCATAGAAGCCGCCCTAAAAAACCCGCGCGACATAGACTTGAATTTAGTGGATGCCCAGCAGGCCCGCCGCGTTTTGGACCGTCTGGTGGGTTATGAGCTGTCGCCGTTCTTGTGGCGCAAAATCCGTTATGGATTGTCGGCCGGGCGCGTACAAAGCGTGGCCGTACGTTTAGTGGTGGAACGGGAGCGGGAAATCCAAAAATTCAACAAAGAAGAATACTGGTCCATAGAAGCCAACCTTTCCAAATTAGACAGCGATAAAACTTTTGTCGGCAAACTGCAAAAATTGGATGATAAGGCCGTAGGAAAAATGGATGTTAAGGCCGCGGAAGAGGCTAAAAAAATTGTAGCCGGCTTAAAAGATGCTGACTATAAAGTTATTAACATTGAGACCAAGGAAGTCAAACGCAACCCTTCGCCGCCGTTTACCACATCAACTTTACAGCAGGAAGCCGCGCGCAAGCTGGGCTTTAGCGCCAAACAAACTATGGTGGTGGCCCAGCGTTTGTACGAAGGCCTGGAAATTGGCAGCGAAGGCAGCGTGGGGTTAATTACCTATATGAGAACCGACAGCCTGAACCTGGCGCAGTCGGCTTTGGCCGGCATCCATGAAGTTGTACTTAATGAATTCGGCAAGGATTACGCGCTTAGCGAGCCGCGCTTTTTTACCAACAAAAGTAAGGGCGCGCAGGAAGCCCACGAAGCCATCCGTCCCACGGATGTAGCGCGCAAACCCGCGGATATTAAACAATATTTGGACCATACCCAATACAAACTTTATGACCTAATTTGGAAGCGCACCGTGGCCTGCCAAATGGCCCAAGCGATGTTGGAACAAACCGCGGTCGATGTAGAGGGCGCCCCTGTGCACAGGGGCGCCCTCTCAAGAGCAGTTTTCCGCGCCAACGGCC
>CAIVSE010000049.1 GCA_903908535.1 Candidatus Doudnabacteria bacterium
ACCAGACAATATCATCACCGGCTAAGTTGGTACTGCCGGTTACGGTCCAGCTGGGGGTATCGTTAGCCTGTTGGCCGTTGCTATAAACACAATACGAAGAAGAATTGGAAGTGGCGGAAACAGTGGATTGAGCCGGCGGAGGAGTTGTTCCGCCCACAACCTGGACCTGGAATAAAATCTGGCGGGAAAAATCAAAACAAGCCTGCTGGCTGCCCAACTGTGTGGCGCCGCCTAAAGTTAAGCCGCTTTGTAATTGGTTGCCGTTGTAATCATAAATACTGCCGCTGCCCGGCACAACTTGTAAAGTGTCCCCGGCCGGAGTGGTTACAGTCACGGAGCTGGATTTAGATTGCGGCACAAAACCGTCATTGGTGGCGCCGGCAGACAGCGTAACAGAAATAGTATGGCTGGTGCTGTTATCAGCAATGCTGGTATTGGCCACAATGTTGTTCATAGTGGTGTGATTGGGATCCAGGCCCTGGGCCGCGCCATTATGCACGTAAATGCGCACATAAAAAGTATCGCCGGTATTGGCGTTCATATTTAAAGTATAATCGCTCGGTGTGCTGTTTTGCGGGCGGGCCGCTACCAACGGGAAGTCGGTACAGCCGGTGCCGGCAGTGGAGCCAAAAGTCACCGGGAACGGGTTAAACACCGGATCCTGGTAAATAGTGCAGTTTTCGGCTTTGGTGGTATTGGCCACGCTGGGCGCAAACGCCAAAACCGCAGCCATAGCCACAAAACTAGCGGTTAAGACTTTGGCCGACAGGCTGGGACTGAATTTGCGCAAAAAGTTTGTCATAGATAAAACTCCTAAAAAATATTATTAATTGACTTTTTATTATATATAAAATAAAGGCTTTTGTCAACAACTTAAACTAAATATGGGCTTTTATAAGCCATCTAAAATTTAACCCCTTATATTACTAGGCTAAGTATAGAACAAAACCCCACTCTATACAACGGCAAAACCTGGCTTAAATGACAAAAAAAGGGCTGCGAGGACAAGATGTCCGGGCAGCCCGAGGGTTATGAATTGATCGGAAATGAAAGTTAAACACCTGTTACAGGGATGGCGATCTTAGTCGCCACCGGAGCCGCGGCGCCGTGAGATAAAATAATAATCACGACCACCACTATAATCACAGCTGCCAAAAGCAGCCATGGCCAGATTTTGGCTCCCGTGACGCTGATCGTCACCTGACAGGCTGTAACGGTTCCATCCAGCGAGGTAACTGTTAACACAAATGTGTAATCCCCTTTCTTGAGCTGGGTCTTGCCATTTTTTGTCACTGTTGGCAGCAAGTCGCCGGCGCGGCCGGACAGTTGCAACTGGTTATTAACAAATCTACTGCTAACAGTCGTCCCATCCTGTTTGGTCCACACCGCCGAAACTATGGTGGAGCTATCACCAATAATTTTTGGCGTGAGCGTTATAACCTGATCAGCCTCGCTGCGTTTCAGCTTATGCCGATCGGCTTTCGCACGCTCGCACCTGCAGGGAACTTTGGGCGGTGGCGGAGGCGGCAAGGGAACCAGGAATGTGCTGGAAAGGCCAGCCGGACAGCTAAACCCTCCCCCATTCCAAATACCCTGGACCGTAACCGTATGCTGTTGCCCATCGCGATAATTCTCGACGGGAAAGTCATAAGTGTTAGAACCGCTGCGGTTAACTTCGCGGCCATCAACATAATAGACAAACTCCAGCGCCAACTGGCCGGGATTATCAAAGTCCACGGTCACATGGACGTTGTTCCCTACCACTTTAACATCCGCCGAAAGGCATTTTGCCGTAGGCGGAGGCGGCAGGAGCGGTGGCGGAGGAAGTTTCTCAATCCGCGTCACGCTGAAATTTGTCGTTCCCTGGAACGGGATAATGGGATTTCCACGGCAGGGAAAGCCGTGGATAACCCACATGCCGTACTTGCGCAGGAATATGGCCAGCCCGTAAGCCGGGCCATTAGCATAACGAATGTTAACGCCCTGGATGCGGCCAAGGTTGGAACCGGGAATCCGTCCGGCAGTCCATTGCCATAACGGCCAGTCCTGCAGGTTGACCACTTTGGAATATTTACCGTCCGGGCCGTTTTTTAGCACACCCTTTAAGGTATCTACCCATTCGGCTTTCATTGCCGGAGGATAGTAGGTCCGGTTAATGACCACGACCATATACTCCGAAAATTGGTCACGCAAATCCTCCCAGCTTTTAGCCGGCGAGCCAAAGGGATTATGCCCCCAGCCGGGAAAATCAACAAACGGCTGTTTGATGACTGCCAGGTTTAAGGCTTCCTTATCGTCGGCCATGGGCGGAAAATCCTTGGGCTCCATTAGGCCTTCAGGGCTATTTTTGTGCGAAGCCTCAAACTTCGCTTTTAAATCAGGGGACGTAAACTGCAACACCGCGTCTTCCTGCTCGGCCCGGGTCTTGGCGCCCTTTAGGGCGGCCATAGCCTGGCCAATAAAAGCAGTCTGGCCAATCTGGTCGACCGCGACCATAATTTCCCCGTCCGTTAACTTGGGCTGGTAGCCGGGAAACGGCGGCAAAATAGTGACGTCGCCGACTTTTATGGTTACAATCTGCCCGGCTTGCTGGGCAGCCTGCTCACGGCGGATCTCCTCAATCCGCTGCTGCATTGTTTTCAGCTCTTGATCGAGATTTTGTTGAGTCTGGGTCTGTTGTTGCTCTTGTTCCGTATCTGTGTCAGCGGTTTCATCCTGCATGAGTTCCACCGGCTCGGCGTCCGCGGTAACCATAATTTCGGTCCCCGGCGCTTCCACGATGGTTTCTTCGTCAGGCTGCGCCTGTGGTTGCAGTTCTTCAACCACGCTTTGGCCAAAATCAACCGGAGCCTCAAGACTGTTGATAACTTCCGAAGTCGGCGCGTAAGCGGCCGGCTCCTGATTGAAGCGCGGCATATCGGCCTGTAGAGACTGGCCGAACGCAAAGTTGCAAACCATAATCATCAATACTGCCACAAAACTCTGAAAACGTTTCATTTCCTTATCCTCCTGCTTGAAATTTCAAAGATCGATTTAGCTACTAGAATTTTGTACCACATAGGTACAGCAAGGCCCACCATCACTTATACTTTTTTGATGATAGGTCCAATGTGCCTAAATGTTTTTTAGTTTTACTGTTCCACCTGGGTCAGCACGCCGATAACCACCAAACGTTTGGCCGTGGAACCCACGGGCCAGCAGGTGGACAGCGCCACCACACTTCGGCCGGAATTGGCAAACTGCGCCTGGTCTGTAGGTGAATACTGTTGGCTGCCGGTAACCACATAATGCAGGGTGGCCTGCTTGCCGCTGCCCAGCGTGACTATAATATCAAACGACTGGTTAACTCCCAAGTTTCCCAAATAGGTAAAAACATGGTTGTAATTACTTTTTATCCACGGGTAATTGCTGCTATGGCCGGAAATATAAGTGGTGCCAATTTGCCCGGGCAAAGCCGTGCCGGGATAATGGATGACGCCGTTGAGCAAGTCTGTGTCAAAGGCTTCGGTGGAGGTGCTAAAAATTAACGGCGCGTCCACTTTTAAGGAAGGGATTTGCAAACGGCCCGGCACGCCGGTGTTGATATCCAAAGCGTTGGCATTAACTATATTGGGGTCAGACCCCATTACATTTCCAGTCGGAGTGGAGCTGGCAACCACCTGGGCACCGGCCACTTCCGGAGTCGCGCTGGCGCCATTCATTTTATCCAGCGCCAATTTATTCATAATGGTTTCCATATCAAAGTATTGGCTGATAATCTGTTTTTGGTCGCTGGTCAGCGGCAGGCCGGAAAGCGGACTTATGCCCATGGCCAAATCTTCGCTGTCAGCGCGGCCCAGGCCCAAAGTGTCATAACTCTTGGGGTTTAAATTCAGCAAATATTTTTGGAAGTTGGTCAGGCCGTTGCCGGAATTGTCGGCATTAGGGTCAAAAACCGCCGGATTGGAAACATCATAATAAAAACTTTCTATCCAGGCGTTATAAGCCGAGCTGTTTTGCTTTTCCAAATTCAGTAAAGCCGTGTTCTGGACACTTTGGGAATTGGCGCTTTTAGCCGGAAATAAGGAGCCAAAATCCACTTTGGTAAAGAAAAAGAAATACAAAAAGACGCCCACGGCAAAAACTATCACATAAGGGATGGTAATTTTAAAAACCTTGCCAAGCATAGAAGGCTGGGCCGCGCCGCTGTGGTCAGGCTGGTAGGCAGGCTTAGGCGCCTGGCTATGGGCTTCCGCCGGTTCTACATGGTTTTCCGCTGGCAAATGCGAAGAATCATCATTTTCAATGCCGAGCATTTTAGCGGCTTCTGGGCTGGCTACTGGATATAATTTGTCGTCTGTCATATATATTTATAAGAATTACACTCTATAATAACACAAATTATAATATCTGTCAAGATGTCAAAAGAGCCTTATTTTGGTATAATTTAACTACCATGAATTCCAAAAGGTTATTGTTTTTACTATCAGCCTTTATCATTCTGCATATTGTTATAGTTTTAGTCTTACCGCCCCCCACCCGGGCCAGTGATTTAACCACGCAAAACATTTTGGCCGCCATAAACAGCGAGCGGGTAGCTAGGAATTTATGGCCTTTAAACGAAAACAATTTATTAGATGAGGCCGCGCAGTACAAGACGGATGACATGCAGACCCGGCATTATTTTGCGCACGTTGACCCGGACGGGCATTATATTTGGGATAAAATTGTGGCTTTGGGTTATACCCCCTACGAACAGCTGGGAGAAAATTTGGCCATTAATTTTTATGACACGCAAAGCCTGGACGATGCCTGGATGCAAAGCCCGGAACACCGCGCTAACATTTTAAACGCCGGCTTTAAAGATGGCGGCATGGGACTGACCATGGGCGATGTTTCGCAGGGGCAATATTATTCCGCCATTGCCAACACTTTTGGCACGCTGGTTTCCGAACAAAATACCAAAACAACTGCACCGCCGACACAAACTCCGGCAACCCCAACCGCGCCAAAAACAACTTCACCGGCACCGGCCAAAATTCCTGCCCCATCTCCCGCTCCCGCCAAACCCACAGCCACTTCCACGCCTCAAACTCCAACTCCTGTTATTAGCATTCGCGGCACAGCCACCACCACAGAAGCATCGTCTTCACCGGTGACTGCTACAACTTCCACAACTTCTGTAGCAAATATGCAGAACATTCCTCCGGCAAACTCCCCGACGGAAATTGTAAATACACCCTCTCCCCTGACTTCCGCCGAAGCCAACCGTTATTTAACGCTGGCCTTTGGTTTAATCCTTTTAATATTCCTGGGCCACGACGGCTGGACTTATATAAAAGAAAAAGGTCTGCATTTGGACAAAAAAATCAACAACATTGCGCTGTTGATTTTGGCCATCGTAGTTGTGGGACTGATGTACTGGCTTTAAAACTTTTGGGATTGGCCGGGCTGGAGAATTTTACGGTCAGCCTGGTCTGTATGTGCTTGAGTGGCGATTGGCGGATTGGGATTAATCGGAGCTGGCGGTTGGACCGGTTGAGATTGCTGCTGAATCACCGCCGCTGGTTGCTTAAGGCTTTCCCCTACCGCGTCCCCGACTTTTTTGGAAACCTGCTCGACTTTTTCGCGGCGGATGTTGGCCACGGTATTCCAAATGGGATTTTCAGATTTTTTGGGTTGTTGCGGACGGTCAGAACGGTCATAACGCTGTGACTGAACGGGACGGCGATTAGCACTGCCTCCTGAATTATAATCGCGGCGGTCAGTATTCCTGCGGTCATCAAAACGGCGGCCTCCCCTGTCGTCGCGACGCTCTGGGGAACGATCGTCAGACCGTGGCGGTCGAGCATTCGCTTGCGGCTCGCTGCGCTGCGCCGGCTGGACCGGTTTTATAGGTTCCGGCTTCGGAGTGGGTTCGGGATTGTAATCAAAATTAATATCCATCTTTTGCGCTGGAATTATTTCCGGCACTTTTTCGGTTATTTGTTCTTGCGGCGGCAAGACCGCTTCCATAACTTTGGGTTTGGGTTCCATTTCCGCATCCACATCCTGGGCCGGTGCACCAATTAACATAGCCTGATCCTGGTGGAATTCCGCGCCCATCCAGCGGGAAATTTTTTCCTCCACTTCGGCAACAGAATTGCTGTAGCGCTCGCGCGAAACCTTAATGACCTTATCGGCGTTGCCGGTAATGTAGTCCGGGTTCGGCGCCAGCGTGACGGCGGAAAACGGCTCGCTGGCCACGCCGTTGATCATCAACTTTAAAATAATATTATACTTGGGCAAATTGACCATGTCGCCCGGCGTAAACGTGGGGTCAAATTCCGTTTCCAGAAACTCGGCGTCAGCCGCGCCAATGCGGAACAAAATAATAGTGCCGACATTACCAAAAATGGCGTCGCGGACTTTGGTGCTTCTCTCCTGCTCCAGCTGGGCAATATACTGGTGGCCGACAATCAAATTCAGCCGGTATTTGCGGGCTTCGGAAAGAATGGTGGCAAAGCTTTCCGTGGCAAAGTTCTGAAATTCGTCCACATACAAATAAAAATCCTTGCGCTCGGTTTCGGGAATGTCGGTGCGGCTCATGGCCGCCAACTGCAATTTGGTCACCAGCATGGCGCCGAGCAGCGCGGAGTTATCTTCCCCGACTTTGCCTTTGGACAAATCCATAATTAAAATTTTGTTGCCGTCCATGACCTCGCGCAAATCTATGGTCGAGCGCGGCTGGCCCACAATGTTGCGGATAATTCCCGACGACAAAAACTGCCCGACTTTGTTTTGGATGGGAGCCACCGCCTCGGTGCGGTATTTTTCCGCGTAGTTGGCAAACTCATCCGTCCAAAAAGCGCGGACCATGGGGTCCTTAACGTTATCGACAATTTTTTTGCGGTATTTTTTATCCACGTACATGCGCGGGATGCCGAGCATGGTGTTGCCCGGGCTGTCCAGCAAAGCCAAAATCGTATTGTTTAAAATGTATTCCATCCTGGCCGACCACAAGTTGGCCCAAATTTTGGTGAACACGCCCATTAAACCGGAGGCCACCAAATGCTTGTACTTGGGGTCCACGGATTCCAAAATGTTAAAGGCAATAGGATGCTCCATGTCCGCCGGGTTAAAATAGATGACGTCGTTAACGCGGCTGGCCGGCACGCAATCCAAAATTTTCTGCACGCTGTCGCCGTGCGGGTCCAAAAAGGCCACGCCATGCCCGTTGCGGATATCCTGGATGACCATGTTTTCCATCAGGCTGGTTTTGCCCATGCCGGTTTTTCCCACCATATACATGTGGCGCCTGCGGTCATCCGTCTTAATGCCAAAAGGCACTTCCTGGTTGCGGAAGTTGGTTTTGGCAAACACGGTAATAATTTCTTTTTCCGGCATAATATATGACCACTGATACACTGATAGCACAGATTACACAGATTTAGCCTTTTTATATCTGTGTCATCAATGGAATCTGTGTATCTGTGGTAAAAATGTTAACCTAATTATAACTCTCCGATAGGCAAATTAACAGGGGCCTGGCTCTTTTTGCTTTCGGTTTTTTCTATGGTGCTGGAAATGGCTTTGGTGGAAATTGGAAAATGGTAAATCGTGGCCAATTCTTCTATATTCAGGATAAAAGCCGGCATGCCAATATGGATATCGCGCTCTTTGTAGCCTTTAAAAATTAGGCGCTTGCGGCGTTTTTCTTCGTAATCAATATATGGGCGCTCCAGGGTCGGCGAAATGTTATATTCCACGCCGGTCCAGGTAACTTTGGTGTCCGGCTTAAACTGGTTGGTCATCACGCTGCCGAGCGGCCGGTAAGAGCCAATAACAATGGCTTTTTTGCTGCCGTCAAACTTGTCTTTTGGCGCAATATACAAATGCCGAATTTTGGTTTTATAACCGGGTTTGCCGATTTTCTTTTCAATTAAATTAACGCGCTCCTTGGCCGCTTCCGTGAGGCTCATCCAGTCGTTTTTTTGGTTTTTTTGCACGGCTTCGTGGTCATGGCCGGCGGCAAGCAGGGCATCCTTAAAGCTAAACTTGGCAAACCAGTTAAAAGGCGCCAAAAATAAATCGGAAAGCTTGGCCTGGTGCGGCACTTCTTCGCCGATTAATTGTTTAACCTTGACTTCGCCCCGCGGCTTCCATTCGGCATCCCCCAGCGGCTGGATAATAATCTGGATGCCATAAAATTCATGCGGCGACATTTTGGCCAGAGCCTCAAACTGGGAAGCCAGGGGGTCTATAATTTTTTCCTCGGCGCTGGGATGCTCAAAATCTTTGTAAGTTTTAATGGGGATGACGTCATCATCCAAAAGCTTATACTCCGCGCCCCAAATGTTGATGTCGCTGGTTTCCGGGTCGTAATTTAAATTTTGCATGTAGTCGGCAATTTCCGTCATTTCCGCGTCCGGGTATTGGGCGTAAAAGCTGGCTTCCACCAGGTCTTTGGACTTTTTGGGCGTGCGCACGACAAAAGAAATTTTACCGCCCAGGGAGATAAGCTCCAAACTGTACCACTGCTGGACCTTGCCCTCCACGTATTTGTTGGCAAAGGTCAGGCTGGTATGCAGGGCGTGCATCTGGCCGAATATGCTTTCCACAGCCAGGGTGCTGGTTAAATTTTCCTTGGGCACGCGGATTTGCAGGTATGTCCACTCCAGGGAGTGCTCCCACTGGCTATAAATTTCCCGGTAATAAAGCCTGTATAAAATATAAATAATTACCAAAACAAACAAAAGCCAGCCGCCATGCAAAAAGATGGTGACAAAAATGGAAAAGACAGTAACGAAATTTGGGAGGACCGAAGAAAAACTCATTATGATGATGTTTTTGTTTCAGGAATATTACCACAGATACACTGATTTCACAGATGACACAGAACATTCCGTGTAATCAGTGCTATCTGTGTATCTGTGGTCTCATACCAATGTATATAGGTTCTTGCCGACTTTCTTAAACATTTTCTTGTTGGACAGCCCCACTAAAATGGTATTCTTTTTCACAACGCGTTTTTTTAGGACTTCATCAATAATTTTTTCGCGGTCCATGGGCCCTGCGGAAGCTTTAAGGACTTCGGCCAAAACTTCGCTGACTACCCCGGACTTATAACCCCATTCAGAAAGCGCGTAAATGCCGCGGCCTATTAAAATAAAGCGCTTATCCTTGATAAGTTCGTTATGCACGGTTTCCTTGTAAGCGGTGCGCTGGTCAAAATGCGCCTTGTTGATCATTTCCGTAATTACACTGTAGTGCTCGGGCTTGCCGTGGTTCTTCATGACCAAAAAGGCCTTGTCGCCCACGTCTTTGGGCTTTATTTCCTTCCAGGCGGAAAGCCCCCACTGGTCAAAAACATTGCTTTCTATCTCATGGGCTAAATCCAGAAAATTCAAAATCACGCGGTCCGGCAGTTCGGCCTGGTTGAGTTTATAAAATTCCGTGGCCTTGAATTTTTCCAAAAAGTCGGGACTTGTCAGCGGTTTGCCTTCGGCGGCCAGGATTTTTTTGCTTTCTTCGGTAAAGTCGTGGAGTAATTGTTTATTGAACAAAATAGTCACCCAGGTCTTTTTGTAGTTGGCGTGCATATAGTCTTCCAGCTCTTCTATCAAGTACAACAAAAAGATGATGGCATTACGGTCTTCTTCGGACTTGACGCCCATTTTTTGCAGTAAGGAATCCTGGGCCATAATGCGGCCATGCTCGTTAATGGTGCTCATTAACAGCTCTTTAGTGGCTATAAAAGATTCTTTGTTCAACCCGGTTTTGCGCAGGTTCTTGAGCAGATCTTTTTCTATTTGGCGAACGCGTTCGCGGGTTAGGCTGTGCTGGTTGCCAATGGCGGCCAGGGTTTTTATTTCATTGCCGTTTAAGCCGTAACGCTGGATAAGGATTTCCCTGTCGCGCTCTTTGAGCACGCTTAAAATTTCGGCCACAATTTCCGAAGGTTTAAAGGTTTTTAGCGAGTCAGACTGCTTGGTATGGATGATGGTGTCGAGAATGCCCATATAGGTATAATTTCTTGTTGCCCAAATTATAGCATATAAGCCCAAGAGTTGTCAAATAGCTACATTAGACCATATTTTTACTACTGGACGGTAGGTTTGTCCGAACCTGACTCTAAAAGCTCGCGAAAGCTATTGCGATAATCCTTCATTTGCTGATTATAAAACAAAATAACGTTTGGACTGTGGTCAGGCACCACATTATTTGCCCAGGTGTTTATGTCGCTATCACTAATTTTAGCCATGGATCTAATAAGCTGCTGTGTTTGGGGGTCCGCGTCAGTGGTTTCCACCCCGCCATGCCGCATTAAATATTGGAATTTATCCATGGCTTCCATGGGAGTTAAATCCTCAAACAAATTTTTTGCCGACTCCGCCCAGTCCCCATCCATAACTTCCCTGGCTTCATTTAGATGATCACTCATATGTTTTTAGTTAATTAATTGGTTGATAAAATGTTTTAGTATTGCCCGTCTCCCCCACTCGCTTAATCTGATTTTGTTTAATTAAGGTATTGAGATAATTTTCCATTGTGCTTTTTCGGCATAACATGAATAATTGGATGTCCCTGCCTGTGGCCTTTTTACGTTTTAAAATATATTGATAAAGTTTGGAGATATTATTAAACTCCCGCTGTTTCCGCGCGTCCGTGGCCTTTTGCAACCACTGCCGCCACAAAGATTGGTTCTGGGAAAATTTATCAGGAGTGGTGGGTATAGGTGCATTTTGAACAACCGGCGGTGTAGGCTCGACAACTGGAGCTGCAACAACAGGAGCGGGCTCAACCTCAACAGGAGTATTCTCAACGGGAGGCGGAACGTCCACAGACTCGCTAACAGGGGTCGATGAAGCATCGTCAGCTGGAGTCTCACTAACACTCACCGGAGTATCCGTAGCCGCGTCAGTCGGCACTGTAACTTCTGTAACCGGAGTGTCCGTACTTTCTTGTATATTTGTTTCGTCTGGCATAAATTTAAAGTTTAATTTTACCACTCAAAAATATCTATAGTGCTTTGGATAGCCGCCTTAATCCTATCAATAATCCCCTGTCGATCTTTGATTTTAGGCACTTCCGGCAACAAATTTACAACCTCCTGGCCATTTGGTAATTTGTTTGTGTAACGATAGTCCGCGATTAGCTGCTCAAGTTTTTCCATGGGGATATTTTCATCTTTGGCAATATTTCTTAAACCTTTAGAACGCTCGCTCTCCCAAAACTCATCAAAGGCCTTTTCAACATCGGCTGCTTTGTTTATTTTTGGTAGATTTTCCTCAATAAACTTTTTAATTAAATCTTTCTTCTTGCGTAGCTGGATGTCTCTGTTGAACAGGCGTAAAAATTCTTCGGTCTTTTTTTCGCGAACTTCTTCGGAAGAGCTGTTTTTAATCGCGGTCAGGAGTAAAACTATATAGTCAAAGTTTATTATATCCCTGGTAGTCAATTCAATTTCAAAATCTATTTGATCCAAGAGTTAGACACCACCCGACAAGCGGGTGGCTTGATGAGTAGTATCGTCTCAAAGACGATAGAAGCCATCCGTGGTTAATTATTAATGATTAGAACGATCCGTTCTCGCTGCCCTCTTCCTGCGTTTCCTGGTCTTTGATGTA
>CAIVSE010000050.1 GCA_903908535.1 Candidatus Doudnabacteria bacterium
CGCTGTTTTTCCTGTCCGGCGCGTTGTTCCAGCTGCAGGGTCTGCCCGGCTGGCTGACTTTTATTTCCCGTATTGATCCGTTAACCTACGCCATTGACGGCCTGCGCGTACTTTTGGCCAACATTGGCCACCACGATTTAACCCTGGGTTTGGATATTTTGGTGCTTATTTGTATGTCCGTGCTGTTTTTGCTAATTGGCGGGTACTTTTTTGACCAGATACAAGTGTGATATAATATAAACAGATGAAACATTTTTTTGCCAACCATTTAAAGATTATTGCCGGGGTGGTGGTTATTCTGCTGGCCGCCTATGCCGTGCGCTATTGGGTGACCAACCAGGCACCGAGCTTGGGTAGTTATAATGTCAGCAGCGGTAATATTGTCAGCACCGTCAGTATGCCTGGGACCGTGTCTTCGGATAACAGCGTGGATTTGTCGTTCCAGGAGCAGGGGCAAATTTCTAAAGTTTATGTCAAAGATGGCGATACGGTGACGGCCGGGGAGACACTGGCCAGCTTGGATAGCGCGACCCAGCAGACACAAGTTAGCCAGGCAGAGTCCGCCCTGGCCGCGGCGCGGGCTAACTATACCAGCCTGGTTAATGGCGCCACCAGCCAGGATATTGCCGTCAGCCAGGCCGCGGTAACTTCCGCCCAAGTGGCTTTACAAAATGCCAGCACCACTTTGGCCAATACCATTGACCAGCAAAATACCGCGGTAAAAAATGCCTATAATACTTTACTTAATACGGCTTTAACCGCGGTGGCCGGCGCCGGCAATACCGACAGCGTTGCGCCAGCCATAACCGGAACTTACAGCGGCTCCGCCGAAGGGCAGTATTCAATTAGCATTTATCAAACCGGCGGCGGTTTAAAATTTTCAGTTTCCGGTTTGGAAACCGGCGGCGGCAACGTGCAAACCCAGCCGGTAGCTTTGGGCCAAAGCGGCCTTTACATCCAGTTTAGCGGCAACCCTTCGCCGGCCGATACCTGGACATTAAGCATTCCCAATATGTACGCTTCCACCTATACGGCTAACTATAATGCTTACCAAACCGCTTTACAGGCGCAGTCTGTGGCTGTGAGCTCCGCCCAAAATCAGGTTGCCAGCGCGCAAAGCGCTCTGGCCCAGGCCCAGGCCAATCTAACCTTAAAACAGGCCGCGCCTGCGGCTTCAAATATCCAGGCGGCCCAGGCTCAAATTGCCGCGGCAGAGGCGGCGGTGAGCAGCACGGAGTTAAATGTGGGCAACGCCACCATTATGGCGCCGTTTGCCGGCATTATCCGTAACGTGGTGGCCCAGCCGGGCATGGTGGTTTCGCCCAACGTGCCGGTGCTCTCAATTATCAACAATGGCGTACTCAAAATGGACGCTTATGCTTCGGAAACTGACGTGGTCAAAGTCCAGTCCGGCCAAAACGTGGAAGTGACTTTGGATGCTTACGGCAGTGGCGCGCAATTTCCGGCCCAGGTTACGGCCGTGGACACGGCGGAGACCACCTTTAACGGTTCGCCGGCTTACCATGTAACTTTGTATTTTACCCAGCCAAGCTCCCAAATCCGTTCCGGCATGACCGGGAATGTCCTAATAACTGCTTCTGAAAAAGACAATGTAGTGGAAATTCCCTCGCGTTTGGTTTTGGATGACGGCGGCAATAGCTTTGTGCTTTTACCCGGCAGCGGTCGGTCCGCGCGGCGGCAAATTACCACCGGCCTCACCGGCGACAACGGCATGGTGGAAGTCACCTCCGGCTTAAACGCGGGGGATAAAATTAGCGATTTTTAATTTTATGGCTCAAACTAAAACTTCCTGGCTAATTGGCATTATTATAGTGGTAGCCTGCGGGCTTGGCCTGTATTTATATGTGTCCTCGCAATATATTTATATAGACCAGTCCGTTATTGAAGCGCCCATCATCAGCCTTTCACCTTCCAGTTCCGACGTGCTCCAGCAGACCTTTGTTAATGACGGCGATAGCGTTATTGTTAACCAGCCTATAGCGCGCGTGGGCAATGAAATCGTCAAATCGCAGGTAAATGGCATAATGGTTTCGGTTAACCAAAATATTGGCCAATACGAAAACGCCCTGTCCGGCCAGGCTGTGGTGGCGACTATGATTGACCCCACCCAGATGCGCGTGCAGGGGCACATTGATGAAGACAAGGGGCTGGAGAGCATTAAAGTCGGCGACGTGGCCAAGTTCACCGTGGACGCTTTTGGCTCCAAAACCTATTACGGCGTGGTGGACCAGATTAGCCAAACTTCCACGGCCAGCGCCACCAACAATATTTTTAACCAGCGTCCCACCGACCAATTTGATATTTACGTGCGTTTTAACCCGGCTCGCTATCCGGAACTTAAAAGCGGCATGTCGGCCCGCATTTGGATTTACAAATAGATTAGGGTAACAATAGAATGAACATTGTTGTATACTATATTTAGATAGTATACTTTTTGTATGCGGAAATTTTTTTGTATTTTAATGGCGGTAATATGCGCTGTGGTACCAACTTTTGGCGTTTTCAACGCGGGTTTGGCCCAAGCCGACAGCCAAAGCCAGCAAATTGCCGCGTTAAACCAGCAAATTGCCCAATATGAGCAGGAAATAAAACAGGCCGGTGCGGATAAAAAAACTTTGCAGACAGCTATTAATACCCTGGATTTACAGCGCGCCCAGGTGGAGGCTGAAGCGGCGTTAACCCAAACGCAAATTGTATCCACCCAAACGCAAATTCAGCAATTGGATGGGCAAATAAGCGATATCAAACAGGCAATTGCTTCGTATCAGGTTTCACTTGCCGAAGATTTGCGCAACGTCCAGCAGATGGATGACCAATCCCAGGTGGTGGATATGCTCCTGGCCGGCAGTCTTACCGGGGCCTGGCAAAGTTACGACCAGAATTTGCAAATAGAGGATGCCGTGCAGGTACAGACACAAAAGCTCCAGGCCCAGGAAGCGGTTTTGGCCTCAAGTGAAACCAGCTATCAGCAGCAGCAAAGCCAGCTGGCCACAGAAAATATTTCGCTAACTTCCCAGCAACAGGCGCTTAATACCACTGTGACTTCCAAAAACCGGTTGCTGGCCGAGACCAACAATAAAGAATCCACTTACCAAAAACTTTTAGCCCAGGCCCAGGCCCAGCTGCAAAGTTTTTCCAAATTTACCGAAGGCGCCGGCGGCGACGGTTTGCTTTCCGGCCAGACTTCCTGCGATGCCTGGGGCTGTTATTATAATCAGCGGGATTCCGCCTGGGGCGGACAGCCTTTGGACGGCACGGCTTACACCATGGCCAGCGACGGCTGTTTGGTTACGGCCATGGCCATGGTTTTAACCCATTACGGTTACAAGAGCGTAACCCCGGCCACCATTAACGCTAATCCCAATAATTTTGCCGCCTATTACCCGGCTTATTTATTAAATACTATTACGGTTGACGGCGCCACAGCCAGCCGCGTCAGTTCGGAAATAGACGCTACTTTGGCCGGCGGCGATCCGGTCATCGTCGGCCTGACCGCATATGGCGGCGGCCACTACGTGGTCTTAACCAGCGGCAGTAACGGCAATTACATTATGCGCGACCCATATGTGCCGGGCGGCGATAATATTAGTTTTACTTCGCATTACAGCCTGCGGGAGATTACCAGCATAACCAAGGTGGAAATAAGTTCTTAATTTAAAAAAATCCCAGAGGCCGCGAAGGTCTCTGGGTTTGAGCATCCCTTATTGAATGGTCAGGTTCATTTGAACAACGGGACGGTTTGCCGACAGCACTGCTTCGCTGGTTTGTTGGCGAATTTTCCGCTTGAGCAGCCAGAATGAGCCGTCGGGGCTATGGCTGGCCACCAAATTGGAAATAAAAGCCAGTTCGTCTTTGGCCGCGTGGTCTTGTCTGGCTTCTTTGGAGGCGGCGGTCTGCGGCAGGGTGTAGCAGATAATCCCGCCGGCCTGCAGTTCCGGAAAGTTTTGGCTTTCCAGCACCGAGGTGCAGACCAAAAATTTGATTTCGCCGTTTAGGAACCTCTGCGAGGCCTGTCCGTGCGCGATTTTATTGCCGGCGCGCGCTCCCATCAAGGTTGTAGCGCGCAGGTCGACTTCATTGAGCCTATCAGCCAGGGTTTGCCCCAGCAGTTTATTGTCCACGAAAATTAGTCCCTGCCGATGCAGTATTGTCATGTTCCGGCACTGGTGGATTAAGGCCATCACTTTTGGGTGCGGATAGGCTCCCGGTGCCAGCCCGCCAATAGCAATTTCTTCCACGCGCTTAAAGCCGGTGTCAGCGATGATTTCCGTAGCCAGCGAGCTGGTCTTACTGGCCTGCAGGCGTAAGTCTTTGGCGTAATTGACCAGCGTTTCATAGCATTCGGTCAGTCCGGCTTCCAATAGCCGGTAAAGTTTCAGAAACTTGGCTATCCGCCGTAAAGCATATAACCGCTCTTTGGCGTTTTTGTCAGCCTGTAACTTGGCCCGCAGTGCTAAAATATTTTTTACGGACACAAGGTCCGTTTTTGGAATTTCAGCATAGCCGCAGCCGTAGATTTCCCGCTGTACTTCCAGCATCATCAGGGTCAAAAGGTTGCGGATGCTGTTTAAGGCATAATCCAGCTTCACGCGAATGGTTTGTTCCAATTCCAAACCCGCGCCGTTGTTCGACATGTTATAGTTCCTCCTATTTCATTGTATTCTACCGATTTTTTACCAAAATGTCAAGATCTTCATCAGGCCGGTTAAAGTCATCCTCAACCCTAAAGGTAGTGCCGATTTCCGGGGACGAAATTTCGGCCACCATACAATCTGTGACGGCTTCCAGGCGGTGTTTTTGCATGGGTACTACGGTGTAACCTTTTTGGGGTTCCATCTCTATTTTTTGGATTTTCCCGGACGCGTCCTCCAGCCATAATTTGGCTTGGCCATTCAGCAAACACAAAGTTTCTTCTTTTTGGTCGTGGTATTGGAAAGATAGCCGTTTGCCGGCATTAATAAACAATAATTTACCGGTGCGCTGTAAGTTTTTGGGAGTAAAGATAACTTCGCGGCCCCAGGGTTTTGGTACGACTTCCTGGAAATTTTGTATAGTAAAATTCATATAATATCAGTCTAATATTTCTTCTTAAAAACTTTTTTTGGTTTCGGCGGGTTTTCTTTCCAGTTTTTATAGGCCTCATCCAGCTGTTGCTGGTTTTCCGGTTTAGTATTCATCACAAACGTGCAGTCCGGAAAGCGGGTACAGCCGTAAAACGGTTTGCCCCGGCCGCGGGATTTGCGCTCCACCACATCGCCCGGCTTATCGTGACGGTCGGTTGAAGCCAAACAGTTTGGACACTTAAACCCGGTTTTATTCCAAATTTTGCTGATGCCCTTGCATTTGGGGTAGTCCACGCATCCTAAGAAAAATCCAAACCGTCCGCGCTTAACCTTCATAGGCTTGCCGCAAATGGGACACTTTTCATCTTTGGTTTTTTCTTCCAAAGCTTTAATTTGCGCGGCCTCTTCCGGCATGGGCTGGGTAATTTTGCTTCCCTCTTCTGGACAGGCCAAAAATTTTCCCATGCGGCCGTATTTTATTAACATCATTTTGCCGCAATGCGGGCAGGGTATGGTGGAAACAATAATTTCCTTTTCCACGCTGGCTTCCTTTTCCTTAAGGTGGGTCTTAAACGGGCCGTAAAATTCCCGCATGACTTCCACCCATTTAATTTTGCCTTCGGCAATTTCATCAAACTCTTCCTCAATGTGTGAAGTAAAATTAATATCTACAATTTCCGGAAAATTTTCCACCAGCATGTCGTTAACCAAAAAGCCTTCCTCGGTGGGCGCGTATTTTTTGTCTTCGCGCGTTACGTAGCCGCGCTCCTGGATGGTGCTTAAAGTTGGCGCGTAGGTGGAAGGGCGTCCCACGCCGTGAGCTTCCAAAGCTTTAATTAACGTGGCGTCGCCATAGCGGGCTGGCGGTTCGGTAAAGTGTTGAAGGGGATCCAGAGAATGCAGCTTTAACTTTTCATCCACGCTAAGTTCCGGCAATACGCCTTCTATTTCGTCTTCGGCTTTTTCATCCTGGCCTTCGGTGTAGGCGCGAATAAAGCCGTCAAATTTTATGGTTTGGCCGTTGGCGCGGAAGGTGGCGAGGGTTCCCTTCGTTCCACGAGGGGCGCCCTCTACATCCACCCCTGTCTGTTCCAACACGGCTTGCGCCATCTGGCAGGCAATGGTGCGCTTCCAAATTAAATCGTAGAGCTTGTATTGGGTGTGGTCCAAATATTGTTTTACGTCCGCC
>CAIVSE010000051.1 GCA_903908535.1 Candidatus Doudnabacteria bacterium
CCATCACGCAGCGCTTCTATTAAAGCCAAACGGTCTTTTTTTGTACGCAGCGGCGGATTCATTTGCATCCATTTACGGTTGCCGTCGGTTACCATTGTTTCATCATAATACAAATGATGGGGCGAGACTTCAACTGTTACAGAAACCCCCGCTTTTTTGGCTGCCACGATTTTCGCCAGCCCTTCGGAAGTGGAACAATGGCAAATTTTTCCCTTGAGATTATATTTCTTAATCAGCTGTATCGCAAAATCCACCGCTGTGGATTCCGCCCGCGCCGGCCGCCGCTGTTCGTGAGTCGGCTGATTTTTATTTTCTTCCAAAATTTTCGGATCTTCACAATGAAAGCTTATATTCTGACCGCTATACTTAAGTATCGCGCTTTCCAATTCTTCCTGAGTTTTAAAAAACAACTCGCCGATGGAAGGCCCCATAAAGGCTTTGTATGGGACAGCCCCTGTAGTCATTGCACAGGACAAGTTTATGGGCTGTTTTTGTGAGCCGATAAATCGGCTGACTACACTTAGGGGCTTAGTCCCCGGCCCAATACCCGCGTACAACAAAACATCAACCGCGCATTTTTTAGCCAGCCGATATTTATCCGCGTAGCTTTTGTCATCCACCGGCGGTACCGGGTTATTCGGCATATCCGCGAACGCGACGACTCCCCCGTTTATGGCGGCTTGGCCGGCCGTAGTAAAATCTTCCTTGTAATCCCAGGAGTGGTCCGCGCACTCGCGGGCGTGGACATGAAGGTCTATAAATCCCGGAAAAACCAGTTCATCGCCCAACACCACGTCAGCCAAGCCGGTTTCTTTGCCGACCGATTTTATTATCCCGTCATCGCCGATTTCCACCCGCCCGCGGGATTGGTCGTCTATATTTACTATTATGCCTTCAATCGATCTCATTAGATTATTTACTTGGTCATCCGTCGCGGCTAAAGCTATGGCGGATTGCCCACTATAATTAATTATTGATAATGTGGGTAAAAAAATAACCCCATTCCCTATTTAAGGGCGGGGTAGGAAATTGATATTTTGTTGGGACAATTGCGTATAGCCATTTCAATAAAGATAACAAAAGGCGGAGGGCGCGTCAACCCCGTTAAAAACCCTTAAAAACCGACATTTGAGTACAAAACGCTTAAATAATCCACAGCTAAATAAAGGTTCCTCGGAGTAGAACTCCGAGGTATTACTGCAAGAGCAAGGGGTGCTATCGCAGCAGAGCTGCGAGGTATTGAACCTTTCTTAGCTCCTCGGCTCGCAAAGTAATTCCTAAAGAATTACTTTGTCTCGCCTACGTCGCGAATAAAATAAGCCGTCCGTTTCCCCTCCCTGAAAACGAACGGCTTGAGCTTACAGCCAGCTTACCGCCGCGGAGACCTTGCGGCGACAGTCGCGGCGCGAGGTGATTTCGAATCCGCCGCCGGCAATGGCGGCAGGGTGATGGATTTGTCCACCATCTGCGCCATGACGTACACCGGCATGTCCTCCGCCGTCTTGTAAAACGTCAACCCAGATAGCGCCGGGCCTAAAGCCACGCAGATCAGGTCGCCGCCGCGCACCTGTTCGCTTGTGATCAGGTTGGAAAGAGGATGCACCAGCAACCGGTCGATAGTGCGCTTCAAATGGCGCGCCCCGTACTTCAGGTCGGTGCCCTCGCGGAGCAGGAACTCGCGGGCCGCCTCGGTCAACAAAAACACGAACGGCGCCCCGTTGGCCGAATTGAAGATGCGCTGTTGCACAATGCTCAGCTCGATGGTCAGGATCTTGCGCAGCTCCGCTTCGCCCAGCGGCTTAAAGACCACCACCTTATCGATACGGTTTATAAACTCGGGGGGGAACTTGCGCCGCGCTGCTTCCACGCCCGCGCGCGAGATTTTGTCGTCCAGTTTCTTGTCCACCACACCGGCGGCCTGCTGGCGCGCGGCCTCGCCGGCCGCAAACCCAAGATTCGGCTGCAGCATCTCCGAAGCGCCCAGGTTACTGGTCATGAAGATCAGAGCACGCGAAAAATCCACACGCCGGTTGTCGCCCAGAGTCAGGATGGCCTTATCAAGGATGCCGAGCAGCAGGTTCCATAGAGCGTCGCTGGCCTTCTCGATCTCGTCGAAAAGCACGAAGCTAAGCTTAACCTTCTCGGTATGGTGATGGTTGAGCACCTCTTGGCTGAGTATTGGATGCGTTTCGCGGTGTCCCAGGTAGCCCGGAGGCGAACCGATGAGTTTGGCAATCTCATGGCTATGCTGAAACTCGGCGCAGTCGATTTTTACCACCGCCCGTACGTCGCCAATCAGACTTTCCGCCGTGGCTTCCACCATGCGCGTCTTCCCCGACCCAGTGGGTCCGAGGAAGAGGAAATTTCCGATGGGACGGCCGGAATCTCCCATACCGGCCAGATGCATCTGATAGATGTTTACGATTTGCATGACGGCCTCTTCCTGGCCAACCACGCGCTTCTTCAAATTCGATTGCAACTTCTCGGCTTCAGTGCCGGTTTGAGCCGGATCCAACCTCTTGTTAATCCTCACAAATTCCCCCTTCAAAAATTATTCCGAACTACTCTCCCTTCCCGGCAGTCCGCAATTGACATAAACCCAATATCCAAAAAGTATAACAGTATTTTATAACAAATGTACATAGTAAGTCAAAATGTCCTTCCAGCTCATAAAAACTGTTACCAAGAGGTTAGTGGATAGCTCATAAATGGGTTACCGTAATCGTATATGATTATGGCAACAAAAAAGGATATATTCCAGGAGCACCTGCACTCCTATCTCAAGGCAGGAAAAGAACAAAAAGGATCCATTTTAAAGCATGTATGTTTTGTTACCGGCATGCACCGCAAGGCCGCAATCCGTAAATTCCGCGCCTTGCAAATGAAGGAGACCGGTAAACAAGAAAACCGTGGACGGTCAGAATACTACACGCCAGATGTCACCTTGGCTTTAAAAACTATTTGGCAGGCCGGTGGTGAGGTCTGTGGTGAATTGCTCCACCCGATGATTGCTGAGTATGTCAGTATTCTTAAACGGGACAAACTGTGGGAGTATGGAGATTCGGCTACTGAAAAACTATTGGTTATGAGTGAGGGTACGGTTAAGCGCAGGGTCGGTGGTTTTAAAAAAGCCAGAAGAAAGAAAAAAGGACTTTCTGATACCAAGCCTTCCCACATTAAACACTTAGTACCGATATTTTTGGGTCCTTGGGAGGGCAAGGAACCGGGCTTCGGACAAATTGATACCGTCAGGCACTCAAATTCTGCTTACGGTGACGCGGTTTACACCTTAAACTACACGGATGCCGCCACTTTAACGCCGGTCCTTCGGGCTCAATGGAACAAGGGTCAAACTGCCACCAGAGCCAGTATGAAAACTGTTAAAGAGAAAATGCCTTTTACATGGCTGGGAGCTCATCCCGATACCGGCAGTGAATTTATTAACTACATGGTCATGGAGTGGTGTCAGGAAATGGGAATTGAATTATCCAGAAGCAGGCCGAACCACAAAAACGATAACATGTATGTCGAGGAGAGGAATGGACACGCCGTGAGGAAGTTTATCGGTTATCAAACCCTCAGCTGTCCGGAAGCTGCCGATGCCTTAAATGCCGTTTATGATATTTTAAATCTCTACCTGCTGCATTTTATTGCCGTCAGGCGGCAGACTTCCAAAGAAAGGCTGCAGTCCAAATACAAACGGACGTATGAGAAAACTGCCAAGACTCCTTACCAGAGAATTTTAGAACATCAAAAAGTATCGGAAGAAGTAAAAAACAAACTCAGGGCAGAACACGAACAACTTAATCCGTTACTGCTGAAACAGGAAATTGATCGTCGCTTAAGAAAGCTGTATGATACTCAAAAGCAGTTCGGTAACCAGGGATAATTCCGCCGACTACGGTAACCGTTTATTATGATCTATATCGACGCCGCCGCAAAAATTTGTTTAAAACAATGCGTCGCCCTGAGTGTGTCAAGGATTTTCTTGGCTTGCGATTATGCCGCCGCAAATTATAGGGATATTAAAAAGCGGGACAAGAAGCCAACGCTAGTCTTTTGTCCCGCTTTTGTTTCTTTGTTACTGAATCCCCGAAGGAGTAAGCGTATGAGGGCCTGCGGAATAGCCGCCGGTCGCGGCGCCTAAACAGAAAGTAATTACATAAGTACTGGTAGAATTACTGGCATTGTTGGCATACATATAATAGCCATTGCCGCCGTTGGTTGCCCCGTTGCAATTAGTACTGTCGGCCGGAGTTGGGGCTATGGGCATTTTCCCGATATAGTTGGGCACTATATTTGGCTGGCCGATGCCCGTCGCGGGTAAAATAGCGCCACCCGCGGTCGGATAGCTGTAATTATCATTAAAGTATATTTCCATAGCGGTAGCCATTTGTCTCATATCGGCAATCCTCTTGGCGTCCCTGGCTTTGGCCCTGGCTCCGTTTAAGGCCAATAAGACCACGGAAGCCAAAAGACCGATAATTGCAATAACCACCAAAAGTTCAATTAGCGTGAAGCCGCTAGCGCCTTTTGAGAAGTTAAATTGGTTGATATTATGGTTATATTTGCGCATGATAAAAAGAGAACCGCTTATTTTTGTTTCTGTTCCCCGCCACTTTTTGTACTTTTAATTTATTCTAGCATAATTAAGGATAAAATACAAAAGTGGATAAGTTAATCTTTTTTAGAATCTTTTTACCTTCA
>CAIVSE010000052.1 GCA_903908535.1 Candidatus Doudnabacteria bacterium
ATAAAATTTGGCAAGCAAAAAATTATTCGGGAAATTTAAAACCGAGCTGTCAATAGCTCGGCAACCCAACATTGTTAAGCGGTTGGCTGTCCCTATCCCATCTTGCGATGGACACCCGCCAAAAGGCAGTATTCGGGCAGATCTTCGCCTATCCGCCAGAGGCGGACCATTCTCTGCCAAAAAGGGCAGGCCTTCAGCGAAAATCTATACTATAAGACTACCAGATTGGCTGGGAATGTCAAGCAAAAATTGATTTTAAATTGATTTTAAAGTTTAAACCCATAAGTATGGGCTATTTTTATGTCCCCTTTATACTGGGGTTAAAGCTGATTTAGAAATTGAAGAGCAGCCACTAAAGGCCGATTTGGGCAAAGTGGAAAGTTAGTCTCTATCCCAGCTGTTAACAATATTATAAGGCCTTTTCGGGAACTCAACCGGCTTAAATTTTGAAGCACCCTGGTCGGGTCTGGGTTTTGGAAAATTGAACGGATTGGGCACTTTTTGATATTACATTTTCCTGTTACCGAGTTTTAATTAGCCGGGCAGGTAAAGGTGGTTCCTACAGCGGTTCCAGCTGCGGCAGTTTGCGGGTCTTTGGTCTGTACCCACCATTGGTAGGTTGTTCCTGGGGTCGTGCTAAATGAATAACTTGAGCTTGTAAAACTGTCGTTCCAAATTACCGCTGAACCATCTGCGGGATTTGGTAAAATTTTAGCTCGCAAATAAAAAGTGCTGTAAGCAGTTGGCGGTGTCCAAGAAATCGTCGCGCTAGTGCCGGGAGAAGCGCACACGGCGTTGGCGTTAGTTATTAATGTCGGATCAGCGGGCGGAGAAACTTGTACGGTTTGTTGGCAGGTCGGGCCAAACCAGGCCACTCCGAACTTGAACATCTGCCAGCCAAAAGTATAACTACCCGCAGTGGTCGGAGCCGTAGAATTAATGGTAAAAGTTGTCTGTCCTCCTGGGGCGACAGAAGCAACCGGCAGTTCGTAATACGGGGAGCCCCAAATACTGGAGGTATATGGCGGCTGTTTAAAGTCCAATGCGCCCAAACGGTAAGGGTTGGGGTTGGAAGATGAATTTTGTGCCCATGTAGTGTTGCCGGTATTATTTACAGAAACTGTCGCGGTAAATGATTGCCCTGTTGTAAGATTACTTGGAATCGTAATGTTTCCGCAGGTAGAATTATCGGTAGGCGTAGCAGTAACGGTTGTATTTTGGGCAGGCAAGGAAACACCTAGCGCGGTCGCAAGCGTTGTTAAGTTTGCCGTAGCATAACCGCGGTTAGTCCATTGGGGGTCAGTCGTATAGTTTGAACTTTGCGGGCCGATGGCTCCCACTGGAAAATTCCACCAGTACCAGTAAGGTTCGGTTTGTACGACCAGCGCTCCTGAACTAAAGGCCGCGGTCGCCCAGTTGGAAAGCGTGCTGGCCGGGCAATTGGCTTCGTCCGTACACATCCAGCTTTGGTCCGATAGCCCAAAACCTTTGGCACCGTACTGTACATAAGGCTGCACGACAGTTTGCCACGTATTCATTTTACCCATAGACCCTTGAGCCGGTTCGTTATTAGCAAAAGCTACAACTACGGTGTTAGGGTATGCTTTTACTAAATTCTGCAAATCTTGTTCATTCTGTGGCTGATTGACAACCGTCTGATCAAAACTCCAGGGGTGGTATGCAGACCAATAAAAGTCGGTAAACAGCAAAAACATTCCGTTGCTATGGGCAAACTTCACGTAATCTTCCAAGAAAGATTTTTGGTAAAAATGATCGCTGGGCAAATTTGATTTGAACGAATCGCACCAGTTAACCGATTGTTGTTGGCAAGCCAAAACAGTAAAGTTTTCCGCAAAAACTTCCAAAGTCCTAACCCCGGCAAACATATTACCGTACTTGGTTTTATACTGCTGAAGTTGCGCCACTGATAATTCTCTACCATGCTGGACATCGTACGGGCTGTTGACCGAGTCAACGCCCAGGGTTAAAGCATCAGAAGCGTAAACTTCCAAAATAAACGGGATATTATTTTGCGCTAATATTCCCAAAACCCAATCCAGTTTAGTTTTGTCGGTCTGCCTGGATGAAAGTGTCACATAAACTTCGTACTTGCTTTGAAAAGCTTGCAAGGTGGTGATCATCCGCTGCAAACCTACGGAGTCTTCGTTTTGAATAATACCATTGCCAAAGCCCTGGTCAATTTGGAAAATTAACGCCTGCTTTTGCAAATAATTCATGGCCGGGGTAGTGCTGGTGTTTACGGGCTGGGTTGCCGCGGGTTGGGTTGCTGGTGTGGAAGTTGATGTTGTGGTAGTTGTCGCGGTCGCAGGCGTTGAAGCTGTAGTCGATGGTGAAGTTGTAGCGGGAACGGAAACAGGCTGGAACGCCAAAGTATTGGAAGGTGTTTGTTGGCCTGTTACCCGTGTATCGCTCATTGCCAAAGTCGGCAAATTGGGATTATTGTTCAAATCCGCTAAATCGTACTTATTGGCTTTTACAATAAATTTACTCTGTCCGCCATTGTTTAAAAATACTGCCCACGACGGAACCGGAACCAAGCCTTGTTGAGTAGAGTAGTAGACAGTGCCGTTATACAAAAGCCAACTGCCCCAAGCATGGTCGGCATTGGCTGTGGTAATAGAATAGCTTGCCGATGGGGTATAGGCTGACAAGTCGCCTTTGACCACATTCCTTAGCGAATAGCCCAGTCCAACAAAGGCTTGCCAATTGGTGAATGGAATCTTAATTGTACCGTCAATAAAATAAATCGTACCGCTATCGTTTACCAAACTGCCGGTTGGGTACAGATAAGTACTATCACCCAAAACGTTGCCCTGCTGGGCTTGGCTAAGTTCTTGATAAGTTAAAGCCTTGGCAGAATTTTGCAAAGGAGCCAGAAACGAACTTATAACGCAAATACCTGCTAAGATTGAAAATATTTTTTTCATTTTTTTAAAAATTAATTTTCTCGTTTTATAAGACTAAAAATTTTTATCCCAGCTATTATGAGAGCCGGAAGGATCAAAAACACAAAAATTAAAGGGAACTCCGAGCTATAATCATAGTTAGCAGGCGGCTGGCCACTGGAGATCAAAAAATAAGTATCAACTGCCAAAATAATAATCAAGATAAGAAAGAAATTTTTTGCGGGACGAATTTGGAATAGGGATAATACGAATAGTGCGCTTATAATAAAAATTACCGGCATAAGAAAAAGTGTAATAAAAAATGCTAGGCCAAAGGCCTGCCAGCCACCAGATGTCGGAGGATTTAATAGCAGAAACAAGTAGCCTAAAATTAACAAAACACCCAAAAGCGTAGCCACTTTTTTAGCTTTAGGCGGCAAGCTCCTGCCGTTTTCAATTTCTTGTGCCATAGATGAGGAAGATATTTATTGTAGTGTAGCCTTTTTTTAAATTTATCTAAAAATTCCTATCCCAAAAAATAAAATAATATTTGCTACAATCACCACTAAAGCATATAACAAATTATACTTGACTGGTTTGAAAAACAAAATTATTAGCTGAATTATTATTGCAACAGGGGCAGAAAACAAAGCTATCATTGTGGCGCCGAAATTTGCCATTCCGCACAAATTACCTTTACACGTGCTAGTATCCAAATGCGCCTGATAATAAGCCAACGCGTAAATCAAGATATTAATTAAGGTAAAACAAAATAAAGCAATCCTTACAGGGCTGAGCCTTGGCTTATTCTCTGAAAGAGGTTGACTTATGGTTTCCATAAAAATTATTTTTTTACCTATTTTTAATTATGACTAAATTATAGCATTTTCAGGGGTTTTTTGGAATCGTGGTTATCGACCCCAAATTCAAGTGTAAAAAATAAGGGTATCCGTCTAGAGCGGTTACCCTTATTTTTTTTATTTACGCTGGTAACTTTTCCAAACATCCATTTACCCGAAAATTTGGACACCCCAGCCAGTAAGTATTTGGTTTGAATTTGGAAGCGTACCTGCGCATTTCCACGTTACAGCGTGGGCAGCGTGGCGCTGATAATTGTTCCTGCTCGTCCTGGCGGACTTTAACGGCCACTGCTGTAGCTTGCGGCTGTGGCAAGAGATTTGGCGC
>CAIVSE010000053.1 GCA_903908535.1 Candidatus Doudnabacteria bacterium
ATAAAAATTTTCCCAAACAGTTTGGCGTAAAACGCCCCCACATCCCCCAATCCCATGTACTTTTTTTCCATAAAGAAAAAAATGCCTATAATTGGTAAAGCCCCGCCCAAAAAAGCCCAAGCCGCCCCGACTATGCCATAGCGAGGAATTAGCAGGGCCATTAGAATAATGTTAATCAAGGCTAAAATAAACGACGACCAGGCTAAAAATTTAACCTTGCCCATACCCATTAAAAAATTGGTGGCAGTACCATATACGGCCAATAAAAAATAAGTCGCGGCCAGGATCCATAAAATTACAAGGCCTTTATCCGCAAAATTCTTGCCCAGCCAGTAAAATAAAATTTTGTATCCAAACACCGCTATAGGAACAGCAATGGCAGCCGCCACGACACTTAAATTCCTGATAATTTTCCTATATACTTCAGTAAGCTTTTCCATTAGCCCCCGGCTAAATAGGCTACTGGACAGAGGGAAAAAAACTCCGGATAAACTGCCGACTACGGTTGTAGTTTTTTGCGCCACGTTTCCCGGCAGGCTGTAATATGACAGCGCGGCCGGTCCCAAAAAAATTGGGATAATTAACCTGTCTAACTGGCTTAAAGACGTTTGCATTATTCCGGATACAGAAGCAAAAAACCCAAAACGGTACATTTTTTTTAGGGCCCGCGCAGACCAACCGAACCGTAAAGGGATTCTCCCCAATAATCTTTGGCTATAAAAATAATAAAATCCGCTCAATATCAATAAAGAAACAATATTGATCAAAAAAATGGCCTTCAGCTGAAACCCCATTATTACTAAAATTAAAGTGGCAACATTTAAAAAAGCCAGCTGTCCGAAGTTAATTTTAGTAACTAAATCAAAACGCTGTAGCGCCATTGGAATGGTAGTATAAACATTATTCAAAGAACTTATAAAAAATATCACGCCTCCCATTAAGAATACCACAAAAATATTGTGCTGGCTGGTACCGGTAATATGAAATAGCGGTAAGAAAAAAATGCCCAAAGCCCAAAAAATCAGCAACCCAAATGTCCCAACCAGCGCGTAAATGGTATTGGCGCTATACAAAAACTCCCGAAGTTCATCGCGCCTGCCCAAGGCTTCATATTCGGAAATATATTTAACCAAGGCACTGACTAATCCCAAATCCAGCAACCCGAGAAAACCTAAAATTGTATTAACTAAAATATATATCCCGTAAGTTTCAATCCCCAGGCGGTGCACAACCACCGGAGTTATAAAAACCGAAAATGCTATAGGCAGGACAAATCCGACCATGCTATAAAGCACGTTTTTTAATGTTCGGTAAGATAGGGATTCTCTGTCCATACAAGTTACCAGTCTCTAGTTTTCTCCCTGGCGCTGATTTTAATTTTTTGGTATTTTTCCGTAGCTTTTTTGTCCACTTCCGGCGACAGCATTTTTAAAATCTCGTGGCCCATAATCCGGTATTGCTTGCCAATTTTATTGGCGCGAAGTAGCCCGCTCTTAAGCAGGCGCTTAATAGTGCTGTTGCTAATCTTTAGCAGTTCCTGCGTTTCCTGCGTGGTATAAACTTCGTTGGGTTTAATTTCAGGCATAGTTTTAAAAAACTCTCTGATTTAATAGTATCAAAGAGTCTTTTAGGTGTCAATAGAGGTCAAATAAGCTCATTTTGGCTATTTTGTGGCCTGTAACTGGGCATTTATCCACTGGTAAGTTTTGACCAAACCGTCATGCAATTTTTGCGTTGGCCCCCAGCCCAATTTTTCCTTAATCAATTTGTTATCGCTGTTTCGTCCCCTTACACCCAAGGGGCCGTCTATGTGTTTAATGGTTAATTTTTTGCCGGCTATCTCCATGGCCATTTCCGCCAGCTGGTTTATGGTGACCATTTCTTCACTGCCAATATTAACCGGGCCAAAAAAAGTTGTTGAATCCATTAAGCGGCGCACGCCTTCCAGACATTCGTCTACATACAGGAACGAGCGGGTTTGTTTGCCGTCGCCCCAAATTTCTATTTCCCCGCCGTCCTTGGCCTCGGCTACCTTGCGGCAAATGGCAGCGGGCGCCTTTTCGCGGCCGCCGCGCCAGGTGCCTTCCGGGCCAAAAATATTATGGAAGCGGGCAATGTGCGCGTCCAGGCCATAATTTTTCCGGAAAGACAAATAAACATGCTCGCTGAACAGTTTTTCCCAGCCGTATTCGCTGTCCGGCTCGGCCGGATAAGCACTGTCTTCGCTGCATTTGGGGTTTTCCGGGTCGGTTTGGTTAAAAGCCGGGTACATGCAGGCCGACGAAGAATAAAAGATTTTTTTAATGCCGGACTTTTGCCCGAAATAGGCCATGTTTAAATTAATCTGGGCGGAATTATGTATAATGTCAGCATCATGGTCGCCGGTAAAAACATAACCGGCTCCGCCCATGTCGGCCGCCAGCTGATAGACTTCATCAAAAGGCCTGTCAAGAACTTTTTGGCAAACCTGTGGGTCGCGCAAGTCGCCAACTACAAAGTCGTCGGCCGCGCTTAAGCCAAACTCCGGCTTCTTTAAATCCACGGCCCGCACCCAAAAGCCTTCGCTCTTTAATTTTTTTACCAAATGACTGCCAATAAAGCCGCCGCCGCCGCAAACCAAGGCAAATTTTTGTTCTGGCATGTGTTTATAAATTAAGATTTAAATGTGTAAAAATATCTTTAAAACGTTTTTCATAGGTATGATCCTTTAAAGTCCGCTCATACCCTGCTTTAGCTATTTTATCACGTTCCGTTTCATATTCCAAATAATAGCGGCATTTTTCCACCATATCGGAAATATTATCAAATACCACAATTTCCTTATCCGACACATAATACTCGGTAATATTATCATCCATTTTCCCGGTCAGCAAAAATCCGCCGCAGGCCGGGACTTCAAATACGCGGCCCTTAATACATAAATGTTTGGTGCCCAGGGCCGCCTTAATATTGTCGGGAAAACGATGGCCGACAAATTTATAGCGGTCGCCCGACTTTTCCATAAACAATTTAGCCAAAAGCTTTAAATTGGATTTGAAGCCGACAAGATAAGTTTCGGAAAAATTTAAATTTATTTTGCCGTAAGAAAATATTTCCAGCATTTGTTCCTGGGTGGCGCGGCCTGCCGGCCAGCCGTTGCCAAACGCCTTTACCGGCAAACCGGCTGACGAAAGCCTGTTTATATAATTTCCGCGATTGCCGAATTTTTTACCTATAAAGGTAATGCCCAAATTTCCGGGGTTTTTTTCCGGCTCCCGCGGAAAATACAAATGCTGATTGGCGCCCCATTGAGTCTTAATGACATTATTGATGCCGTATTTTTTATAGAGAGCAGCAGCATTAGGGTCAGTGGTGGAAACCAGCGTAAACAAGGGCGCCCAAAAACGCGAAAACACGGGCAGGCGCCAGTGGTCATCCGCAAACCAGTTAAAAGTTTTGGTCAGCTTGGTGACTTCCTTGACTGTCTCCTGTTTGAATTCTTCCGATAAAAGATAAAAAAATACCAAGTCCGGCTGTGTTTCTTTTACAGTTTTAACCAGCAACCTGTTAGCCTCATCATATCCCAATTTTGCCGTTTCCTCATCAATGCCAAAAAAATCGGCCTCCACGCCAGCCATATGCTTTAAGGCATCATAAAAATTGGTGTATTCCACGGACAGGCCATTTTTTGGGTTGCCATAATCGTACTTTAAGGCCGCAAACAAAACTTTTATCATGCCTTAATAATACCACGCCAAACATGGATTTCCAAGCTGATTTAAGGTAAAATACAGGTATGGACATTCTTTACATTATTACCCAGGCGGACGGCGGCGGCGCGCAAAAGTATGTTTTGGATATGGCGGAACATTTTGGCGGGGCAATTGCGGCCGGCACCGAAGCCGGCCAATTATTTGATGAGGCGAAAAAACGGGGCATAAAAACTTTTCCCCTGCGCCATTTAAAACGCAATGTCAGCCCCTGGCATGATGTTTTGGCTATTTTTGAAATTAAAAATTTGATTAAAAAAGAGCGCCCCGACATTGTACATTTAAATTCCAGCAAAGCCGGTTTTTTGGGCAGCCTGGCCGGCAAGCTGGCCGGCGCAAAAGTTGTATTTACCGCCCACGGCTTTTTTTACTTTAAAAACGCGGCGTGGTATATAAAATGGCCTTACACCTTTTTGGAAAAATTCGCTTCCAAATTCCGCGGCGCCATTATTACAGTTTCGGAACAGGACCGGCAGCAGGCTTTGGCCCATCATTTATTACCGCCGGAAAAAATTATTACCATCCATAATGGCATTCCGGCTATCCCCTTTTTGGAAGCGGCCGCGGCCAGGCAAGCCTTAAAACTGCCGGAACATAAATTTATTTTGGGCAATGTGGCCCAGCTTTATAACCGCAAAGCCATAAATGTTTTAATACTAGCTGTGGCCCTTTTGCCAACCAACGTCAGGGCCAAAGTCCACGCCGTGGTCATAGGCGAGGGCCCGGAACGCGCCAATTTAGAGCTACAACTAAAAAATACCGGTTTAGGCGGTATTTTTACCCTGGCCGGCTACCAACCCCGGGCTGTAACGCTGTTAAAGGCCTTTAACGCCTTTGTATTAAGCTCCTGCCGCGAAGGCTTCCCCTATGTCCTGCTTGAGGCCATGCAGGCCGGCTTGCCTATTGTAGCCACGGACGTAGGCGGCAACAAGGAAGCTTTGGGTGATGCCGGTATAATTATTCCGGCAAAAAACCCGGCAGCTCTTGCTAAAACGATTGAAGATTTAATAAACAACCCCGCGGAGCAAAAAGAGCTCTCACAGAGAGCCCTTAAACGTTGCCAAGAATTTACTTTGGAAAAAATGTTTGATAAAACAGAGGCTGTGTACCGGGAAATGGGGACATGACCCATTTGATAATGGGTCATGTCCCCTTTATTTTAGCGAATTAATGAACGCCTGGAACTGGGCCGCGTCTTTACTGTCTTCGGCCATTAATTGCTGGGCAATGGCGATGGCGGATTGGGTGTCGCCTAATTTAACGTCCATTTGCGCCAAATTCCACTGGTCCTGAAGGTCGCTGGAATTTGCCGTTACCAGAATTTGGTAAATTTTAGCCGCCGCGGCAAAATTATTTTCGTCCTGATAGGCTTGACCCATCCAGGAAATTTCATTGGTCTGCGCCGGCACATAGCCGGTATCCAAAACAGGCTGGGCGATTTGCAAACCCTTGGCGGTTTGGTTGTTATACGCGTAAACAATGGCCAGCTGTAGTTTGGCATCGTAATCCAAAGGTATATTATTAACCACGCCTTCCAGCAAACTTTCCGCCGTGGTGGAATTATTTTCGTACAGGGCAATGCGGGCCTCGGTTAAAGTTGGTTCGGGGCGCTCGGGTGCCAGGGCCACGGCCTGCTGGGCCGCTGTTAAGGCTTCAGGATCCGGCGGGACTTTATTATAAATGGCCGTACTTAAATACAAGGTGGACAATTCCTGCCAGGCCGTGGGGTCGTTGGAAACCCGGGCAATGGCGTCTTTTTGCGCGGCAATGGCGTTTTGCAAAATCTGGTTGACAAAGTCTGAGGTCTGGGTTCCCGGGTTTTGCGCCAAATTGGTGGCAAACTCGCCATATTTGGAAGAAACCTGGATTGGATCAAAGTAAAATGGCAGCGAAATGGCGCGCTGAAAATAAGTCTCCGACACCTGCGGATTCACGCCGCTGTAAGCATAACCGTAGTTCACGGCCTTGCCGGCCTCCATGCCGGTAAAATTTAAAGCCCACAAGCCGTAAATAACCACTATTACCGAAAGCGCCACCACGGTATTAACAAAGGCGGGTTGAAGGCCGCGGGTTAACTTTTTTTTGCCCTCCGCGTCTTCACTCCGGCTTTCCCGCCACAAATATCCGGCCAAACCCACAAACACAAAAAAGGTCAGGCTGGCGGAAACCGTATCAAACACTGTAAAATTTTGGAAAGTATAAGATAGAAAGCCGGCACCCAGCAGGCAAAGTTCCAGCAGGTTTAAAAAGCCTTTTTTATAAGCCAGCCACAGCGCCCATAAGGTAAAGCCCAAAAGAGAGATATAAGAGATAAAGCCAAAAATGCCGCTGGTCACCAAAACTTCTATCAGATAATTGTGGGGTTTATCAAACCAGCTGGGGTCGTACTGATAAATAGCCGGATTATAATACTTATTGGCAATCACATAGTAGTCTTCCGGACCCACGCCCAAAATAGGATATTGTGCATAACCGCGTAAAGCTACGCCCCACTGGATAATACGGGCCTCGGTATTGGAATCTTTTAAGTTGAACACGCGATGCAACATGCCGCCTGCCGGTAAATCGTTATGGAAGGCATAACCGCCGGCCGCCACAATTACAAAAACAGCAATAATTACCCCGCCCCACAGCCGCAATTGGCGGTTTTTGGTTAAGACCACATAAGCCACGGCCGCCAAAAACAGACCGCCAATTATGCCAATTACGGCGCCGCGGGTTTCGCTAAGTAATACACAATAAAGTTCCATGGCCGCGATAATGCCGTACATAACCTGCTTCCAGCGGGCTTCTTCGCCCACCATGTAATATACCGTAAGGAACATTGGCAGAATTAAAAAGCTGGCCAAAAAAATGGGATTGCCCAGGGTGGCGCTAACACGGGGATAGGACGGGTCGGCCATAAAAAAGTGGTTGCCAGTCAATTGCACCATCACGCTGTAAATGGCCATGGCCGCGCCGCACCAAATAACCGCAACAAAAAATCGGCGGATGTATTGCATACCCAACTGCCCCAAAAGCAAAACATAAAAATACAGCAGGGTTAAGTGGGCCAAATAAATTATGCCGCCCATGCGCTCGTAATTGCCCCAAAAACTGCGGAGCGGATTAACGCCAAAAATGCCGGCCACAATATTAAACAGCAAAAAAGCCAGCAGGGAAATAGTAATGGGATTTTTAAAATTCGGCCGGTATTCTTTGTAGGCCAAAACCAAATACAAATAAAACGGCAGCGCCATTTCCACCAAAATCCGCAAATAATAGGCTTTGGAGGTGACATACGGGAATAACAGGTCCTTAAACACCAAAAAAGGGGTCAGGAGCGTTAAACCTACGAGAATGGCGAATACTACCGCTATCCATTTTTTATTGTTCATGGGAAAGAGGACTTTATTTTAAATGAGATTCAAGTTCAGGCAAGTCCATGGTTATGGTATCCCAAACAATATTTAAATCAACCTGGTAGTAATTGTGGATGGCCCGGTCGCGAAATCCCGCAATGTCTTTCCATGGTAAATTAATTTGTGCCTTGCTGTTTTCGGAAATTCTTTTTGCTAACTCGCCAATCAAAGCCAGTTGCATAATTACGGCGCTCTGCGTTTTTTGATCACTAAAAAAACTCTCTCTAGTATAATCTTCCGTAAACTTTCTTATTTTCCCGATAGATTCTAAAATCTGTTCAATGTAAACGCTATCTTTTTTCATAAACGATGTGAGCGAATCCCGATTATAATCGGGATGAGCGAACGAGTTTATATTGAAGATTTATCTTCAATATAAACAGTTTTTAAATCAGCCATGGCGTAAGGCTTAACAAATTTATTAAGACTGCTCTCTGTGACCAAGTCCACTTTTTTACTTAAAGACTGTTCCAGGCTGGAAATTAAACGCATATATTTAAACATGCCCGTGGGTCGGCCAAGCCTGACCAAAATATCCACGTCGCTTTCCTGGTTAGCCTCTCCCCTGGCCACACTGCCAAAAACACCGGCATATTCCACGCCAAATTCTTTTAAAACAGGGGTAATTTTTTTCTTGACATCCTCAAGTTCCATGATAATATATTAAACGATTTTACCCGCGCGGTCAAACATAATCAAAACCCCGTCTTCTCGCGAAAACGGGGTTTTGGCCAAATTTAGAGTTTTTGGAAACTTACCTTCGTCAGACTACCTAACTAGTTGTGAATAGACACAGAACCAGTCGGGTAATTGACAATGTACGTACCACCAGAGGTGATAGCGGCATTGCCCGTAACATCAGTCCAGAGGAAGCTGGAAGCAGGCTGAATGCTGGTAACCACAGAGGATGACCCTCCGACACCAGTAGAACCTGTTACAGTCCCATAGATAGCAAATGTAACCGGAGTGTTGGCCTGGATGTTGTATCCGCCTGTGATGAGAAGATCCTCAAACACACCAGTGCCACTGCCCGGGGTGGTAGCAATAACCGAGTTGCCAACCTGTAACGAAAGGCTGGACGGCAGGATGTTAATAGTGGAAGTGCCAAGGGTTACAGGCAATTGAGTAAGAATCATGTTGCCGGTAGAACCCGGGGTCACAGTCACTGTAGCAATTTCCTGCGTACCGGTAGTCAACACGCTGGAAGGAGCCGCCAAAGTTACAGTCGGCACAGTGCCAACCACAAGCATGGCCGGGGAATAAACCGGGGTCATGGTACCGCCGCTGGCATAAACCGGGGCGTTAACCGTGGTGGTCTGACCGCCGGACACCGTCTTGATGTGGCTCAAAATGAGCTGTACGAGGACATTGGAGTTCGGGGTTGCGCCAAACGGAGTGTAGTTCACAGTAACCGGTATGTTCACACCGCCGAAACCCGAAGGAACGGCAATGTTCAAACCGGTAACCAAGGAGGTGGTACCGGTCATCGGAGTGGTAACGCCGCCTACGGTAACAGAGCTAATGGCATCGGCTGCCAAAGTGGCGCCGGTACCGGAGGCGCTAAAGCCTAACTCGGTAATGGTGGTGCCGGAAGTGCTGGTGGCAAAGAACGTGGCAATAGCCTGGTTCGTGCTACCAGCGGCCACTAACTGGGCCACCGGAGAAGCGGATGTCAACAAGCTCGGAGCGCCCAAGCTACCCGTAGAAACGGTAATGGTCTGGCCAGCCGCCGGAGAAGCGGAAGAAGCCAAGCTCACAGACTGGTTGCTGCTTACGCCCTGCCCTGTACCAAACATAGTGGTGGAAGCGGTACCGGTAGCATTGCTGATATCGGCGTAAACATCCACGGTAGCGGTTTGGTTAATGGGAACGCTAAAGTTAACCGAGAAGTTGTTGCTGCCGGAAGGCTGAACCGGAGTGGTCTGGCCGTTCGGAGTCACAACATAAAGATTGGCAAAACTGTTGGTGGTTAAATTACCATGGGTATTTAAACCAACGGTTAAGCTGGTCACACGGACACCGTCCGCGCTGCCGGCCTGAATCACGTACGAACCAATGTGCTGGTTGGACATGTTCGGGCTAAAGGTCGGCACGGAATAACCCGTGTTGGCATTAAGGGTGCCAGTGCTACCGTTGGTGCTTAAGGAAACACCAGTGTAGGTTTGGCCACCGGTCAATGCAAAGGAAGTTACACCCTGCAAAGAGTTGACAGGGGTAGCTATGTCAGCGCGGACCACAGCTACGGCATCCGTGCTGTTGATTACCGAGTCACCTTTTACTTCCACGGTCACGGTTGTGCCGGCCGGGATGGTAAAGAGGTTGGTGGAACCAAAAGTATAAGTAGGAGAGCTACCGGCCGGAGAACCGCCGACAGTCGGATTAATGGCGCTCTGGGAAGAACCTACCTGGCCGCCGTTAACAAACAACGACAGGTTATTAAAACCATCGGTGCTGGACGGAGTCACGTAAGTGGAACCATTGGAAAGGAAGTAGTTCAAAACCACATTGAGGCTTTGGACTTTAACTGCTTCGCCATAGGCCTTCATTGTCCACTGGCCCAAGTCTACCTGGGACGCGTTCTTTACGAACTGCGTAGCGCTAAAGGTTGGGTCCAACTGGACCGCAACGCTACCGGCGCTAATAGTGGTGGTACCAGGGCTCAACTGAATAACCTGTTGGTTGGTAGCACTATTAACAAACGGAACGTTCACCATGTAGTTGGTGTCAAAGAACACTACGTCAGTTGCCGTCTGCAAAGTGAAGTTATAGGTATAGGACGTGCCGGAGATAATATCACCGTTCAACGCCAAGGTGTGGCTGCCAGTGTTTAAGCTCACAGGGCTGCCGGTTAAGTCAAAGATTACAACATTGCTGTTGGAACCGTTGCTGGTAATACTGGCAGTAGAGCCATACTGGGTACCGTCTATCATTAACTTCAAGTTTTGGATAGCAGACTGGGAAATAGAACCAATTTGCTTAAAGGCAATGTATTTTAACAATACAGTGCGCTGGCTCACATTGATAGGAGCACTCCACAATACCGCGTTGGTAGTGCCGGCGTTAATGCTGGCGTTATTGCCAAAAGACGCGCCGGAAGAAGAAATGACGGTAGAGCTGGAAACAGTCACCGTGGCCAAATTGCTTATTTGGGCAACAGTAAACAAATTACCGGAAATGGAGGTGGCCATTGGGGAACCGTTGGCAACTGTAAAGGAAGCCAATTGCGCGCCAATGGTCTGTCCGGAAATACCGCCGGCAACGTCAACCCTGACCGAAACTTCGGCAGAGCCGTTCACAGTGAACAAGCCGTTGCTGTTAGCAAAGGTTACCGCGCCATTGGAGAATGAACCGGCATCAGTGATGCGGTTGTTGCCCATGTACAGGTAAACGTTGTTAATGCTGGCATCGGAGGACACACCAATACGGTTAACCACAACCTGGGTGACAGTGCCCGTACCGCTAAAGGTAAAGTGGGCAAGGTCAGCGCCGGTTTCACCCGGAGTTTGAGGAGTGGAAATTGTAGTGGAAACCAAAGTGCTGGCAGCCGGGTTGTCAGAAGCCAAAGTGGCAGTGACAGTACCGTTAACCACCGGAGTGCCGCCACAGTTGGTGGTACAGGTAGTGGTGGTGTTAGTGGGGCTTAACTGGCCGGCCTGGCGCAAGGCCATAACGCCGGTTTGGGTTAAGCTGCTGTCGGCAGAATTAGCCGGAACCACGTTGTTAAAGGAATAACCCCAGGAATTAAAAGTATTTAAATCCGGGATACCCAATAAACCGTTGGTACCAACTAAGTAAACGGTGCCGTTTTGGTCAATTAAAGTGCCGGGCAAGTGCTGTTGGCTGGAGCTGTTAATGAGCATACTGCCCATAGTCATCCAGGAAACATCGCCATTGGCGGCGTGGGCAAAGCTAAAGCCCAGGCCTGTAAAGACCGCGGCTGAAGTAAAGCCAAACTTTTGGCCACCTGAAATAAAGTAACAGGTGCCTTGATCAGCTCCGCGGTCCGAGCAGATTATGCTGCCGTCTTGCGGCGGAATAAAGCTGCTGGTAGGCAAAGCTAAGTCCTGCGAGGTGGCAGTGACTACGGAAGAAAACGAGTTAAATCCGTAGGACAAAAACGCACCGGCAGAAGTGTAGGGGTGCAGCTGACCGTCTGTACCGACCATGGCCACAGTGCCATTGGATTCAAGTACGTTGGTTCCGGCGGCGTGTACCTGCGCGTGCGCGGCAAACGGGGCCAAAGCCATTAAAACGGTGGAGCCGGCTAACCCTACTGCAAAGAGTTTCTTTGCGACAGAATTAAGCATTTGTAAACTCCTTTTTTCATCTATTGATTATTCAATTGAGACAATCAATAATGACGAAAAAATGTTAATTAATTTGTTCCCGATTCATGATCGGGACATTATTATTTAAAAAATTTAATGGCGCTCTAGAGGTCGCCAAGAAAAACTTAAATAATAACGATTATCTATAGCCTTAAACCAAAGCTTATACGCCAATATATCGACCGCGGCCCGATATTTCGGGCCATATTGACTGTCTTTGATAAAGGATTGATAACAAAGGAACGACTAACGGAAAACTAGACGCCGGCTTTAGCGACTTGTTACAACTCTGCACAATGGGTCCCATTGTGCAGGTGGCACAATAAAAAGCCAGGAAATTGGCTCATTTTAACCCTTAATTAAGAGGTTTAAGCTAATTTCCTGACCTTCTGCTACTAAACGCTGAATTATTAGTGTTTCCAAATGGTTATTCTGACAGTTCATATTACCAGCATTATACTGGATAAGCCAAAATTTGTCAAAACTGAGTCTTGTACAATGGAAGATGATACCTCCCCGAGCACATTATTCCAGCGGAAGATGATACCCCAAAACAGGGACTGAAACCCTTAAACATGGGCTG
>CAIVSE010000054.1 GCA_903908535.1 Candidatus Doudnabacteria bacterium
AATTTAGCATTAAAATTTTAATTTTAACTTAAAGGAAATATATGGCAAAAATTATAGGGATAGATTTAGGGACTTCTAACAGTGCTGCTTCCGTTATGGAAGCTGGTAAGCCGGTGATTATTCCGGCGGCGGAGGGTGCCAGTTTGGGCGGCAAAGCTTTTCCGTCTTATGTGGCTTTTACCAAAGAAGGCCAGCTTTTAGTAGGTGAGCCGGCGCGCCGGCAGGCCGTGACCAATCCGGAAGGTACGGTGTTTGAAGCCAAACGCAAAATGGGGACTAACTTTAAGTACACCATTAACGGCAAGGACTATACTCCCGAGCAAATTAGCGCGTTTATTTTGCAAAAAATTAAAAAGGATGCGGAAAGTTTTTTGGGCCAGCCAGTCAGCAAGGCTGTAATTACCGTGCCGGCCTATTTTGATGACAGCCAGCGCCAAGCGACAAAGAACGCCGGCGAAATCGCCGGCCTGGAAGTGGTGCGGGTAATTAATGAGCCTACGGCCGCGGCGTTTGCCTATGGCATAGATAAGTCCGGGACGAAGGATCAAAAAATCTTAGTTTTCGATTTAGGCGGCGGCACTTTGGACGTAACCGTTATGGATTTTGGCGAAGTGGACGGCCAGGCTACCTTTGAAGTGCTGTCTACCAGCGGCGATACCCAACTTGGCGGTAAAGACATGGACAAAGCTTTGATTGATTATTTAGTGGATAGCTTTAAAAAAGAAAGCGGAGTAGATATTAGCGGCGATAAAATGGCCATGAACCGCGTGCGCGAAGCCGCGGAAAAAGCCAAAATTGAACTGTCCACGACTTTGGAAACCGACATCAATTTACCGTTTATTACGGCCGATGCCAATGGGCCCAGGCATTTCCAAAAAAAGATTACCCGCGCCCAGCTGGAAGAACTGGTCAAGCCGATTGTGGAAAAAATGAAGCATCCGGTGGAGCAGGCTTTAACCGATGCCAAGCTTAGCCCGCAAAAAATAGACAAAATTATTTTAGTCGGCGGCCCCACCCGCATGCCCGTGGTCAAAAAGTTTGTGGAAGAATATATTGGCAAACAGGTGGAAGGCGGCATTGACCCCATGGAAGCCGTGGCCAAAGGCGCGGCCGTGCAGGCCGGGGTTTTGGGTGGCGACGTCCAGGGCAAGGAGATTTTGCTTTTAGACGTTACGCCTTTGACTTTGGGAATTGAAACTGCCGGCGGCGTGCGTACGCCTATGATTGACCGCAACACCACTATCCCGACATCTAAAAGCCAGGTATTTTCCACCTTTGCTGATAATCAGACATCCGTAGAGGTCCACGTGCTGCAGGGCGAGCGCGAATTTGCCAGCGACAACAAAAGTTTGGGAAAATTTATTTTAGACGGCATTCCGCCGTCGCCGCGCGGCGTGCCGCAGGTGGAAGTGACGTTTGATATAGACGCCAACGGCATCTTAAGCGTTAAGGCTAAGGATAAAGCCACCAACAAAGAACAGCATATTACTATCCAGGGCTCATCTAATTTAAATAAAGATGAAATTGAACGGATGAAAAAAGAAGCCGAAGCCCACGCTGAAGAAGACCGCAAGCGCAAAGAAACCGTGGAGGCGCGCAACCAGGCTGATACGCTTATCGGCGTTTCCGAAAAAACCTTAAAGGACGCGGGCGATAAGGCCAAGGCCGAAGACAAAGTCGCTGTGGAAGAAAAAATTAAGGCCCTTAAAGATATTAAAGATAAAGATGATGTGGAAGCCATTAAAAAAGCTATAGATGGCCTTTCCGCCGCCATCCAAAAAGTAGGGGCGGCCATGTATGAACAGAATCCGCCTCCGGCGGCTGCTAAGCCAGCGGATGGCCAAACTCCTCCGCCAGCGGACAAAGGTCCGGTGGACGCGGAATTTAAGGAAGTCAAGTAAGACAAACCTATGTCATTTAAAGCCTTTTGTCTCTGCCTGCTAATTATCATATTTGGGATATTTATTTATCTTAAAGTGGCAACTTTAGGCAGCAGCACAAGCAGCTTTAACCAGACTACCCGTTTCCAGCTCGGCCATTACCAAATTTTGCGTAGCCTGCTAAGTTTGCATCAGGATGGCGATGCCCGGGCTGACTATTTGTTGGGCAACACGCCCATTGATATTGAAGTTGACCAGCCGGATTCGGATAACCTGCCGGACAGCGTGGTCCGGCAGTTCGCCGCGCAGGTCACGGCCGTGACCGGCCGGCCCACAAATGTTTATGACATGGACAGCCTGCCTTCCGGTACGCTGACTGACGCCGTTATTGCCCATGCGGTGCAGGTGGACAAAAGGCAATATAATTTTAATGACCCGATTATTTTTGTCATTTATGCCGATGATTTTACCTCCTCTTCCCAGGAAGTCGGCAAGACCGTGGAGGAATTCGGTATGGTGCTTTCCAATTACCAGTTGACCCAGTTAACCCTGGGCTATCCGGACGCCCTGCCGCAATACCAGGAATCCACCATGCTGCATGAGTTCGGCCACCAGCTGGGCCTGGACCATAACAGCCAAACCGGCTGCGTTATGAATCCGGCCATTGAAAACGCCTCGGTCCCGGCCGGCTTTACGGACAATTATACCCCGACGGCTTTTTGCCAGTATGAACTTAACCAGATAGCGCAAATTAAAGCCGGACTGTAATTACTTATGGACACAAATTATTATGAAATTTTGGGCGTGCCCAAATCCGCCTCGCCTGATGACATAAAAAAAGCTTACCGTCGGCTGGCGCACCAGTACCACCCGGATAAAGGCGCGGGCAACGAGCAGAAATTTAAGGATGTCAACGAAGCTTACCAGGTACTGGGCAACCAGGACAAGCGTCAGCAGTATGATACTTACGGCAGCACTTTTGAACAGGCCCAGAGGAACGGCGGCGGGTTTTACCAGGGTAGCCAAGGCCAGGGCAATCCGTTTGCAGGCTTTGCCGGCGGTAACCCTTTTTCCGCCGGCGGCGAAGGTTTTGAATTTGACCTCGGCGATATTTTTGGCGATATGTTCGGCGGCGGCCGGCAGCGCGAAAGCCGCAGCCGGCGCGGTATAGATTTGGAAATTGGCATGCGCCTGACTTTTGAGGAAGCGGTATTCGGCGCGGAAAAAAGCATTATCCTGGAAAAAAAAGATGCCTGTAAAAACTGCGGCGGCAGCGGCGCGGCGCCGGGCGCCAAAGTTATTAGCTGCCCAAAGTGCCATGGGCAGGGGCAAATCCGAACCCAGCGGCGGACAATTTTTGGCAATATTGCATCGGCCACCACCTGTGACCGCTGCGAGGGTATGGGTAAAATACCCGAGGTCGCCTGCGCCACTTGCGGCGGCTCCGGCAATCTGCGGCAGGAAAAAACTATTTCGGTAAAAATTCCGGCCGGCATAGACAACGGCCAGCGTATTCGCGTGGCCGGTGAAGGCGAGGCCGGTTATCGCGGCAGCGAGCCGGGCGACCTGTATTTAGTTATGCAGGTGGCAACTTCCAAAACTTTTATCCGCGACGGCTTTAACTTGCAAATGGAACTGCCCGTTAGTTTTACCCAGGCGGCGCTGGGCTCCAAAATTATGGTCCAGACTTTGGGCGGCAAAATTGAGCTGAAAATTCCTTCCGGCACGCAATCGGGTACCGTGTTAAAAGTTAAAGACAAAGGCGTGCCTCACTTAAACCAGCCCGGCCGCCGTGGCGATTTGTTGGTAACCGTCCGCGTATTAATCCCTTCCAAACTTTCTAAAAAAGAAAAAGAATTGCTAAAACAACTGGCCGAAGGGCGCGGCGAAACCGTGGAAGTGGACCATGGCTTTTGGGAAAATATAAAAGACAGTTTTTAAAAAATATGGTATAATAAAAATAGTCTTTGGTTTCCACCGGAAACAAAAATTAATCACAAAATAATATAATATTTGCTTTAATTAAAATGCGGGGGAAATTAATGAAAATTTTAATATTTTTAAGCCTTTTACTGTTCCTGCCGTCATCGGCGGCCCTGGCTTTGGATTATGCCGCTATCCTCGCGGCCGCTCCCGCGTCGGTACCGGCCGTAGGCACTTATCCAACCGGCAGTTTGGTTAATGATAATGGTACTATTTATTTTATTTCCGGCAATACAAAAATTCCTTTTACTAACTGGCAGGCTTTTGTGGGTTTGGGTTATTCCGCCGGTAATGTAGTTAATGGTGATACCTCGGCTTATCTTTTATCCCAGAATTATGTTTTAAGGACTGCCAAGCAGGACCACCCCTGGGGCAGTTGGTTGCTTTATAAGGGCACGGTTTACTACTATGACCAGGATGGTTTAATCCCTGTCCCCAGCCCGGAAGTTTTTGTCAGTAACGGTGGCAACTGGAATTTGGTTTTGCCGGCTAACCAATATGATTTGGCGGCATTAACCGCAAATCCGGACGTTTCTCCGCTGACGGATAATATTCTCCGTCTTAGCTCTCTCGTAGCGTCTCCAAATACCCCTAATAATCAGGATGCCGCTACGCTTAATGCCAGCCTGCCGCAGACAGACACCAGTGGCCAGCCGTTTGGTTTTTTGGATGACCAAACTGCCGGCAAAACCGCGTCCACAACTGAAACTGGAGCCACTACTACTCCCGCAGCCGTTTCACTTCCGGCCGCGCCTTCATCCGTCTCTACTTCCTTGCCTTCGGAGCCCAACATAACTTTGCCGCCCACATCTACGGCCGGCCTGCCGGTAGCCGTAACCGCCTCGGCTACAAGTCCCGGCGGTCCGCCGCTATCTTATGTCTTTAACTGGGGAGATGGTTCTGTTCCGGTGACATCCAGTTCCAGTACAGCCACCCATACTTATGCCGCGGCCGGGAATTACACGGTCTTAGTAACCGTGGTGAACAGCGCGGGCATGATAAATTCACAAAGTATTAATATTTCCGTGGGAGCAAAACAATAACCTATGGTCTCCATCGTTGCCGCTGGCCAAATTAGCCAATTGGCCCAAAATTTTAACTGGCACAGCCCAAGCTGGGACCTGTTTATTTTGGCCGCCTGGGCCATTGGCAGTGTGCTCTATGCTTTTACCGCCGGCCGCGGCCGCATTATTAATATTTTATTGAGTATTTACATTGCCAAGCTATTGGTTATAGAAGCGCCGTTTTTGGGCCAGACTATTTCCGGGCACTTGCCTTCATCTTTAGTTTCGCTCCAGCAGCTGGCCACCTTTATTATCGTCTTCCTGATTTTATTTATGTTCCTGGGCCGTTATGCCTTCCGCACTTCGGCCGACGGCCGACAACTGGGCGGCCTATTGTTCGGCCTGGTATTTTCGGTTTTGCAAATCGGCCTGCTCATTAATACCGTGTTAACTTATCTGCCGGTAACCGTCCAGCAAAATTTTTCCATGCTAATTCAAACCCTGTTCATCAAAAATCCGGCCGGTTTCGTGTGGCTGGTGGCGCCTTTGGTATTCTTAATTCTCCTTGGCAAATTTGTGGCCGACCCGGCGGAATTTTAGGAATTATCTTATTTTGAACCCTATAGCTCTTATTGTCGGAGGGTTTTTTATTTTTTGGATATCTCGAATTACTCCGATTAATGCCGTGCCATGTTCTTTTTGAGTTTGCTCAATGCTGTGTATCCTTTCCGTCATTATTTTATTTTCCGCCAGTATTTGTCGGAGTTGAATAAAAGCCCTGACAATAACAATATTCATTTGTATAGCCCTGATGCTGTTGAGCACAGCTGAGAGCATTACCACGCCATGTTCGGTAAAAGCATAAGGTAGAGTGCGTCTTCCACCGCGGCCTTCCTGTTTTGACATCGCAATCTGCGATGTCAAAGATTTAACCTCGGTTTGGGTGAGTTGAAACATAAAATCCGGAGGAAAACGGTTATTATTGCGTTTAACTGCTTCATTTAAACGAAATGCCGGCACCTGATAAAGTTCTGCAAGATCGGAATCCAACATGACTTTTTGCCCCCTTATTACATAAATCCGGCGTTCAATAAATTGCGCTGGCATTGGTAAATCTTCTATTGGTGTTTTTATTAATGGCATATTTTTTAGTTAATTTTATCTCGTTGTATCCTTTATTTGGCTGGCCGCAATTTCCGTACTGCCGCTAATGTGCTTGCCGGAAACGCGCAATATGTCATCCATCATAAATTGTCCAACTGTGAAAGGCTGGCCTTTTTTATTTAGCAGCTTGGCGCCGGCAAGACTCACGCCGTAAATGGCGTTATTGCTGCCCACCACCGTAAGCGCGCTGTCGCCGCGCATCACCAAACGGCCGGTTATATCTATGTTAACCAGCCTGATTACGGCCTGCACCGAGACCGCGGCTACGTCTTTACTGGTCCGTTCCCAGGCGCCCTTAACCGTAACCGTCATGCCGGCGATTAAATCGGTAATAGTAGCGCTGACTGAATTTTTTTTAAACACGGTATAGGTATTGGTGTGGATAGTCTGCATGCCCCATTGCCGGCTGTCTATTATTAGGTAATTTGAGAGCGGATTGAGGCTGATAATTTTGCCGGTAAAGGTGCTGTTGTGCGCGTACAGCGACATATCGCGCACCAAACTGGCGGCAATATTGTTGTCCGGCCTGGCCAGGCCGATAACCTGGATTTTATCGCCGGCAACAAACTCCGAGAGTTGCATGGGCGAGCCATAACGCTGCGTCAGGGAGACATTTTGGGTTTGTACGCTATAGTATGCGCCGCTGGTTGTGGAAAATTGCAGCTGTGTACCCAAAATTCCGGTAATCACGCCGCTGTAAAGTTGTGGTGCGGCGGCCAGGGAGATTAGGGGCAATAATAGCCGGCTAATGGTTAGAATGATGAAAAATTTCTTCATGTTTTTATTTTATAACAACCGGGATAACAAAAAGATAACAAAAAGTTAAACAAAACATAACAAAAATCTTAAAATATATTGGGATTTTGGCCAATCGCCTAAAAACTGTTGATAAGTCTGTTTTAGGCTTATTTTTTCCTGTTATATTTGATGTTTGGGGATTGTAGGGGTATAATGAAGATGCCTTAAAAATTTTAAAAAGACATAAAAATATGCAAAAAATCAAATTTTTAGCTTTTGTCGCGGCCGCTGGCCTAATTTTGGCCGCCGCCGGTACAGTTTATGCTACGGTGACCCCGACTTTGTCCTTAACCAGCGCCGGCGACGGCAATACGGTGGATGTAAATGTCACCGGCGACCCCAGTGCTTCCGTTATCCTGTTCTATACCCAAACCAATGTTGGGCAGGAACTGACTACGCTTGGCACCACCAATTCAAGCGGTAGTTTTTCCGGCAGCATCAGCACTTCCGGTCTTGGTATTGCGGGCGGCAGCGTGGTTTACGTGCGTACCGACGGCATTAACGGACCGCAGTCGGCTTCGGTTTCCTGGCCGAATTTATCCACTACCGGCACGCTTTCTTTAAGCCAGACCGGAATTTCATTGACAGTCGGGCAGTCTACTTCTGTGACTGTGAGCAATGCCACAGCCAATTCCCTGTATCTTTCCAATAATTCCAACCCTTCCGTGGCCAATGTCAGTATTAGCGGCGGCCAGGTTACTTTTACCGGCATTAATTTAGGCTCCACAGTGGCGACTTTGTGCGCTACGCAGAGCAGCTCTAATGTTGGCAGCAGCGCGCCGGTATGCGTGAGCGCTTACGTGACCGTAACCAATGGCAGCAGCGCGTCACCATTAACTTTTAGCATCAGCAATGTCACGGTTTCTCCGGGCCAGAGCGTTCCCATTACCATTAGCGGCGGCACCGGCACTTATACCGTGTTAACCAATTCCAATTCCGCAGCTATTCAGTCCAATATTAGCGGTAATGTGGTCACGTTAACCACCACGGCCACCAGCGGCAGCGCGGCCATTACCGTATGCTCAACAGATATGAGTTCATGCGGCATTATTAATGCCACGGCCAGCAGCGTGAGTTCTTCGCCGTTAAGTTTTAGCCAAACGGCTCCCTCGCTATCTGTGGGACAAAGTCTAATTATCAGCATTTCCGGCGGTAATGCCACCAGCTACTATCTTTCCAATAATTCCAATAACACCGCGGTCTCCACTACTTTAAATGGCAGTAATTTAACCATAACCGGCAACAGTAGCGGAAGCGCCACCATTACCGTTTGTTCTTCTTCGGGTAGCTGTGGTTCCATAACCGCCGCAGTTGGTTATACCTCTTTGGGCGGGACTTTTGCGCTTAGCCAGACCAGCCTTTCGCTATTGGTCGGCCAGGTTTTAAGCGTGACAATTAGCGGTGGCACTTCGCCTTACACCTTGGGCAGCAATTCCGGCAGCGTCTTCCAGGCCAGTTTAAACGGTAATATTGTTACCATTTCCGGCATTGGCGCGGGCAGTACTTCTATTAATGTCTGTACGGCCGGAGGGGCTTGCTTGCCGCTTTTGGTAACTGTAAACGCTTCGGGCAGCGGCACGCCCGTGGGTTTTAGCCAGAATAATTTAAACATTAATGTTGGCGGTGTTTCCGCAGTGACGCTTTCCGGCGCCGGCGGCTATTACGTATCCAACAGCTCCAACTCCTCCGTGGCCTCTATCCAAATTAACGGCAGTACAGCGATTGTTAAGGGTATTTCAGCCGGTAGCAGTAATATCTCGGTGTGCGAAAGCGGCGGCCAGTGCAGTTTGCTGTTTGTGACGGCTGTGACCGGATCTTCCACGGTCTCCACTCCAACTTTTAGCCAGACTAACCCGGTGTTAACGGTCGGCCAGACTTTAACGGATATTATTTCCGGCGGTAGCGGCAGCAACTATTATATTTCGGCCAATACCGCGCCCAGCGTGGCCAGTTTAAGTTTAAGCGGTAACGGGTTAACTATTAGCGGTTTAAGTTCGGGTTCCTCTATTATTGTTATTTGCGCTACGGCCAGCAGTTGTGGCAGTATTACGGTTTCTGTCAGCGGCACAGCCGGCAGCAGCATTACTTTTTCCAGCACTAGTTTGCCGGCGGCCACGGCCGGGCAAGCTTATAGTACCCAAATTTCCGCCAGCGGCGGCGTTAGCAGCCTAACCTACGTTTTAAGCTCCGGCAGCTTGCCTACCGGCCTAACCATGTCTTCCACCGGTTTAATTTCCGGCACTCCCACGGCCGCGGGCAATAATAGTTTTGGCGTTACGGCCAGTGACACCAGCGGCAACACCGCGGGCATAACCTTAAGCTTAACGGTTAATTCGGCTTCCATTTCTGTGCCCCCTATTTCAACAACTCCCGTAACCGCTCCAATAGCCGCTGCCAATACTTACCCCAATGGTGAATTAATTTTCGAAAATAATACCGTTTATATTGTTTATCAAAATACGGAAGTTGGCTTTACCAACGCGCCGGCCTTTACCGGTTTGGGTTTTAGCTTCAGTAGTGTTACACCGGTCACCAATTCCGGCCTGTCTGTGTCTCCCAAGGTGGTGGTGACGGCGGACGGCGCCCACCCCCGAGGTACCTGGATAATTAGCGGCCCGGAAGTTTTGTTTGTCACTCCGGCCGGTAACATTCCGGTACCGGACTGGGCGACCTTTACCGGTAACGGCGGCCAGGCCGGCTTTATTGTGCCGGCCAACAGCTACGACCTCGCCCGGACCACGCTTTCACCCATGACGGCCAGCGACGCCAGGCTGCAGCCGTAAAGGGGACATGACCCATTTGTAATATAAAAAAGCGCCTCCCAATCTTGCGAAAGGGAGGCGTGGTATATTGCGATCAATAACGTTTTGGTTCATGGAATGTCGGATTCTTTTACAGGTCTGGTGATTATTTGGAGCTCTCCATTTGCGTCCTGTTCCAAAAAATATTCCGCGATCACCTGTCCAGTCAAATGGAAATCCCGATGCGCGGGGTATTGATCGGTACCTTCCTGCATCATCATCTCGAATCTTCTGGAAGCGGCTCTTAGATCTCTATGATTAGACATTTTCCCTCCTCGATTAATTGTACGCTACAAAACAAAAAAAGTCCAACTTTTTTAACTCACTTTTTTGTTCACAATCTTGGCGGCGGCTACGGTAAAAATAATGCCCATGGCCAGCAAAATGACCCAGGAAAACTTGCCGGCCGAGGCGTACAGCGCCTGCCAGGTATCGGAAAACAAATAACCGATGGTGACGTAAAAAGCCATTTGCAGGACTTCGCCAAAGACCACCAAAGCAAAAAAACGCCGGAAATCCATTTTGCCCAGGCCGGCGATAATGTTGACTATGGCCGTAGCCTGCACCTGGAAGCGGCTTAAAATAATTAATGGCGCTTTGTAGGCGTTGGCGGTTTTTTCCGCATCTATTAAAAGCGGGGAATCGGCCAATTTGCGCAGGTGCAAAAACAACAACACGCGCCGGCCAAATTTTCGCACCAGCCAGTACATGGTGATATCCCCCAAAATATTGCCCAGGCTGCCAATAACCAAAACCCACACTAAACTAAAATACCCCTGGGCGGCAAAGGCCGCGGAAGCAATACTGACCGGCCCGGCCGGCACCGGAAAACCCAAACTACCGGAGAAAGTTATTAAAAAAAGCGCCCAATAACGGTAAATTAGGAGCTTGCTTAAGATGTTGGATAGCTGGAAGATCACTTTGTGCCCCCTAAGGGGTAAGCGGTAACGGCCTGTTTAACCGAGGCTAAAAATTGGGCCGCGTTTAACTGGTGCGATGCGGCATAAGTGGAAATAACCAGGTTAGGATAATAAGAATCCGAGATTTTTAAAGTTTGCGATAAATATTGCGGCGGCAGGCGGAACACGCTGTTAATGTAGCGGAAAGTCATCCAATCCTGGATTTGGGACGGGGACATAATAACCTGCCTTTGGCGGCGCATGCGCGCCGTTGTTGGACGTAACATGCCGGAATGGTATAAATGGTTTAAATCCAAAACCAGCCAGACCAGCAAACCCGCCAGAATTACGCCGAGTATGCCAGCTATCCAGTAAAATTTTTGTAACTTACGGTCGCTCATAGCTGTATTTTAGCAGATTTGTAAGATAAAGTCCTGTTCTTTGTAGTAACTGCTGAAACATCATTAACTTAGGAAATAAATGGAAATAATAGATAAAAGCCAAACTGCTTTGGTGGTCATAGATTTGCAAAAAGGCATTGCCGGCATGCCAGGCCAGCCTTATGAGGCTAAAGATGTCGTGGCTAATGCCGCCATGCTGGCGGATGCTTTTAGGAAAAACAGTATGACGGTATTTTTGGTGCGCGTGGCCACTTCGGCGGATGGTAAGGACCGCTTAAATCCTATTGTCGACGGTGAAAACCCCTGGGGCAACAGGCAACTGCCCCCGGATTGGGCGGAAATTGTGCCGGAAATGGGGCCTAAAGATGGCGATATAGTAATTACCAAAAAACAGTGGGGCGCCTTTTATGGCACGGAACTGGACTTGCAGTTGCGCCGCCGCAAAATTACCACTATAGTTTTGTGTGGCATTGCCACCAACATCGGCGTGGAAAGTACGGCCCGTTTTGCCTTTGAATACGGCTATGAGCAAATTTTTGTGGAAGATGCCATGACTGGGCGTTCGGCCGCTGAACACGACATGTCGGTAAAAACTACCTTTACGCGCATGGGCCGGGTACGCAAAACGCAGGATGTGTTAGAAGCTTTTGCGGCATAAACTACTGATAGGCCAAAAGCCAACAAAGACTGTGTTCTTGAACACGGTCTTTTATTATTTTTCTTGACTAAATGCACTTTTTCTGTTAAAATAATTCGGCCTTCTTAAATTTCATGGAACAAAAACCGGCAGATATCAAACCTTTGGCCACACCCAGTTTATTTGGCATGCTTAAGCCATACCGCGGTTTTTTGTCTGTCTTAATTTTGCTTGCGCTCTTGAGCAACGGCCTGACTTTGTGGGTACCGCAAATTATCGCGCATGGCATAGACGCGTTTATTAAAGGCGGTTCGCCGCTGAAAACCATTGTGCTGGAATTTTCCGTTGCCGCGGTATTAATTTTTATCTTTACTTATTTGCAGAGCATTACGCAAACCTTTGCCTCCGAACGCGTGGCGCGCGACTTGCGCCGCGACCTTTCGGCCAAAATTTCCGGCCACAGCTACGCCTTTGTCCAGCAAACCACCCCGGCCAAACTGCTGACCAACCTGACCTCGGACATAGATTCCGTAAAAAGCTTTGTGGCCCAGGCCATTGTCAACCTGGTGTCTTCCGTTTTTATAATTCTGGGCGCCAGCGTGCTGTTGCTGTTAATAAACTGGAAGCTGGCTTTGGCCGTTTTGGTTATAGTCCCCATAATTGGCGGCACCTTCTTTTTTGTGCTGACCAAAGTCCGCGCCCTGTTTTTAAAAACCCGCGAGGTTATAGACTGGCTGAACAAGGTTATTAACGAAAGCATTATGGGTTCGGCGCTCATCCGTGTGCTGAATTCCCAGGCGCCGGAATATGACAAATTCGCAGCCGCCAATACCCAGGCCCAGGACCTGGGCCTGCAAATTTTACGCCTGTTTGCCGGCATGATCCCGGTTATTACCTTTGCCTCCAACCTGGCTGTGTTAATAATTTTAACCCTGGGCGGCCATTTGGTCATTACCGGCAGTATGACATTGGGTGACTTCGCGGCTTTTTACAGTTACCTGGCCATTTTAATTTTTCCCATTTTAATTATTGGCTTTATGAGCAACGTGATTGCCCAGGCCCAGGCCTCGTACGGCCGGGTGGTGGAAGTACTTAACGCGCCGGACGCCAAAGAAGAGGGAATAATTACCGCCGTTTTAAACGGCGAAATGGAAGTTAAAAACCTGGAATTAAGTTACGGCGAAAAACCGGTGCTAAAAAATGTTTCGTTTAAAGTTAGTCCGGGCACTAAAACCGCCATAGTTGGGCCAACGGCCGCCGGCAAAACCCAGCTGCTGTATTTATTAATTGGTTTAATGCCGCCCGATGCCGGCAGTATTTTGTTTGACGGCAAAAATTTGGCGGATTTTAACCAGGAAGCTTTGCATAAGCAGATTGGTTTTGTCTTCCAGGACAGCATTATTTTTAACATGAGCCTGCGGGAGAATATTGCCTTTAACACTGCCGTGACGGATGCCGATTTTATGCGGGCCATAGAGACGGCCGAACTGCGGGACTTTGTGGAAGCCCTGCCGGAAAAACTGGAAACCATAGTTTCCGAACGCGGCGCCAGCTTAAGCGGCGGCCAAAAACAGCGGGTGATGCTGGCCCGGGCTTTGGCGCTGAACCCAAAAATTTTACTATTGGATGATTTTACCGCGCGCGTGGACACGGAAACCGAAACGCAGATTTTGGACAACATTGCCAGAAATTATCCGGGCATGACTTTGCTTTCCGTAACGCAAAAAATTGCCTCGGTGGAGCATTACGACCAAATTATTGTTTTAATGGAAGGGGAGAAAATCGCCTCCGGCAAACACGAACAGTTAATGGCGACCTCGCCGGAGTACGTGCAAATTTTTAATTCCCAGCAAAGCACCAACGCTTATGAACTACCAGTTAAATAACACTTCTTCGGCCCAGCAGAAGACCTCTATTGCGGCCGCGGCCAAAAAACTGTGGCCGTTGATTTCCGAAGAGAAAAAAATTATGGCCGGGGCTTTTTTGGCGGTTATAGTTAACTCCGGGCTCAACCTTTTGGCGCCCTTGCTGATTGCCCACGTTATAGATACTTTTTTGCCGGTCAAAAATTACCATGGCGTGCTGCTGTATGCCGGGATTATTTTAGTTATGTATTTGTGCGGCCTTGTGGCCAGCTATGCCCAAACCCGGCTGATGGGCGGCGTGGGCCAGCGCGTATTGTACCGTCTGCGCAACGTTATTTTTACCAAATTGCAGGAATTGCCCGTGGCCTTTTTTAACCAAAACAAAGCCGGCGATTTAATTTCCCGCATTAACAATGACACCAACAACATCAACACGTTTTTTTCGCAGTCCCTGGTGCAGTTTATGGGCAGCGTGTTTTTAATGATAGGCGCGGCCATATTTTTAGTCAGCCTTAACCTGCGTTTGGGCGCGGCGTCGCTTTTGCCCGCGGTGCTGCTGCTGTTTTTTACGCAAATTGTTTCGCCATGGGTTAAGCGTAAAAATTTAACCAGCATGCAGACTTTGGGCGGCTTAAGTTCGGAAATCCAGGAGAGCTTAAATAATTTCAAAGTTATTATTGCCTTTAACCGCCGCGATTATTTTAAGGGGCGTTTCCAGGAAGTCAACCAAAAAAATTATGATGCCTCCATTTCGGCCGGCGTGGCCAACAATACTTTAACGCCGGTCTACGGCCTGGCTTCCAACCTCGGCCAGCTCATTGTCCTGGCTTACGGCATCTTTTTAATTTCCACCGGCCATTTTACCGTTGGGCTGTTAATTAGCTTCCTTTCCTATGCCAACAATTTTTACAACCCGCTCCGCCAGCTGGCCGCTTTGTGGGCCAGCTTCCAGGCGGCTTTGGCCAGCTGGGACCGCGTGCACGAAATTCTTTCTTTAGACACCAATTTAACCGTGTTGCCGGCAGGCGGGCAGGCCATAGCGGGCGCGCCGCTGCTGGAATTTAACAACGTCAGCTTTAAGTATCCGGACGGCAAAGAAGTTTTGCATCATATTAATTTAAAGCTGGAGCCGGGTAAAACTTACGCTTTGGTTGGACCGACCGGCGGCGGCAAAACCACCACGGCTTCTTTAATGGCCAGGCTTTACGACCCCACTATGGGCGAGATTTTGCTTTCCGGCCGCGACATCCGGACTTACGATGCTGACCGGCGCACGCAAAAAATTGGCTTTATTTTGCAGGAACCGTTTTTGTTTACCGGCAATGTCCGCGATAATATTTTGTACGGCAACAGCCGTTACGCGCATTTTACCAACACGGAATTAGCGGCGGAAATTAATAAAGCCGGGCTGGAATCTTTGCTGGCGCGGTTTGACCAGGGTTTGGATACCAAAATTGCGGCCAGCGGCGACGGTTTAAGTTTGGGCCAAAAGCAGTTAATTGCTTTTATCCGGGCGGTATTAAGGAATCCGGAATTGTTAATTTTAGACGAAGCCACGGCCAATATAGATACCGTAACCGAACAATTACTGGATGAAATTTTAAAAAAATTGCCGGCTTCCACCACCCAGGTGATTATTGCCCATCGTCTTAACACTATTGAAAGCGCCGATGAAATTTATTTTGTGAATGCCGGCGAAGTGGTCAAAGCCGGTTCCATGGAGCACGCGGTGGATATGCTGCTCCACGGGGAAAGGCACAGTTAAAAATACCCCCCGATTTTTTTATCGGAGGGTATTTTAATTTTGTCGGCAATTACTGTGCCGTGGTTGTAGCGGTTGTGTTTGTAGTCGTAGTGGACGGAGTGTTAAAAGCCGTCTTGAGCGCGGTGGTGGCGGCCTGCAGGGCGGCCTGGTAAGTCTGCATGGCCTGCTGAATGGCCGCATTGCGGGTTTGGGCCAATTGCTGCAGCGGCCCGGAAATTTTATCTATTTGCGTGGCGCCGGAAGTCCTGGCGGAGCGGGCGGCCTGCAAAGCGGCCTGAAAAGTCGCCCTGACTGTGGATGGGGTGGTGCCGGCGGCGCAGCTGGCGCTGGCCTGGCTGATGGCGGCCTGCACGGCTGACTGGAATGAGCTTAATACGCTGGTAGCCGAGGACTGGTGCTGGCCGGCCAATTGGTCAAAGGCCTGCCGGTAAGCGGTCATAGCCATATCCACGGCATTTTCCCGGGCTGTAACCGCGGCTTCCACCGTGGTTTGGAAAGTGCCCACGGCCTGCTGCTCGGCCGGAGTGGCGGCCTTGGTATCTAATTTGGTATAAATGGCCTGGCGGTTCTGGGCCCACTTGGTCCGGTCCTGCTGCAGGGTGCTGTCTACATTCTGGCGGTTGGTTTGGACCTTTTTAATTTCGTTATTGATGCGGGTTTGCTGGTTGCCAATTTGGGCGTTAATATTGGTTTGGTATTTTTGCGCCAGCGTGGTAAAGTTGGTGCAAAAATTGCTGGCAGTAGCCTCGGCCGCAGCTTTAGCCACGGTCAGGCGGGTGCTGGTGGCGGCCAGTGCGGCCGGAGCCAAAATCAGCGAAGCCCCAACCGCAACCAAGAGAGAAGATTTAAAAATGTTTTTCATATGCGATGTATGGTTATTGTATGGGGTTGCTGACGGAATCGGTGGATGAATTAATATTAGTGCCATCGGACGAAATGGCCTGGGCATCGGATGACCCATCCTGGGAATTAATGGCGGCTGACTGGTTGGCTTCGTTACTGAATTCGCTTAAGTCAACTCCGGCTACGGAGCTGACAGTAGTGGTTACCGGGGTGATGTTGGCCGGGGCGGCCGCAGGCGTGGTTTGCGCTGCGGGCGCGGCTGCCGTAGGTATTGGGGCCGTGTTGTTTGCCATTTCCTGGCCGCTTGTGGTCATGGCCTGCTGGTTATCGGAATTTTTGTGGGCGACCAAATAAATAGCGCCTCCCACAACAATAACGGCAATAACTATGTACGCAATGGTTTTATTTTGCATAAAAACGCTTAATTAAAATCTATTTTTAAAAAGGGTCGACTAGCCCTTTAAACCTATAAGGTTGTACCAGTATTATATCATAATTTAACCCCTGGCCTTGATAAAACCCGCGTTCCCTGCTAAAATATAATGGAATTAAATATTCAAAATATTCGGGAGTAGCTCAGCGGTAGAGCAATCGGCTGTGAAGTGACGCAGCTCTTAAGGGAAACCTTAGGATGAACTCTCTGGGATAACGGTGAAGGCTAAGTCAATTTTTGATAAGCTAATACCGTGGGAACTCCGACGCAAGGTCGGAGAGCGCCGTAGAGACTAGATACCAGAGTGCCTAAGCTTGAATTTTCAAGTATGGCAAAGATATAGTCCATGCCTAATAGAAATATTAGGATAACGTGTAACCGGTGGGTCCTGGGTTCGAATCCCAGCTCCCGAGCCAAGCCAGACGCGCAGGTAAAACCTGGGCGTTTTGCTTTTTATTTACAAGGGATTTTGTAGGTTCTAACCTAGTGTGGTTTTAAAAAATAGCAAATAGCAAGACTTGGCCCTCTATTTTTAAATTATGCCTAAACCAACATCCAAACAAATAGCCACGAGCGGT
>CAIVSE010000055.1 GCA_903908535.1 Candidatus Doudnabacteria bacterium
CCGTCGGTTTCAATAACAACTTCCAGTTTGTCACAGTTGGTCAGCTGGCCCACGCGGACATTACTGACGTCAAAGTGCACGCTTCTGGCCGGAGTAAAAATGGCGTCCACCGGGATCATGCCAATTTCCGGTTTTTGGTTTTCCCGGGCTTCAATGGGCAAATAGCCGCGGCCCTGCTCTATAATTAATTCCATCTCAAAATCCGCGTTCTTGTTGTCCAGTGTGGCAATATGTAAATCTTTGTTGATGACCTGAACCTGGTCCGTTTCCTTAATGTCGGCCGCGGTTACCGTTTTTTCGCCCTTAACCTTCACTTGCAGGCGCACCGGTTCGGCGCTGAAGCTTTTAACCCGCAGCATCTTTAGGTTTAAAATTATCTGGATCATGTCTTCCTTGACATTGGGGATGGTGGAAAACTCATGGTCCGCGAACTTAACCTTGACGGCCGTGACGGCCGCGCCGGGTAAAGACGAAAGCAGCACGCGGCGCAGCGCGTTGCCAATAGTCACGCCGTAACCCGGATAAAGAGGCTCTAGGGTTAAGCCGAATTTGTTATTGCCCAAGTCTTCGACTTTGGCGCGATTGGGAAGTTGGATGGCTTCCATATAGTTTGGTTTAGGTCCGGCTGTAGTGTTCCACTATCAGCTGGGTATTAATAGTATTGGAAATTTGGTCTGGCGTGGGAGCGGATAAAACCTTGCCGGAAAGCTTTTGGACGTCTAAGGCTACCCAGTCCTGGGTTTTAACGTTCTTAATTTTTTCCTTTAGAATCTCCGCGAGCTTAGTCTTTTTTTTGCCTTCGCGCACGCCCACGCTGTCGCTGACCTTAACGTTATAGGAAGGGATGTCCACTTTTTTGCCGTTGACTTCAAAGAAACCATGGCTGACCATTTGCCTGGCCTGGGCGCGGGTTTCAGCGAAACCGAGGCGAAAAACAACATTGTCCAGGCGCAGCTCCAACAAACGGAGCAGGTTATCGCCGGTAACGCCGGCCTGTTTTAAGGCCTTGTTGAAATATTTTTCAAACTGGCGTTCCGCGATGCCATAATTAATTTTAGCCTTCTGCTTTTCGCGCAGCTGGGTGCCGTATTCACTAAGGCGCACGCGGTTTTGGCCGTGCTGGCCAGGCGCGAAATTGCGCTTTTGCAAAACTTTAATATCCTTGTTGGTGAAGGCCATGCCCAGGCGGCGGGCTTTTTTAGATTTGGGGCCGGTATATCTCATAAATAAAATTATTAAACCCTTCTCGGTTTCTTGGGGCGTATGCCGCCGTGCGGCGTAGAAGTTTGGTCTTTAATGGACAGCACGTTCATGCCGCTACCCTGAAGCGCGCGGACCGCAGACTCGCGGCCGCTGCCAATACCTTTAATAAACACGTCGACTTCGTTTAACCCGCGTTCCCGCACCCGCTGCAAGACATCTTCCATGGTCTTCTGGCCGGCGTACGGCGTGGACTTTTTGGAGCCCTTAAACCCGACCTTGCCGGCGCTGCTCCATAACTGGACATTGCCCGCCAAATCCGTAACAGAAACAATAGTGTTGTTATAAGTGGAGTTGATATAAATTTTGCCCTTGGTGACTTTGGCCTTGGCCTTTTTCTTCCTGGACTTAATCTTAGCCGCAGAGTCGGCGACAGGGGCTTCAGAAGTAGATTCTGTTGTAATGGTTTCTTCTGGCATAAATCAAAATTTTCAGTTTTCAATTTCTAATTCTCAATGACTTGGCTCCTGGAACTGAAAATTGAAAATTATTAAATGAAAATTAATGTTAGGTCTTTTCGGAGGCGTTCTTTCTGCCGCTTCCCGCTGTTTTTCTGACATTTCCCCTGCGCGTCCGGGAATTGGTTTTTGTCCGCTGGCCGCGGACCGGCAGGCCGCGCATGTGGCGGATGCCGCGGTAGGAGCCAATTTCCTTTAACCGCTTAATATTCAGCAACACCTGCTGGCGCAATTCCCCTTCCACCTTAATATTCTTTTCTATGTAATCACGCAAGCGGTTTAATTCAGCCTCGGTTAAATCTTTTGTGCGTTTGTCGGGGTCCACGCCGGTAGCGGCCAAAGCTCTTTTGGACAGTGTCAAACCCACGCCGTAAATATACGGCAAGGAAGCTTCTATCCTTTTTTCGTTGGGAATATTAATTCCGGCAATTCTGGCCATAAGGTTATCCTTGTCTTTGTTTATGCTTGGGATTGGTGCAAATAATAAAAACCTTGCCAAAGCGTTTAACAACTTTGCAATTTTTACACATGGGTTTTACGCTGGCCCTAACCTTCATAAATTATCTCAACCTTCTGGTTATTCTGCCTTTTGATAAATCATATGGCGTCATTTCCATCAAAACTTTATCCCCGGGCATAACTTTAATCTTGTTAACCCGCATTTTACCGGCCAGATGCCCTAAAATTATGTGTCCGGACTCCAGCTGAACACGAAAAATAGCGTTAGGCAAATTCTCTATGACTTTGCCCTCAAGTTCGAGAATATCTTTTTTTCCAGACTTCCCAAAGTCTTGTGTGCTGGTAGAAATGGCTGTTTGATTGATGAATGTTTTAACTATCTAATAGTTTATCACATTTAAGCAAAATGTCAAATGGGTTGTATGGGTTTTATAATAGGCTTAAATAAGAGAAGTTTATTTATAAAAACATACCGACAAAAATAGCACTATTCCGCGTCCAATATTGAGACTATGCTGACTTTAATCTTGCTGGCAAGCAATGGAAAGTTTTTTTGCCAAGAGGGAGCCAGGTATATAGTAACATGGTCTATGGAAGACTTGGATAACAACAGGTCATTGGCCTGGGACAGGTTTTTGCCCACCAATTCCTGCTCAACATCGCTGACATCCACGTTCATTACAGCGCTACCCTCAAAATGCACACTCAAGGTAGCGGCGCCGGCGCTTAAATTTATATTGCTCGCAGAATAAGTAATTTCCTTTTGTGGGTCATTTATGGTCAGGGTTTCACCGGACGGCAAAGTTTGGTTAATGCGGTCGGTAATCAACTGCTGCAAATCGGCCATACTAAAAGCCACGCCGCTAATTTGAACTTTCAATTCCGCGTTAAAGTCGGGCGTCTGGGTGCCGGAAGGCTGGTCCGGCGTAAACACCGGGCTGGTGACGCTGTAAGCGTTGTCCGCCAGGACTAAACCTTTGCCGTTTAACTGCGTGCGTAAATCCTGCACGGCCTGGCCGGCTAGGCTATTTTGGGCCGCGACTAAATCGCCATCGGTAATAACCGACAGGTAACGGGTAGTACCGCCGGCAATGGCATCCACAGTTTTGGCAAACAGCAGCTGGGGCCGCGAGCCAAACACCTGGTTGGTAATTTCCAGGCGCGTGCCGGCCGGGACGTTATAACTGTCTCCGCCCTGCTGGGCAATCACATCCACCGGCGGAGTCAGGCTGCCGGAATTAACTTCTTTGGTGGCGGCATTAATATAAGTTGTTGGCCGGATGTTGGTTAAATCCTGCGCCAACAGGTAGTTATTGGAACCCAAGGTTAAAATAGTGGTGCTGGCTTTGAGGCTTAACGGCTCCTTGGTAAAATTATAAATTTCCACCGTCCCGGTGGCCTGGTTGCCTACCTGTAATTTGCCCTGGCTGGTAAATTTATTGGTCTCATCCAGGTTTTGGTTAACCGGGGTCGCCGGCAAAATGAGGTTGGTGGCGTCAGTACTGGAGGCCGCTAAGGAAAGCATAATATTCCAGTCACGCGTCAGCGGGTCGGTTTTGGGATAAACCGCCACCGTGGCTTTAGGCAGGACTAAAAACACCAGGCTTAAAATTAACAACAGGCAGACGGCTACCATAAACAAGCTGACTTTGCGGTAAGTGCGGTGGCGTTTTTTTTGCTCCTGAATATTTTTTTGTTCGCTGACTTCCGGGTAAACAGATTCAGTAATCCTAACTTTGGGCAATGGCCGCGCCGGCGCTTTTTTTGGCTTGGATTCCGGTTTATGGATTAAATTTTTTAAATTACTGACAGCTCCGGCCACAATATTGGCAGGCGAATTACCCGGTTCCACCGGACTTTTTTGCGTTTCACCCCGCCGAATATCCCCCATGCCGCCGTGGACCGGCCCTTTGGGCAAAAATTTCAATCTAAAACCGGCTTCGCGCGCGTACATTTGCCCCACCTCATCCATAGTCAAAATAAAAACTTCCTTGTCCAGCAAATCCACCTGCTTTTTTAACAGCCTTAAATTGATGCTGTCGGAAAACAGAAAGCAGCGCCTTGGGCAAACCAAAACCAGCTCCCGGGCTTTTTCCCGCTTAACCCTCTGGATGATTTTATTAACGTCATCCTCGAGATTTAAATAAATGGAAGGAGTGGGCATGCCTCTATTGTACTACAACAGGCCTTTGTAGGCCAATCTTTTGTTAAAACTGATGTTTTTGCTGTTTTCCACCTGGGGTTGGTCAAACGGGTCAACCTGCCGCAAAACCGAGGCATAAATGGCGTAAAGCTGCCAAAAAGCCGTAAGCTGGCCAATTTCTTTTGGTATGCAGGCCCCCACGGATAAATGCGCCACGGGGATGCTGCTGATTTTAGCGTCTTCCATGGTGCCCTGGGCCTCAAACTCCATGGATTTTTCCAAAGGAATTTTATTGATGTCAAACAAAGGATGGTTTTTTATCTGCACCGAATGCGCGGAGGGCGGAAAAATATCCTGTGTGGGATGCTGAAAATTTTCTAAAGTCGTAAAAAACCCGCAGATATTTTTTTCACCGCCAAAAAACCGTTGGTTGGTATGATGCTGGCTTTCCGGCGCTTCGTGGGCAAAATAAGTCTGGCCCCGCCCGGCCTTGCCGAAACTTTCGTGGCATAACTGGATAATTAAATGGCTCATGGGAAAAAGGTAGTGGGAATAAAACGGCATGAATACGTCCACATAGCTTTCCTGTTCCAGTTGCCAGAGCACGCTGGCCGCGCGCCAGGCTTCATTTTCGGTTTTGTATTGACGGTAAAATTTTTGCGCGCCTTCATAAAGACCGCGAACGTCGAGGCCGCAAAGCGCGGCCGGAAGCAGGCCCACCTCTGTCAGCCCGGTGTAGCGCCCGCCAATGGGCGGATGCAGAATAATCTTGGCATTCAGCTTTTCCCCAATGGCGCGCAGCGGACTGGATTTTCCGGTAACTATTAAAATCGGATACTCCAAAAACTGCATTAAAGCCTCTATTTGTGTGGTGGTTTCGCCGGATTTGCTAATGGCAATAACTAAAGTTTCGGCCGGTTTTAATTCCTGCTTGAGCTGATAAATATAATCGGGATCGGTAGTGCTTAAAAAATAGGCTTTTTTTGTGGTTTGATATTCCAGCGCGTGGTAGTAACCGTAAAAGCTGGTAATACTGCCGCCATGGGCGATGATTAAAAGATTTTTAACGTCTTTGTATTCTTCTTTATACTTTTCCATCAAAGTAAAATCCGGTTCATATGTCATGAACAATGGCGTCTCCGGCAGCTTGCTTTCATCCATGACTTCCGGCTTGGGACAGTTAAAAAATTCCAGTTTCATAGTTAGTGTTTTATTCCCCTCCTTTTGAAGGAGGGGTTAGGGGAGGTAAAGCCAAGGTTTCCAATAAAAAATCAACAAATTCTTTTATCTTGTCAACAACTCCTTCTATATTTTGCATTACATCAATATTTGTAAAACGAATAATATCCAAACCTAAACTTCTTATGTAGTTCTCACGTTCCCGATCTTTTATCCGTTGCCCCTTATCC
>CAIVSE010000056.1 GCA_903908535.1 Candidatus Doudnabacteria bacterium
ATAGTATACTGTCCTTTGTCCGGATGACTTAACTCATCAAGCCAAAGGGAAGTATACTATGTTTTTTTGTTGTAGGTGCAAAGGTCAAACCTGTTTTAGTCACACCGGTAGAACCGGTGGATTCCCTTTTAGGGATATTGAATGATGGCCTGCCCGATGACCTGCAAACGCCTTTCAGCCGCGTCCTGTTTTTCTATGTCATCGGCATATGAAATTTCGTCAACATTAACCATATAACTTTCCAGGTTTTCAATGGACTCAAGAATGAATTTTAATAAAATTACCGGGTCCTTGCTCATAAAATTTGAACTTGTTCTTTAAAAATTATATCCCGCAGTAAATGATGAACGGACCTAAAAGTTATAACATCAACCCTTTTTCCCAGCTTAGCTTCCAATTTTTCCTGTAAATCTATGAGATCAAAAAGATTCTTCCCTTTTGGCAGTTCAACAAGTATATCAACATCGCTGTCGGGCCTGGCTTCACCGCGAACTACGGAACCAAAAATTGACGATTTTAAAACACCGGCTTCTTTTAGAATCGGTACAATTTGTTCCTGAATTTTCTTAATTTCTTCCGCCATGGCACCATTATAACACAACTACCCGGAAATCAAAAATTCTCAGATGTGAAGTGGACTATTTTTTTATTATTTAAAATAGTTGCCCTTCTTTTTCCTTTTCCGTGGCCCAGGCCACCAGCAGGCGATTTAAAAAGTCCTGGGGATTTTTTTCCGCGTCCAGAAACCGCGACAGCACGGCGGCCACCGTGACTAAAACGTGGTATTCTTCCTGACCGCGCTGTTTAGCTTTATTCCAGGCCGGATGGGCCGTGTTAATTGTCAGCACATCATCTATAACCCGGCCCAGGGTTAATTCCGGTTCATCAGTAATATCCGCCAGCACCAATTTTAAGCCGCTGGTTTTGGCTTTAACATTCCTGGCCCTGGAACTGTCCGCGATTCCCTGCGGGACCGGGGTTTTTTCGCCGTGTGACTTTTCCTCTTTTGGAACACTTTGGATTGTTTCTGATTTTGCCTCCCCATAAGCCTGTTCCGGACCTTCCTTTGCCAAAAGGGCTGTATTAATCTTGTCCAGCGGCCCTGTTTGAGCCTTACCCTTGGTTAAAACCCTGCTGCCACCGAGAAAACTTTCCAGCTCCGGGAAATCATTAACCAAAAAATTCAGGGCTGAAGTCACGCTCTGGTTTAAGGGTTTAATTAATTTTTCCTCGCGGCCGTCAGCAGCCACGGGATTTTCGCCCAGCTCGGTTAATACCGGAATAACAGCCTCCTGCACGGCCTTGCGGAATTTATAATATTTTTTTAAGGAATTCTGGTCGCTTAAAAAATCGCTTTTGTTGGTGGTTAAAATTTCCGACAAACCCGGAATTTCCACCAAGCCGGAAAGATCCCGCGAATTTTTAGGCAAAATCCCCAGCCACTCCCAGCCGCCTTTAATGACCTTGCCAAAGGTGGAAATCCAAAGTCCCGAAGGCAGCGAAGATACGGCTTCCGACTGGTTGAGCATTTTTTGCAGCCATCCCATTTTATCGCCGGTCCTGACCAAAAATCCAACCCCGGCCGACTGCCTGGCCTTGCCCAAATGCACCGAGAACCAATGCTGGTAAGCTTCCTGGCCGCTTTCCGGCAGCAAAATATGCCGGCCATTGAGCAAAAAACTGATGGGGGTTTTATAAAAATACTTTAAAAACCTGTTATAAAAATCCGGGGACAGCAACGGGTAAAAATGTTTGATGATAGTCTGTTCAACAAACTCTCCGTCCAGCAAACGAGTTTGACTGTCGCCAAAATAAATAGCCACCGAAGTGCCGCGCGTCGCGGTTACGGTTCCCATAAATGGGACATACTTCCACGGCGCGCGGTATGGGCCGGTCATAGACCATTCGGTGGCGCTTTGGCTGCCATGGCCGCCCCTGCTTTCCGTAACAACTTTTTCCGCTATTAGTAAAGAGAGCTTAGCTCCCACGCCGGCAAAACCAATGCCCTGGCCGCGCGTTTTGGTGGAAGCGGCAATATTATGGTAATTTTTTAGGGCAAGGCGTTTCATGCCCACGCCGTTATCCACGCAGCTTAAAAACTTCTGCTCCGCGTCAATATAAAAATTAATCTCGGTAGCCCTGCCGTCTAAAGCGTTGGCCACCAGTTCCGTTAAAATAACTTCTTCCAAAGGTGAAGTGTAGGTATCACGAATATCCTCCAATAAATGCTTTAGGTTAACCCGTGTTTCATTGGCCATAGCTTAAATCTTTAATTAATTCCTATTTTCCAAACATTTTTTTCCAAAAAGGCTTCTATGCTTTGCCGGTTGGCCTTGTTAAGCAGGTTGGAATGCGAAAGCTTGTTGAGTTTGGCGAATTCGGCCAGAGTCATTATTTTTTTGCCTTCCAAATAAGCCAGACACTTGTGGTAGCTGTTGGTTAAAGCCTTGCCGACAATTTCTTCCATAATATCTGCCGAGCCGTTGACGTCAAACTGCCTGAAGGCATCATAATATTTTTGGCGGTCAATAAACTTAATGTTTATTGGAACATAACCTTCGCGGATAAGCAAATAATTGTTCAGCACCCGGCCAATACGGCCGTTGCCGTCCACAAACGGATGGGTGTATTCAAAAGCCAAATGTAGTTTAGCTATGCGTTTAATAATCTTTTCGTGGCTGGCGGCATTGTATTCTGCCAACATTTTTTCCAGGCGCTCTACAACTTCCTGCGGCCGTGGGGCAATGTGGCTGCCGACCCTAACGTATTCATCGTCTTTTCTAAAGCGGCCAGCAATACCGTCGGCAATATTGGAAATTAACATTTTATGCAAAGATAAAATAACATCTAAAGTTAATTCCTTTTCTTTGGCTTTTGTTTCTATATACTCCACAACCCGAGCCAAATTTTTGGCTTCAAAAACTTCCCGTTCGCTAATGAACCTGTCCAAATCTATTTGTAAAAGAATTTTTTCTGTTTCTTCCAAGGTTAAGGTGCTGTTTTCTATGGCGTTAGAGTTATAAACCTGCTCGGGGATTTCGGCCTCGGAGACAAGTTTAATAAGCGCTTCCTTACCTGTGGAAACTTTAAAATACCTCTCGCGGAGGGCGTTTATTTTTTTGGAGACACTTTGTATCTTGGCCATATATATTCAATGAATCACCCCGCAGCAAGCTGCGAGGTATCAGTGCCCGATGGATGTCAGGCCTTCAAACAACGTCAGCTGTCCGCGGTGTATTAATTTGTAATCTTTTCCCTGTCCTTCCACGTATTTCCTAATCGTTTCCTCGTTC
>CAIVSE010000057.1 GCA_903908535.1 Candidatus Doudnabacteria bacterium
CCTGTTGCCCTAAAAATCAGCCCTTATGCTTCGGAGCGGGATATTTTAGATTTTGTGCGCAAGGCCTTTACCAAAACTATTAAACCTATCCAGCAAAAATACAAAAATGATAAAACTAAAATTGGTAGAGTTAAAGCTAAGAATGAAATAAAGTTCCGCCGTAACCAGCTCATCTGGTCGCTCCGTGATAAACCCAGACATGAAATAATGAAAATCGTCCACGAAAAGACCGGAGAAGTTTTAGACGTTGGGCATATCGGCAAAATAATCTCATTGGAAAACCAAAGAAGAAAACAAGTGTAGTACACAAGAATTCATGTGTAGTACAGAAAATTCTTAGATTTTTGAAACTGAAAACCGTAAGCTGACCATACAAGGCCAGCTTTTTTTGTTTGGTCAATTATCGGCCTTGTGGCGCAGGTGTCCTGCGCCCGGAGCGGCTTTAGCCGCCCGGCGCGGACACCGCAGCCGTATTACTTGATTCTGGATAAACATAAGGCGATATGAAAACTACAAAACTAAAAATAATCTGTCTTGGCTCCCATATGGATTTATTAGAATTTGATAAACCCATTGGTTATGATTTTACCCCCAAAGGCAAGAAACGCCGGAGCCGGTCAACTCCCTTGGATACGGACAAACTTATTAATCCGGAGGAGTGTGTTAGCAAAGCACGGAGCAGGCTTAGGAAAATAATTAAGCGCAATGGCTGGCAATACTTTAACCCCCAGACCGGCAAAATGCATTTACCATATTTTTACAACTTTACCTTTAACCGGAGCGTAACAACTTTTAACGAGGCACACCCGCTTTGGAAAAACTTCATTAAGCGTTTCAATCAGCAACACTTTAAAAAACAGAGTAAGAAGCTGGCCTATGTTTGTGTTCCCGAATTCCAAAAAGATACCGACTTCCACGGCAAACTAAAACCCAATGGCGGCTCTGTACACTACCATGCCGTGTTTTTGAACATGCCCCACATTCCAGATATATTTAATACCCTCAAAAAACTGTGGCGTAATGGTAGCGTAGTGGGTAAAAAAGTTAATGACCTAAACCATTTATCCAATTATGTTGCCAAATATATTCGCAAGGACTTTGACAAAAAGCATACCAAATTCCGCAAAAGATTTTTTTGTTCCCGTGGCCTTAAAAAACCAGAGCTTAGCTTAAACCACTACAAGAATTTAAAAATACTTGACGGTATTGATTTTTCCAATTGTAAAGTCGTGGAGCAAAAACCTTTTCAGTCACTAGACGGCCGGACTATCAAAAAGATTACCCTACAATTTCCAGAGGGCTTTGATACATCAACACTCCTTAACAACCAAACCCCACGGCCATGATTTCCCTAAATGATTTTAAAACTTCATTAGGAGATTACAGCCAAAGATTTACGGATGATGAACTTGAACAACTCCGACAAGATATGTACCAGTTAGCTGATATTGCTTTTGATGTTTGGGTCAAAGATAAAAAGGGTGTATAATATTTTTTATGAATTCAAACACAAAATCCGCCGTCATTTATTACCGTGTTTCCACCGCTGACCAAGTGGACGGTTTTAGTTTGGACAACCAAAAAGAAGCCTGCCAAAGGTATGCTGATGACAAGGGCTTTAATGTGGCTAAACTATTTTCCGACGAGGGAGAATCCGCCAAGACTGCTGACCGCCCCGGACTTCAAGCCATGCTTAAGTTTGTGGCTGACAAAAAGAACAAAATAAATTGTATTATCGTAAACAAAATTGACCGATTATCAAGAAACGTTAATGACTACTCCGCTATTAAAGGACTGCTTGATAAGCTAGGTGTTGAATTAGTTTCCACCACCGAAGCTATTGGCAATAACTCCTTTGGCAAATTTATGGGTAACATGATGGCCAGTATAGCCCAACTGGATAATGATGTTAGGAGTGAAAGGGTTAGCGACGGTATTTTAAAATGTTTACAGTCCGGCCGTTCCCCTCATCATGCTCCCTTAGGCTATCTTAATCAAAATCATGGTAAAAGGGATATTAGTATTGTCCTTGACCCAGAGCGTTCAAAGATTATCAAATATCTGTTAGAAGAATTTTCAAAGGGCATTTACACCCAGCAGGAACTAAGGCACAAAGCTAACCAGTTAGGACTTAGAAGCAAAAACGGCAAAGAAATTGGCACCCAGTTAATTCATAAGCTCCTTGCCAGCAAATTCTATGCCGGAATTATCGTTAGCAAGTACGGAGAATTTAAAGGTAACCACCCAGCCTTAATTTCCCTTGAAACCTATTACAAAAATCAAAAACAATTCCCTAAAACCACTAAGGGAGATTACATAGCGGGAAGTAGGACAGACGAAACTTTCCCCTTGCGTCATCAAGTTGACTGCGGCATGTGCGGCCGTCCCTTAACAGCCTGTTTTTCCAGAGGCAAATTAGGCAAACAATACCCCTATTATCGCTGTTACCAAAAGGCTTGTCCCTCAAAGAAAGCCATATCCAAAAAAACTTTAGAGCACGAATTCTCCAAGTGTCTAAAAAAAGTTACTCCCACTAAGGAAGTATTAAGTACCTTTAAAAAGGTGATTTTGGATGTTTGGCAAAACAGATTTGACGAGCTTAACCAAAAGCAGGAAGTGACTAACAAGCAGATTGAAAACCTGACAGCTGAAAAAGCCAAATTACTTGACCTTGTAAAAAAGAATTTACTGCCTGACGAAGATTTTAAAACCGAATACGGCAAGGTCAAGGAACAGTTAACCGACAAACAGCTGGAACTAAGTGAAATCAAGACCTTGGACTTTAACCCTGCCGCCTCTGTGGACTTTGTTTTTGACTTTGTAGCCAACTTAAACAAGTTCTGGCCTAAAACTACCTACTGGCAAAAACATAAACTCATGGGTTTGATTTTTCCCAAAAAACCAATTTACGATTATACAAAATTTACAACCCCAAAACTTTCCCATATTTTCCAAGCAAAAACCGCCCTTGCAGGCGGAGTTCCGGCTTTGGTGGGTTGGGCGGGGATCGAACCCGCGACAAACGGCTTAAAAGGCCGCTGCTCTACCGACTGAGCTACCAACCCTCGTCGTATTTTATTCCATACGTTCATCCCGATAAAAATCGGGATTCACGAACTCCATAAAATACTCCTCTTCCCCAAAAATCCGTGCTCGTCCCGACAAGTCGGGACTGCGCTCCTAATTTTTGGGGACCCCATTGCGGGAAAATTTACTTCTTCCCTGATATTTTACTATAAATAGCCAAATAAATCAACCTTTAGTAAAAAAAGCGGGGGAAGTTTGAGTCTTCCGCCCGCCACTGCACCGAGGGTGCATAATAAACTATTTAACTTGGAAGCCAAAAGCTTTGCTTCCAACCACAACTGCGTATTGGCCTGGTTCCATAGGAGCCGTGGGGATCAGAAGTACGCGGTTGCCGGCCTGTTGTGTGGTTGCCGGAACATCATGGTTTGCCCCCGCTGGGTCTATTGTGGCCAGCGCGGGTGTGGCTGTGGTGCCACTGATTGAGAATTTGGCTGAGGCCGGCAATTCGACTTCCATAGCATCTTTCTTATGGAAGAGGCTGACGGCGGTTCCAATTCCACCCGCGATTACTACTCCGACCACAGGGATAGACGTTGCGCCTGTCCGTACTATTCCTCCAATGGCTGCTCCTTCCGCTTGGGATTTTACAGCATCCGCAGCTTCCCTTTTTGTCGCGTCTGTGATGGCAGTTTTTGCCTGGGCCCGCAATTTTACGGTTCCATTCGATGACACGGCGGTCACGGTCTGAGCAAGGGTCAGTCCGGAGACTGCCAAAAAAACCATTACTACAATAAACAACTTCATTTTATTGAGCCCTCCTTTTAAAGGCTTCTGCGTTAATCACCGTTTGTGAGACGCATTGCAAGATTTCCTAAAATAAGAAACCTCACAATAAGTCCTAACATTGTTTTTTAGTATAGCATTTTTGACTAATTCTGTCAAGGCCTAAGAATTGCTGTATAATGGAGTTAACACGTTTATGTTCCAATATACTATAGATAAAACTTTGCTTCCGGGGGAACTTGGTAATGCTTTTATAGAGTACGGTTTGGACGATGATACGGAAAAGTTTTTAGATGATTGCCGCCGGCACCCGCATTCCAGGCTAAAATTATTGCTGGCAGATTTGTTGTCGGTATTTTTTGCGGATTATGAAGTCCACGGCATGCTCAAGATGTATCCCATGCATCTTTTAAGTTCCGCCCAGTGGTTGCAGTTAACCGGCGGCCCCAAACAAAAACTTTTGGATGTCGGCGCCGGCCAGGGTTTTGTAACCCTTCAGGCTAAAAATGCTTTTAAAGAAATTTTCGTCACCGAAACCAGCCGGTCCATGCTTAAAATATTAAAAAAGCATGAATTTGTGGTGTTTAAAACAGATTTGGGCATGGAGTTGCCATCCAGTAATATTAAGTATGACGTGGTTTCCATTTTAAACGTCCTAGACCGCTGCGATTTTCCGCTAAACATGATTGATAATGCTGTTTCGCTGTTAAAGCCGGGCGGGTTGTTGTTAATTGCCACGCCGCTGCCCTTAAAGCCTTATGTGCGGTCGGCCCGAGGCAGCAGGCCGCAAAAACAGCCGCTGCCGACTATTAATGACCCGACCTGGGAAACCCAGCTGAATTTTTTTAACGAACAAATTTTAAAAAAACACCATTTAGAAATAGTCCGTTTTACCCGTCTGCCCTACATTTGGAAAGATACCCGGCCCCGGCGTTTTACCAGCCTGGACGACGCTGTCATGGTTTGCAAAGTTTCTGTATAATAGAGGGTATGGAACAAACTTCAGATTTAAGAAAAGCAGTGTTTTCTAAACGACCTGCTTTAGCAAAAATTTACCGGGAGTTCGGCCATAAGAGCATTTTTGAATATGTAAACAGTTGGCGGCTTGCCAGTCCCAAAAAGGGTTCTCTGTTAGTTTCAACTATAATAGAACTCACGGGCTCTTTGTATGGACAGGGCGTCGCGAACGAAGTGTCCGGCCAGTTAGAGTCGCATCCGTTGATTTCCACAATTGACCACCACGGCATTTTAAACCACCCTTTTTTTATAAATTCCAATTTACTTTTTAGTCTGAATGACCATTTAAAGTATTTGGTATGCCTTAGCACAGCCAGCGTGTCCATTAACAATTCTTCGTGGCCAGGTTGCTTGGTTTATCATGATGAGGACGGAAAATTTTGTAAATTGCCGGTTACGTCTTCCAGTAACGGTATGCGGTCGGTTTTTGCCGAACCGGCTATTACCCAAATTCAGGTTGAGGCTTCATTTAAAAGGCTGGAAGATGCCAATTTGTCCGCGGACAAAAAATTGTTGATTAAGTCCCTCATTGAGCGGCATTTTACAGGCCAGATATTTGGCCTGCCAGGTTTTTCGGACCAGGCGGCAATGTTAAGCTTTAAACTTTGGCGGGAATTTTTTCCGGGCGCCGCTAAGGTTATCTATTTGCCCATAGAGGAAGTGGTCTCCCAAATTTTGGCGGAATTGCTTAAGGATCCAAACCATTTATTTACATTATTACTTACGCAGGAGCCGGGTTGGGCGTTGCTCGAGAAGTATTTAGACGGAACTGAAGGCGGTTTTACTAATGCGCATAAGGGCAGTTTTTTGTTTTGGGGACTAAGCGGTAAAAAACGCCGCATCCATTTGCGGCGGGAAGGTAAAAAGCTTGTCGGTGAAGGCGGCTCGTATGATTTAAGTCCGGGCGTCCTCGCTGGCTATTTGGAACGCAGGGAAATTTATCCCACTACACTGACTTGCTTTTTGGTTTTATTATTTTATCAAATGACCTGTGTCGGCGGCTTCAACCAGACTACCTGGTTGGCCGGGATAAAAGAAAAATTTATCCAGTTGCTCCAGGATCCGGTCTTTGGAGAAAAATATTTTGGCCTCATTGAGGACATCAGTACCGTACCAACGGATAATTTCGCGGAAAGCCCTTTGGCATTCATGGAAACGCCGGCAGGCCGGAAAAAAGCCACCGGCATTGATATTTTTTTGGAAGGTAACCCATTAGCGTATGAGAAATACCGTTCCCAGGCGGCCGGCGTATCTTTGGCCGAAAGCATTGATTCTGAATTGCCGAAAATCTTCCCGATTGTTTTCCCGGCCGCCACGCGCTGATTTTTGACAAGAATTTTATTTTAGTGTATGATAAGTATGATATGTCATACTCTGAAAATAAACCTAAACAGCCGCGTAAGTCCGTTTTTGAGCACCATGCCAAAAAGCTCCTGGAGCAGGACAAGCTTTACGGCATCACCACCGTGGGCGCTCGCGGGCAGGTGGTTATCCCGGCTGAAGCCCGCAAAGAGCTGCGTTTAAAGCCCGGCGACCAGTTGCTGGTGATGGGCCGTTTCGGCAAGGCTTTGGGGCTGATGAAAACCGATGAACTGGGCGAAATTATTAACATGATTATGAAGCACACGGCAGGCAGCC
>CAIVSE010000058.1 GCA_903908535.1 Candidatus Doudnabacteria bacterium
AACAAGGCCCGTGGTGCACCCGGCAGGGGTCGAACCTGCGACCTCAAGCTCCGCAAGCTTGCGCTCTATCCAACTGAGCTACGGGTGCATATTTCCCATTGACTATAACATAGAACGGCCTTTTGTTCAAGCGTCTGGTTCTCCATTTTCCCTTTAGCTCCTCGCCGACTGGCTTTTTGGGACACACTCACATTTTTCCGGCGAAAATGTTCGTTCAGAACTTTGTCCAAAAACTTTATTTTGAATCGTCAGAACAAAATAAAGACCAAGCTTTTTGGCCAAAGTTATGGTCCCAAAAAGCCAGTACGGCTCGGCCTATTATAGGGAAAATGAAGCTATCCAGACTTTAATTTTTCTAGTATATCAGGAGCCGGAACCATTTTTAGGACTTTATGACTGTCTGCGGAAGATCTTATTTTTTTAAAGCGAGGATTGTATGAGTACACAATTTATCTTTATAAAGCCAAGGCCATATCCCCAACGGTCCCAGGGTATGGCAAATAAGTAAAATATTATAGTAAATTGTGAACGAGTTTACCCCTACGGGGTACAGGCCGCCAGACAAAAAAATAACGGTCTGACGCAGCTTGTGTTCTGAAAAAATGATTCGGCGACAGCTAAAGGGAAAACAATGACAGCGGCCTACATAAAAAATTAAGGGTCTGGCGGATCATAATAAAAAGGTATAAAATATAGTTATGGACGCGTCAGCACCTAAACCGCATTTTGTTTCCAAATTCGGCAGCGAAATAACCGAAAGCCTGCGTTCCAGGCTGGAAAAACTGGAACAGGCCGCGGCTTTTGCGGCGACATTTGTTCCCAAAGACAGCCAGCCTCAAAAGGAGGGCCAGCCTGCCCCGACTTTGGACGTAATAATAAAAAAAACCGTTGAAAAACCGGCCTGTTTGGAAATGTTCCGCGAGCTGGCCGAAGAAGAGCCTTCCGCCCAAATCCGTCCCCAGACCGTGGTGACTCTACTGCAGCGCAAAATTTTGGAACTAAAAAAAGCCCTGGCCGCCATGAGCGATGCCAGTTATTAATCATTGCACTATGACCGGCGGTTTTCGGGAACAAGTCCTAAAATTTATCTCCCGGATACCCAAAGGCCGCGTAGTCAGTTATAGCCAGGTGGCGGCCGCTTGCGGCCATCCCCGCGCCGCCCGTCAGGTGGGCGGCATTTTACGCGCTGAGCCAGACAATTCCGGCGTGCCCTGGTGGCGGGTCATTAACAATCAGGGAATTATCAGCATTAAAGGCAGTTGGACGGCCAGTAAAGAGCGGCAAAGGGAATTGTTAATGAAAGAAGGGGTGGAGGTCTCCGAAAATTTTGAAGTAGATATTCATCAATACCGTTATGGCCAAAGCCAATGAGCTTATTAAAGAATTAGACAGCTTAAAAAATCCGCAAAAGGCTAAAATTTTAGCCTGGTTTTTTAAAACCGGCAAAGGCCAGTATGGCGAAGGTGATATATTTTTAGGCTTAACTGTGCCGCTCCAACGTTCAGTGGCCCGAAAATATTATAAGGATTTACCCCTGCCTGAAATTAAAAAGTTCCTGCAAAGCAAAATTCACGAGCACCGCTTTACCGCCCTGGAAATTTTGGTTATGAAGTTTGAAGCCGCCGCGGAACCGGAAAAGAAGCAAATTTTTAACTTTTACCTGTTAAATTCCACCCGCGTTAATAATTGGGACCTGGTGGATACCTCGGCCCCGTATATAGTGGGGGAATATTTAACAGACAGGCCGCGCCAAATTTTACACAAGCTGACCCGCTCCGAAAATTTATGGCAAAGACGCATTGCGATTGTTGCCACCTACGCTTTCATTAGGCGCGATGATTTTTATGAAACCCTGCAAATTGCCAAAATTTTATTGCCGGATAGCCACGATTTAATCCATAAGGCTGTGGGTTGGATGCTGCGCGAGGTCGGCAAGCGCGACTCCCAGGTCTTACGTGATTTTTTAAGGCAGAATTATGCCCAGATTCCGCGGGTAACTTTACGGTATGCCATAGAAAAGTTTTCGGTTGCGGAAAGGAAAAAGTATCTGGCTGGAAAATTTTAAGTTATCCACAATGTGGATATTAACTTTTTAGGCAAAAAGCCCTGTTTTAAAAAAATAAGGCTTTTTTGTTAGGGTTTTGTAGGGCGCCCCTCGTAAAATTTGTTATCTTTTTGTTATCTTTTTGTTAACTGTTTGTTATCCGGACTCGGTTACAATAAAACTACAAAGGTCGAAGCAATTAACCAGTCACATACAATATGCCCACGCCAGAAGACAGAGTGTTCCCCGAATCTTTATTTTCCCAAAACTTGCGCACCCCCACCAAAACTTATTATTTTGACATCCGGGAAGCCAAAAATGGGGTTAAGTATCTAACCGTTGCGGAAAGCCGTATCCAGGACGGCCAGCGCACGCGCAGTTATTTTACCATTTTTCCCGAACAGCTGGACGAGTTCTGTAAAGTTTTGGCCGTCATGCAGGCCAAAATTAAGGAATAGTCAAGATAAACTCCACCCTCCATGGGCCTTTCTTAAGGGGGTAGGCCTATGGAGGGTTCGCAAGGAATTTGCTATTATGCAAGTATGGATGCAAAATCTCAAATGGAATCTGTAGTATTTGCCGGCGGGTGTTTTTGGTGTACCGAAGCTATTTTTAAGGCTTTAAAGGGCGTGATGTCTGTTCTGCCCGGTTATACCGGCGGCACAGTCAAAAACCCCAGCTACGAACAGGTCTGCACCGGCAATACCGGACACGCTGAAGCCATAAAAATAGATTTTGACCCTTCCATAATTAAGTTCCGCGATTTGCTGGAAATCTTTTTTTCCACGCACGATCCTACGCAGTTAAACAGGCAGGGTAATGACGTTGGCACCCAGTACCGGTCCGCGGTATTTTACGGTTCGGAAGAGCAAAAACAGGAGGCAGAAAAGTTTGTGGTGCAGCTTGCCTCGGAGAAAGTTTTCAATAGGCCTATTATTACAACTCTGGAGCCTTTAACGGAATTTTATGAGGCGGAAAATTACCATCGCGATTATTTTGCCAAAAATCCTAACCAGCCCTATTGTATGCTAATAATTAATCCTAAGCTGGAGAAATTTAAGAAGAAGTATTCAATATTATTAAAATAAGCTTATAAATGCTTTTTCGGCGTCGAATTCACTTCGCGCCGGAAAAATCTTTGAAGGGAAAGGATAGGTATTGGAAAGGAAAACCGACAAGGTTGTCCTTTCCAAAATGACTCTTATGGAAATCACAATTTTTGGTTTAGGGAGAATGGGCGCGCAAATTGCCCGCCGCCTGCACGCCAATAATTTTAAGGTTTTTGCCTGGAACCGCTCCGAAGGGCCGCGGCAGGAAGTCGCGTCCGCCGGTATTCAAACTTTTGTCGAAGTTAAAGATGCTGTTGCCGCCATGCCGGATTCCCCGCGCGTATTTTGGTTAATGTTACCCCACAAAATTGTGGATGACTTTTTAAAGAACCGTCTCGGCCCTTTGCTGCAAGCCGGCGATATCGTCATAGACGGCGGCAATTCTTTTTATAAAGATTCCATTCGGCGAGGTAAAGAGCTTAATGAAAAAGGTATTAGTTTTTTTGACAGCGGCACCAGCGGGGGAGTGTGGGGCGAAAAAAACGGCTTTGCCCTTATGGTAGGCGGGCCAAAAGAGCAATGGCCGGTAGTGGAGCCAATATTTAAGGTTTTGTCTTCCGGTGACAATTACGGTTTGGTGGGCAAAAATGGCGCCGGGCATTTTGTAAAAATGGTCCACAACGGCATTGAGTACGGCATGATGGAAGCCATTGCCGAAGGCTACGGCGTTTTACAGGCTTCGGATTTTAATTTAAATTTAGCCCAGGTGACCAAAATTTACCAGGAAGGTTCAGTGGTCCGCAGCTGGCTGATAGACTTAACGCGCGACATTTTTGAGCGTGAAGATGTGGCAGGGACTTCCGGCAAAATAGAAGCTACCGGCGAAGGGGAGTGGACGGTCAATGCCGGCCGTGAGTTGGGCGTGGACGTCAGGGTTATAGCAGACGCCTTGCAGGTCCGCCGCGAGTCCTCTGACCCTAAAAACCAGGGGAAATTTTCCAACAAAATTGTGGCCTTAATGCGTAAGCAGTTTGGCGGGCATGGGGTAACTAAGCAATAGTTTCTTCATTTTCCCCTTAGCACCTCGCCGCCTGGTTTTTTGGGAGACGTTCGTTTTTTTCCAGCGAAAAAACTCTCTCATAACTTTGTCCAAAAACTTTATTTTAAATAGACAGAACAAAATAAAGACCAAGCTTTTTGGCCAAAGTTATGGTCCCAAAAAATCAGTTCGGTTCGGTCTTATGGACGAGTTCCGCAGACCAAAAAAATAATGGTCTGGCGGATAAATTATCTATGCAACCTTACTCACCACCAGAAATTAAACTATTTAAGAGTCTGAATTCCCCGGCCAAAATTCAGGATTTTTTGGAAACGCTGAAGGCTAATTTTGAAGCCGGCGGCGAAACCTGCCGCTCGCCTTTGGAAGTGGTCAGGCACAAAACCGCGCATTGTATGGAAGGCGCCATGCTGGCCGCGGCCATTTTGGAATTTCACGGCCACAAGCCGCTGGTACTGGATTTGCGCTCCATAAAAAAACCGTATGATGACGACCACGTGGTGGCCGTGTTTAAACAGTTCGGCTGCTGGGGCGCCATTAGCAAAAGCAACCACGCGGTTTTGCGCTATCGCGAGCCGGTGTATAAGACAATTCGCGAGTTAGTGCTGTCTTATTTTCATGAATATTTTACTCATGATGGCAAAAAGACTTTACGGGAATATTCACGGCCCTTAAATTTAAACCGTTTTAATAAGTTAAACTGGCGGACCACGGAAAAAACTTTATTCCAAATCCCGCGATATTTGGACAGGATCAAACATCATCCCATTTTGTCTCCCGTCCAGATAAAAAATTTGCGTAAAGCGGATAAATTGGAAATTGCAGCCGGCAAACTAACGGAGTGGAAAAAATAGCTACTTCCAAAGTACGGCCCGGGCCGGGGCGCCGTCGCCGCCCTCTATTTTAAGCGGTAAAATGGCGCCATTATATGTTCCAGGCCTGATTTTTTGCAGATTTAAACCCTCCACAATGACAATATCGCGCTTCAATAAGGTTTTATGGACTAAATGTCCCGGGCTGCCTTTGGCCTCTATGCCAAAGTAATCTATGCCTACCAGGGCGATTTTTTTGGCGGCCAAAAAAATCGCCGCCTCCACAGACAGGCTAATATATGCAGGGTCAAACTTGGCTCCGGTAACAATGTTGGAATTATTGGTTTTAAACAGCACGCGGTCGTCGCGGCTAATCTTTAAACTTTTGACGTCTTTAAGTTCAATTCGGACTTTGGATTTAACCGCGAAGACTTTAAATTTTCCAATTAGTGCGGCCGTAGCAATTTTATCAACCGTTTGTTTATTAAACAAAAAGTGCCGCGGCGCGTCCACGTGCGTGGCGTAATGGCTGCGCATGGTCAGCGTGGAAACGATGGCCGAGGTTTTTATTTCTTCCCGTTTGTATTTTACCCCGTCCGGCCAGTTGGCGGTATGGGGCGAGAGGGGAACGGTGATATCGTAGAATTTCATAATTTAATCCTGCACAATGGGTCCCATTGTGCGCTACATGCCTTCTTCCGCGGCGCCGGATTTAATTTGCTCCACGACTTTTTCCGCTACCTGCAAAGGCGTGTCTATAACCATGCCCGGCCGCGGCGCGACCCCTGCGGAAACATCCGGATGCGCGCCTTTGCTGTTTTGGCCAAACTGGGTGGCCGTCATCCTGGGCATAAAAATTGCAACTTTAATGTTGTCCGACTCTAGTTCCGCGCGGGCTGTCAGCGAAAGGGCGTTGAGCGCGTATTTGGTGGAGGCATAAGCGGAAAGATTGGGAAAATAATTTTGCGACACCCGCGAACTGATGTTTAAAATTAGCCCCCCGCCCTGTTTGCGCATAATAGGTATAGCCATTTGCATGCTCTGCATAACCGCAAAAATATTTAACTCCATAATGGCGCGGTAATCTTCCAGTTTAGTCTCTGCAAATTTGGCGTAGAGGCCCTGGCCGGCGTTGTTGATTAAAATGTCCAGCCGCCCGAATTTTTCCAGGGTAATATTAAATAAATTTTTTATGTCCGCCGGTTTGGTCATGTCGGTTGGCACAGCTAAAGCATTTAAGTCCGCGGCCGCCCGGCTAATTTTATCTGCTGACCGGGCTGCCAAAACTAATTTTGCGCCTTGTTTAGCCATAGCCTGGGCAATGGCTAAACCAATGCCTTCGGACGCGCCGGTAATAATGGTGATTTTATCTTTAATGTTCATAAAATTTCCTTTCTATTATTTTGGGGTGCCCGAAGGGAATCGGACCCTCGTGACCACTGCCACAGAGTGGCGTTCTACCATTGAACTACAGGCACCATATAAAACAAAAAACTCTCGCAAAGAATTGTGAAGAGCTTACTGCTTTTGCCTGCTGTGCCAGACAATAACCATATTTGATTACAGGGGCATTATAACCGATTTTGGAGGGAGAGTCAATCGCTTGTCCTGGTCCATATGATACCCTCCAATTAGGATGACAATTAAATGAAGGGCAGGTATTCTGGAAGGACTATGACTACTTATGGTTATGTCCTTCCCAAAGCGGGATTACTTTTAAGGCTGGCGACCGGCTTAAGTGATAAGGCCAAACATCGTTTACGTATAATTGATTGGCATCGGGCTAATGGAGAAAATCAGAGCCTAACCTGTAGGCGCTACGGCCTTGGCCGGGAAGCCCTTAGGGAATGGCTCAAGAGATTTAAGGAACGCGGCATTAAAGGTTTGGAAGACAGGTCTCACCGGCCGCATAAAGTCAGGGACAGGGAAATTCCTTTAAGCCTTCAAGACGAAGTTGTAAAAATCCGTAAGGCCAACCCATGCTATTCCAAGTACAAAATTTCAGTATTGTTAAGTGTCAAAGTCAGCCCTTCCAGCATAGGCAGAATCTTGAAAGATAAGGGTCTCATTAACCATAAAATTTCCGTTAAAAGATCAAAAGCGGCCAAAGACCCGAAACACCGCTTTCCCAGGGATATTGTCATAAATTGCCCGGGAAAACTGGTGCAAATCGACACTAAGCATTTACCGACCTACCGGGGCAGACTTTACCAATTTACCGCCATCGATGTTTTGACCAAGCTTAGAGTGTTATGGGTCAGCTCTAGAATCTCTTCAGAAGTAGCGGCTAAATTTTTAAAGATTTGCATGAAAGAATTTCCTTTTAACATCGGCGGCATCCAAACTGACAACGGTAGTGAATTCCACAAACACTTTGACCGGTTATGCAGACAGCTCAGGCTGCCACATTTTTACACCGAGCCCAGAAGCCCTAAACAAAACAGCTATGTTGAGCGTTCCCACTTAACCGATGAGATGGAGTTTTACCGGCAAGGAAACATGAGGATTACCGTAGAATTATTACAACCACTAATCAAGGCTTGGGAACGAAAATACAACCATGAGAGGCCGCACCAGTCCCTGAATTACCTGACGCCGATGAAATACTTCCAGAAGTTCGAAAGGCAGGGCATTTCAACCAAAGAGTACATTCCACTGCAAACTTAATGATTAACTGGCGGATATCTATCTGAACCTAGACATTTAAAGCCCTTTTCTTTTTACCCAAAATCAGCTATAATTGTAGTAGGTTTTAGATATTAGATATTAGCTTTTAGTAAAGCCATAAAGTCCAAATTCACGAAATTATCCGTTCCTAAAACCT
>CAIVSE010000059.1 GCA_903908535.1 Candidatus Doudnabacteria bacterium
AAGACAATAACATTGAAGTTTTAAATATAGTTGTGGAAGCTGATATCGTAGTCACTTAAAAATTAAGCAATGGAAAACGTAAAATTGATTATAGGCAAGGAATATGTACCCAACATCACACCGCTTTTTGATAGCGCTAAAAATACTTTGGATATTGTTGCTTACGACTTCCGCCTTTATCCGGACCAAATCGGCGGGCTCCCTTTTCAGCTTTTAGAAAGTTTAAAAAGCGCCTTACGGCGCGGGGTTAAAATTCGCATTATAACAATGCGCCTTGAAAGTTGCGAGCCTTTAAAGGCTCTGGGTTTCTCGGCAAAACATTGGCAGACTGGCAAAACTTTGCACGCAAAGTTTTTTGTTGCGGACAATTCTATTGCGGTTTTGGGCTCTCATAATTATACTAACAATGCTTTGACACTTAATCACGAAGTGTCAGTCATTGTGAACTGCGCGGCTTTCGCCGCGGAGTTGCAAAATTATTTTAATGATTTATGGTCGTCGTCGTAAAAGGTCAAAAGGCTTTGGGCGTAAAAGTACAGCGGCGGCTGGGCTGGTCAGACCAGTACGGCCGCCGCCGTTTTGGTTGTTTTAAATACGGCGACGACGGAGGCTACTATGGAATATGGCAAAGCAGGAAAAAGAAAAATGGCAGGTCACAAATTTTAATGCCTTACTACTGGAGCCCCAAGCCAATGAAAACAGGGAACGTTTTGCAACGGCTAAAACTTAAACAATCTGTATTAGCTTGGCAAAATTTGACGAATGTTCAAAGGAAGGCGTATAATTTAACTGCGAGAAAAAAAAAGCGTTTGGGCTATTGGGACTTTATGTCACAGCAACTCAAACTCCACTAACCTTTTAAAGGTCGCTAGTGGTTACTGAATATTTTATTTTTAAAATTTCTTTTTTATGGCTAAAGTAACTATGCCCCTTTTGTCCGGCTCTGCGAGCGGAAAAATTGCGGGCTCAATGGTACACTTTGGTTGGAAAGGTTTGAACGTCGTTCGCCAATTGGTCACGCCGTCTAATCCTAAAACCGCTGGTCAGGGCGATCGTCGCCTTGCTATGGCCGCCGCCGGTAAAGCGATTAAGCCTGTCGCCCCGACAAGCTTATTTCTGCCTTACGCGCGCGCGTTCGCCACAGGCGGTCAGACTTGGGCTTCTGCCCTTGTGAATTATATCGTAAAGACTTTTCTTTACGGTAGCGGTCATACTGCGTATGACGCCGCGCATTCTGCTTATAACTCCCATGGAGCAAAAGCAGAATTTGATACTGACGCTGCTTTGCTCGGTATGACCGAGTACTCTAACACTTACAAAGGTTCTGCAAACGTCGCGGAGCCGGGTTTCCAGTTGTATTTGTTAGCGCGCGCCTGCGCCGCGATTTACACCGCTGACCACACGAAATTTAACGTTTCTCCTTGCACAATTGCCATTGGCTCTTGGACAAGCGGCAACGTGGACAGCTTCAAAACTTTAATCAGCGCCGTCTAAAACCAAATAAAAAAGCCGCTCATCTCATTAGCACTTTTGAGATTAAGAGCGGTTTTTTATTTATGTTAAATTTTGGCACTTACAATTCCAATGACTGCCTGCACAGCCTCAGCCTCTATGCCAGATACTTCTGTTTTGAAAGCTGTTAAAGCCTCAACTAATTCCTGCAATTTTGTTTCGTCCATTTTGCTCACCTCCTTTATTGTGGTGTTTTTTCAATTGATGAAGTATTGGCGGTAGTCGGCGCATCAGCTGGGCGGGTAACTAAAAGGTTTTGGCGGCCAAAGTAGTATCCTAAAATGATATAAATTATCTCTTTACCCTGCGCGCTTTCTCCGATGTGAAAAAGCCACCCGGACAGGCAAAGGAAAAGAATAGCTATAATATCGGAGGGCTGAAAAGGAGTTTGAAAGTATTTTTTCTCAGCGACCAAAAGGGCTGGAAGTAAACGGAGCATATGCTTAAATGATAATACAAAATTAAAAAAAACACAAATGCGAGTTTTGCCGTTGGCAAAACATCTATTTTTAAAATTGTTTTTTTTGTCAGATAAAGCCCTGCCAAAAAATCTCCTTTTTTTTTCAGTTAAAGCCCTGAAAAAAAAAGTTGCCGCCGCCACCCTGGGCCCATGGGCGCAAAACCAGAACGCAAACGCAGAAAACACCACGGACAAGGGAGCGGAGCGAGCGATAC
>CAIVSE010000060.1 GCA_903908535.1 Candidatus Doudnabacteria bacterium
TTAAATTTGTCTTTGCTGAACCGCTCCGATTGCTCCCGTAATTTGGCCGCGGAATATTTATTTGAGTCCCAATTTAAAATCAATTGCTTAATTTTCTCGCGGTCATAACCCTGGAATAACTCCCCTGTTTCTCCCGGTATAACTGTTTCCAGCGTCCCGCCCTTGGCAATGCCGATTGTGGCGGTGCCGCAGGCCGCGGCTTCCAGGGGCATTAAGCCGGCGTCTTCAATCTGCGGATAAATAAAACCTTTGGCGCCGCTGTACTGGTCCCGCAAGTCTTTGTCGCTGACGCGGCCGAAAAATTTAATGTTTGATTGAGCAATGGAGCGTAAATATTGTTCCTGCCGGCCGGTGCCGACCACATGTAAAGGCAAACCAGCCTGATTGAAAATTTCAACAATCAAATTATTTTTTTTGTGCGCCTGCAGACGGCCGGCCAAAAGGAAATAATCCTGCTTAGCAATTGTCGGTTTCCAAAATTGCGTATCCACAGGCGGATAAATAACCACACTGTCGCGATTATAATAATTTTTAATTCTTGTTTGTACTTCCATGGAATTGGCGATAAACTTATCAACTTTTTGCGCCGCGTGGAAATCCCACTTTTTCATCTGCCACAAAAAAAACTTAGCCGGCCAGCGCAGTATTAACGGAACTTCCTGGTTGACGTATCCGGTATCTGACCATAGGAATCTCGTAGGCGCGTGGCAATAGTTGATGTGGAGTGCACAATAGGACCCATTGTGCACCTTCGGTTTAGTAATAGCTTTTATAAAACCCGAGGAAGAACTAAATAAAACATCACAATCCTCTACTTTTAAGCTGCCTACGGCCCAGGGAATGAACGGCAACAGCCGCTGGAAACGCGGGTAAAAATTGTAAATTTTCTGCAGTTTTGAAGTCCGCATGTCCCAGCTTTGGTATTTTTCTTTCAACTTTTCATCAAGAACCAAAGTATAAACCGGAGCTTCGGGAAAAAGCTCATGGAAAACATCCATAACTTTTTCCGCGCCGCCGAGTTGGGTAAAACTGTCATGAGCAAGAACTACACGCAATCTTTCTGTCATTGAAAATTGAAAATTAGGAATTGAAAATTTACCTAATAGTCCTCCCTGGATTTTGATCCAAAGACTATCAAATAAAAACTTTTTACCAAAACCTTAACGTCCAGCCACAGCGACCAGTTTTCTATATAATAAGTGTTAAGCTTAATTTCTTCCTCAAACGGCAAATCCGGCCAGCTGACCTGGGCGATTTGCGACATGCCGAATATGCCGGGATTAATGCTGAACATGCGGCGGTAGCGGTTGCGGTATTTTTCCACTTCGTCCAAAACATGCGCCCGCGGGCCGACCATGCTCATATCCCCTTTGAGCACATTCCAAAACTGCGGAATTTCGTCCAGCTTGGTTTTGCGCAAAAAACGGCCCACCCGGGTGACGCGCGGGTCATGTTTAATTTTCAAAAACGGCCCTTCCACGCCGCCACGGTCATTGTTCTTCCATAGTTGCCTCCGGATTGTTTCCGCCTGCTCGCCCCCGTAATCTTCACCCACGGAAAGGTGGCTGTACATACTGCGGAACTTGTAAAACCTAAAGTCCCGGCCGCAGCCGCCGCGCTGAGCGGAATAAATAACCTTGCCCCGGCTGTCTATTTTTATGGCTAGGGCTACCATTAAAAACACCGGCGAAGTGATTATTAAGCACACGGCGGAAGCCAAAACGTCCAGTATCCTTTTGGCCACCGCGCCCCAACCGTCCAGCGGCGTATTTTTTAGGGCAATAACCGGAATGCCTTTTAAGCTTAGCATATCCACGGCGTTGCGCTGGACTTCGAACAGATTAGGCACAAAAGAAAAATTTAAGCCGCGGCTGCGCGCGAACTGCACCAGTTTTAGATTTTCTTCGTCGGAAATTAAAGGGTTGGCCTGGAGTATCTCATCCATTTTATTCTGCTCATACAATTCTTCCAGGCGCGTAAAAATATTTTCGTTATACTCCAGCTCCTGGCTGACTTCATAACCGTAATTTTTATTTTTAAAGACCTGCTCAATCACCGAGGTATGCGCGGCATAACCGTTAACAACCACCAGCTTGTGCAGGCCGATATTTTTTTGGAACAATATTTTTTGGATATAGCGAAGCAGGGAGCGGCCCGAAAACACAAACAAAATTCCCAGGCCCCAAGTAGCCAAAATTATAAAGCGCGAAGGGAAGATGCTCTGGTTAAAAAAGAACAGCAAAATCACCAACAGCAAGCCCAAAGATTCCCCGACTATAATTTTGCCAAGTTCCTGCCAAAATTTGCGCGTGCCGCGGAGGTTATACAGCCCCAGCAGAGCAAAAATTAAAATTAAAGCCGGAATGATTTTTTCAATGACCAGCAGGAACTGATGGAGGTCCAAATTGTACAAAATTGGCCCCACAAAATGCGTAAAATGTTCCCTTAAATAAAAAGAAACTATACCGGCCAGCAGGAGCATAATGGCGTCCACGGGTATAGAAATAATATTAAAAAGAAGTTCGGTTTTCTTCATGGTTCGACTATATTATAGCATTATCGGCCTGTTTGACACAAACGCTTTATTATGCTACAATTTGAAGGCTTTAAGCAAACTGAATAATCAATCCCGGTGTCAGACATCGGGGTAGGAAAGTCCGAACACTCATTTTGATAGCCTCTTAAGAGTTATCAAAACTGGTAGCGGGTAACCCCCGTCCGCCGCAAGGCGCGAGGTGCGAACAGAAACGTTTTTTCCTGAAAAGGAAAAAACGCCCTGTACCCGAAGTGGTACAGGGCGATCTCCCATGGTAACACGGGAGGTGAAACGGCTAAATCCTTACTTGAGTGCAAGCCCCAATTTGGTAGGGCGCTAGATCCCGCCGGCAACGGCAGGGCCAGATAGATGATTATATAAAACAGAATTCGGCTTACGGGTTTGCTTAAAGCATAAAACCCTGGGTGACCAGGGTTTTATAATTTTCCGGAGTCCGAATTCACTTTGGACGAAGGAAATTTTTTGAAGAGAAAGGATGAGGCGAGTCCCGACCATGTCGAGACGAGCAAGCTGAGAAGGAAAACCGACAAGGTTGTCCTTCTCAAAAACTATTTTACCTCAAATGTCACGGACATAGTTTCGTCTATTTCCTGACTGCCGGTCTGCACGTTGGGTGCCACAGCAGCCGTGCCGCCACCCGCGGACATAGCAGAATTCAAAGCGTAAGGCATTGGTGCAAACATCGCCGGTTGGGTTTCGGAAACATTTACAACTTTACCCAAAGTCAACCCTGCTTCCTGCGCCAGAACCTGGGCTTTTTGTTTGGCATCAGCTATGGCTTTAACCTGCGCTTGCTGCTGCAGGGAGCTTGGGTCTTCCACGCTTAAGCTAACGTCATTAATTTCATTGGCGCCGTTCGTTACCGCTCCATCCAAAATTTTATCCAGTACGGAAGTATCTTTATCTACCCCATGAACCTTGACAGTAATGGTTTGGTTGCCCTGGTAACCGGAAATAGTAGGAACATTGGTGGTAGGAACGCCGCCCGGAACCATAGGAACCATAGTGGGATAACTCTGCTGCGGGTATAGGCTTAATTGCGAGGTGGAAATATCCGCGGCCGCAATCCCCTGCGCCTTCACAAAGGCAATAACTTTATTAATTTTAGAATTATTTTGGCTGGTGACGTCAGCGGCAGTACTGCCCTGGGTCATCACGCCAATATCCACCGTAGCTAAATCCGGTATAGCTGTAACTTTACCCTCGCCGGAAACCGAAATGGTATTGGCCGGCTTGGCATTTTTAAAAGTATTAATTAAATTATTGCCCTGCTGGACAATTAAAATAGCCACAAAAATCACCAACAGCGCGCCCAGCGTGTTAACTAGCCATTTTGGTATGTTCATATTGGTTTAGTAAATTAATTATTCAACGATATTATAACACTATGTTACTCCTCTTGCCAAAAACAATATTGCCTTTGCCGTCATGGCAAAAATAAACCACGGTAATGCCGGTAAAATCCTGCCCTTTTTTGGGTTGATTAACTGTCTGTCCCATATTTATATAATACTAAAAAGTCCCCAAATAAGCAAAACCCCCCGATAAAATCGGAGGATTTATACTAAAGTTACCATATAACTTTTACTTAGCCGGAGTGGTGGCAACCGGTTTTTTATCATCGGTTTTGGTGTCTTCGGACTTGGCCGGCGGGGTCACGATAGTCGGTTTGGTTTCTTCACTCATAA
>CAIVSE010000061.1 GCA_903908535.1 Candidatus Doudnabacteria bacterium
AGATTCTCTATTATATAACAGAAAAATAAAAGCTGTCCATAGCCGGTTTCCGACATTTTTTATCAATCCCCCTGTAAGCATAAAGTGCTATAGCATTTTATGCTTACAGTATGGATTTACCGTAAATAAGGCTTGACAATAAGCCGGGAATAATATATTATTAGATTATCTAATATTTTGAATATCTAATATACAAAATATGACTGAAAATTCAGCGGAAAAAATTGTTAGCTTGTTTTTTAGCGTATCAAGAGGGATTAAGCATAAGCTGGACTTAAGCAGTCCGTTTTTCCAGTTGCCTTTGGCGCATATCGAAACCCTGCGTTTAATCGGCGAGCAAAAAAGGGTACCAATGAAGCAGGTGGCCGATTTTCTGGCTATTACTCCCCCGTCGGCTACGGCGTTGATAGATCATTTAGTTAAAGAAGGTTACGTGGCAAGGAGCGCGGACAAAAACGACCGCCGGGCCGTATATCTGACATTAACAAAAAAAGGCAAAACGGTAATGCAGAAAGCTGTTTTGGATCGGTGCAAAGTATTTAAAAAACTTTTGGGCAGGATCAGCGCAAAAGAACAATTGGAATTAATTAATATATTAACCAAGTTAGCTAAGTAGAGCCTATCTTAAAAATAATTCCTACTGCAATTTTATAATTTTGGCGTCTTGGTGCAAAAAATTTTTCAGCTTACCTATTTAGGTAAACATCAAAATTTGTTTGCATCAATCCGCTCAAAATTCTAAAATTTCGTCGCGGAATTATTTTGCAAGACAGGTTCTACCAAAGAAACTACAACAATGAGTAAACAAACTTTGTTCGCGACAGTCACCATCGGAATAATTTTAATCGCCGGAGTTTTTGTCAGCCTGGGGCTTAGAAAAACCCCGCAAATTACTTTTACGGCCGTAGCAAAGGGCGATATTACCCAGGCGGTAAGCGTAGACGGAATGGTGGATTCTTCCCAGGACTTATCGCTGGCTTTCCCAAACGGCGGCACGGTCTTGGCAATAAACGTTAACGCCGGGGACACCGTCAAAAAGGGTCAGGTTTTAGTAAAATTGGATGCCTCCGCGGCTTCCGCGGCTTTAAGCCAGGCCCAGGCTTCCTTAGCCGTTGCCCAGGCCAACTATCAAAAACTTGTTAACGGCGACACCGGCGCCCAGCTTACCGTTAGCCAGGCGGCCGTGCAGACCGCGCAGACCGCTTTGGACAACGCGCAAAAAACCCAGACCGCCACCGTAGCCCAACAAAATCTAATAGTTAACAACGCCCAAATCGCCCTTTTAAACTCCGGACTTGCCGCCACTCCCGCTTCGGGCAATCTTTCAACTATCAGCCCGACAATTTCCGGCACTTATACGGGTTCGGCCCAGGGCGAATACGACATAAAAATTTTTAACACCGGCGCGGGCTTAAACTTTTCCTACAGCGGACTGGAAACCGGCGGCAGTATTATTAGCACCACCGGCCCGTCCCCGCTTGGCACCAAAGGCCTTTATATACAATTCCCTTCCGGAACAATTTATCCCAACGATACCTGGACGGTTTTCATTCCCAATACCAAAGCATCCAGCTATCTGACTAATTTAAACGCTTACAACGCCGCTCTTCAAACCCAAAACCAGGCCACGGTTAGCGCGCAGGCCACGGTAGACAACGCCCAGGCCGCGCTAACCCAGGTCCAAGATAACTTACAGCTGGCGCAAACTCCGCCGAGGCCCGAAGACATTCAAGCGGCGCAGGCTCAGGTTGAAACAGCCCAAGCGGCCGTACAAGGCGCGCAAAACAACTATAACAACGATACTCTAACCGCGCCGATTGACGGAGTGATAACTGCCGTGGACAGTAAAATCGGCGAAACGGTTCCCGGCAGTGCTTTGGTTCCGGGAACCGATGTCGTCAAAATGATCTCCAGCCAAAATTTAGAAATTATAGCCTATCTTTCCGAAACCGACATCGGCAAAATTAAACTCTCAGATCAGGCTCAGATAACGCTGGATGCCTACGGCAGTAGTGCGCCTTTTGCCGCGTCGGTTATTGCCATTGACCCGGGTGCCACGGTAACAAACGGCGTGTCCACTTATAAAACCACGCTGGAATTCAACAAGCCGGACAGCCGCATTAAAACCGGCATGAGCGCCAGCGTACTTATTACCGATCAAACGCACACCGGAGTTTTGGTAATTCCCCAAACCGCGGTTGTCACAAAAGGCAGCCAAGAATTTGTACTAACGGAGGCGGGCAATGCCAAGACACAGCAGACGCAAATCCAAACCGGAATTTTAGATCTTAACGGAAACGTGGAAGTAACCTCAGGATTAACACAAGGGCAAATGGTCGCTTCTTTTGGAAATTAATAATGGTTAAGAATTACTGATTTTTACTGATATACGGATACTTGGAGCATCCGTATATCAGTACCGCATCCGTAATCCCTAACCTCCTAATATAAATCTAAACCCTAAACTAATCACGTATGGAAAATCCTACAAAACAACCCGAAGATAAAACAACCACATCCGCGGAAACCGAAAAACCCAAAACCAGCATCCTGAAAAATAAATGGGTAAAAAGCGGGGGCGCGGTTGCCCTGGCTTTAATAATTGTCGGCGGCCTGGTTTATTGGCAAATGGCCAGCACGCGCGTAAGCATAGACACCTCTTTAATTACCGCGCCGATAATTAACCTCTCCCCCACCGCGCCCGGACAGCTTCAGGCAATTTACGTCAACGAAGGCGATATGGTCGCCGCCAACACTCCGGTAGCCGAAGTCGGGAGCGAAATAATTAAAACCACGGTAGCCGGTGAAATTGTCACTGTACAAAATGCCGTCGGCACAACCTTTAATCCCGGGCAGGCGGTTGTCAGCATGATAGACCCAACCCAGCTTAGGGTGGTAGGAACGATTGACGAAGACAAAGGCTTAAGCAAAATCCACGTGGGACAGCTGGCTAGCTTTACTGCGGACGCTTTCGGCTCCAAACAATACCAAGGGGTGGTGGATGAAGTTGACCCCAGCGCCAACCAGCAGGATGTTGTCTTTAATATTTCCGATTCTCGCGAAGAACAGCAGTTTGACGTTAAAGTGCGTTTTGACACGGGTCAATACCCGGAGCTGAAAAACGGAATGTCGGCAAAATTGACCATCTTCACTAAATAAATTTTTTAACTCCTTTAATTTCTTGGTTATTGAAAATCTTACGGGGATAATTTCTAATTATTCTAATTGACCTAATTTCTAAATAATTACCAATTCAAAAATATCCAAACTTAGACATTTAACCATTGGGTATTATTTAGGTTAATTAGAAATTAGAATAATTAGGTCAATTTATAAAAACTATTCCAAAAAAGAATGGCTGGCGACATCCAACAAAGCACTCAAAATACCGAATCCTCCTCCCTCAAATGGTGGGTTCTTTTAACGGTTATCATTGGAACTTTCCTGGGTCGGCTGGACCAGACCATTGTCAATTTGGCTCTGCCTAAAATTATTACCGATTTTAACATTTCGGTCTCGGCCGCCGGCTGGATTGCCACGGCCTACATTTTAGCCAACGCCATTTTTGTGCCCATTTGGGGCAAGCTCGGCGACACGCTGGGCCGGAAAAAAATCTACATACTGGGATTTTCCATTTTTATTTTCGGCTCGGCTTTGGCCGGCCTTTCCTGGAATTTAAGTTCAATGATTGTCTTCCGCGTTATTCAGTCCATTGCCGGCAGTGCCGACTATCCGACAGCCATGGCCATTTTGGCCGTCACATTTAAGGAAGGCAAGGAACGCGCGCAGGCTTTGGGCATTTGGTCGGCGTCTTTTGCCGCGGCCGCGGTGTTCGGCCCGCTCGTCGGCGGACCTTTAATAGACAACTTCGGCTGGCGCTCGGTTTTTTTAGTTAACATTCCCGTTGGTATTGTTGGCCTACTCATGGCCATAACTTTTGTCAAAGAATCGGTTTCCGAACACAAAACCGTGCATTTTGACTGGTGGGGAGCCATAACTTTGGGCATTGCTCTTTCGGCTTTGGTATTGGTACTTGACCAGGGAATCTCATGGGGCTGGACCGCCGGCTACTCCTTAATGTGCTATTTGGCTACCATTGTCTTTGCCGCGATATTCATTCGCATAGAACGTTTTTCCGAAGAGCCGATTGTGGATTTAAAGTTTTTCAAAATCCCAGCTTTCGTCAACACGATGTGGAATAATTTTATCGTATTTATGGGAATGATGGGCAGTGTGTTTTTAATCCCGATTTTTGCGCAAACTTTTTTGGGCTACGACGCCACCAAGGCCGGATATTTATTTATTCCCATGGCCGCGGCGCTGATGATTGCCGCGCCCATTGGCGGCAGTTTAATTGGGCGGGTGCGGCCGGGCTACGTTATTTCCGCGAGTACCTTGGTTGCCGCGTTCGGCATTTTTATGTTTTCCAAAACTTTAGATCCGCGCGCCTCCGCCATGGCCATCATTTGGCCGCTGTCAATTATGGCTTTCGGCATGGGCTTTGGTATGGCCCAGCGAACCAATATTATTGCCTCGGTGGTTGACCAGCACGAAATCGGCATCGCCTCTTCGGTTTTGGCCCTGGCCCGCAACATCGCGGGAGCCTTTGGCATTGCCATATTCAGCACGCTATTGACCAACTCCACCAACAGCAACGTTTTAAATATTGCCCGCCAGAGCGTTTTGCGCGCCCAAAGCCCGGCTGATTATAAAACTTATGTCGGAATGATTATTTTAAAAGCCCAAATCGGCGCTTATAACACGGTGTTCTTTTGGGCCTCAATGCTGGTGCT
>CAIVSE010000062.1 GCA_903908535.1 Candidatus Doudnabacteria bacterium
CCGTCATTCGGAATTTATTCGGAAATTGTTTCAACCTTTGCGCGTAAAAAATTATTTGGCTACACCTCGCAGGTCCTGGCCGCCTTTGGCGTGACCTTTTTGGCCTACTTAGTCTGGCTGCACCACTTTTTTACCATGGGCGCGGGTAGCGACGTCAACGCCTTCTTTGGCATCTCCACCATGTTTATTGCCCTGCCCGTGGGCGTGCAAATTATCAACTGGGTAGCCACCATGTATAAAGGTAAACTCCTGCTGGCCACACCCATGTACTGGTTTATGGGTTTTTTGGCCACCTTTACCTTTGGCGGCATGGCCGGCGTGCTCATGGCTTCGCCCGCGGCTGACTACCAACTCCACAACACTTTGTTTTTAGTGGCCCACTTCCACACTATGATAATTGGCGGCGCCCTGTTTGGCATTTTTGCCGGCATGACCTACTGGTTCCCTAAAGTCACGGGCTTTAAATTGAACGAGAAATGGGGCAAACGGGCGTTTTGGTTTTGGCTGGTCGGCTTTTTCCTTTCGTTTACGCCCCTATACATTTTAGGCTTTATGGGCGCAGTGCGCAGACTGGACCACTATACTGATCCGGCCTGGCAGTCGCTGTTTATTACGGCAGGAATTGGCGTATGTATAATTGGCATTGGCGCGCTCATGCAGGTTATCCAACTAATAGTTTCCTACAAAGAACGCAAACAAAATTTAGATTTAACCGGCGACCCTTGGAACGGCCGGACACTGGAATGGTCAACCAGTTCTCCCCCGCCAGCCTATAACTTTGCGGTTGTGCCCACGGTTACCGAACGCGACGCCTGGTGGACCGTGAAGCAAGGCAGAGGGTCACCCTCAAGCCGAGCATCAACCAAGATAGAGGGTGACCCTCAACCGATTTACCAGGACATCCAAATGGCGGCCAACACTTCTTTAGGCATCTATCTTTCCGGCTTTGTCTTCCTGCTCGGCTTTGCCGCCGTCTGGCATATTATCTGGTTAATGATTTTAGGATTAATAGGCGCGATTGTTTGCATTATTATTAGGTCACTGGATGAAGAAACTGAATATATAATCCCCGCTGAAGAAGTGGAAAGGATGGAACGTGGAAAATACTAACAAAACTATTTTTGGCTTTTGGGTTTATTTGATGACGGACTTGGTCATGTTCGCCGCGCTGTTTGCTACCTATGCTGTCCTTAGAAACAACAGCTTTGGCGGTCCCACCGAAGCCAGCACCTTTAATATTTATTTTGTCTTTGCGGAAACGCTAATCCTGTTAACCAGCAGTTTTACCTGCGGCCTGGCCAGTTTGGCCGCGGCGCAGGGAAATGTTAAAAAAACCATAAACTGGTTTAGCGCCACTTTCGCGTTGGGGCTGGCGTTCCTGGTTATGGAAATCACCGAATTCCATCGTTTAATAAAAACCGGCAGCGGGCCGCAAAGGAGCGCCTTTTTATCATCTTATTTCGCTTTGGTGGGCGCGCACGGGCTGCATATTGCCGTGGGGCTGTTATGGATGGCCTTAACTATGGTCGTGGTGTTAAGACGCGGGTTAACCCCCAAAACCAATAGTCAGCTGCAGCGCCTGGCTTTATTCTGGCACTTCCTTGATATTGTCTGGATCTTTATTTTCACGGTCGTTTACTTAATGGGCATAATGTAACTAAACTTCACAATGGGACCCATTGTGCACTCTATGAAAAAATATTTAACCGCCTACTTACTTTCCCTACTTTTGGTTGTTATTGCCTTTGGCTTAATCTATATTCATATCAGCTCGGCCCACGAGGTTTTTAGCCATCCGTTTTTGCGCGTCGCCATAATTATCCTGGCGGTTATTCAGGCTATCATCCAATTAAAATTCTTTTTGCACCTCGGGCAGGATCAAAGCGGCAAGACCAATATGGCTTTAATCTTTTTCACCTTGGGATTAATCTTAATTATCGTCGTGGGCTCAATTTGGATAATGAACCACTTAAATTACAACATGACGCCGCAGCAAATCCAGGATTATATGAACAGCCAATCCACATTCTGATGTTCAAAAAATATTATTACTTAACCAAACCGGGGATAATTTACGGCAACGCCATTACCGCCATGGCCGGATTTTTTTTGGCTTCGCGGGGCCAGGTTGACTGGCTGCTCCTCCTGGCCATGCTGGCTGGCCTGTCTTTGGTCATTGGCGCCGGCTGCGTCTTTAACAATATTATGGATAAAGATATAGATGCCAAGATGTCGCGCACTAAAAACCGCGTCATGGTCATTGGCAAAATACAAAAAAAACGCGCGGCCCAATTTGGCGCCGTGTTGCTTCTGCTTGGCTTTTTAATTTTAAATAATTTCACCACGGCCCTGGCTTTGTGGTCGGCCATGACCGGTTTTTTTATTTACGTTTTCATTTACACACCGCTGAAACGCAGAACGGTTTGGGCCACGCTCATTGGTGCGGTGGCCGGAGCCACGCCGCCGGTTATTGGCTATACCGCCGTAACCAACCATTTGGACGCCGCGGCCATCATCTTATTTTTTATTCTGGTGTTTTGGCAGATGCCGCACTTTTACGCCATTGCCATTCGTAGGCTGGATGACTACCAAGCAGCCAATATTCCGGTACTGCCGGCCGTCAAAAGCCTGCGAACAACCAAAATCGCCATGCTACTTTATTGCGCCGGCTTTGTAATAACCAGTTTACTGCTCACAATTTATAAATTTACCGGCACAGCTTACCTTATAGTTGCTTTAATTTTAGACCTAACCTGGCTACTTATTTGCGCCCGCGGCTTTTGGGCCGTAAACAGTGCCAAATGGGCCAAGCAAACCTTTTTGTTTTCTTTAATCACCCTAACCCTGCTAAGCGTGGCCATTGCCGTGCTATAATGTATATAGAAGTATATATGATATTACCCATCCACATAATTATTGCCTTAAGCAGCGTGTTTTATTCCGTTTACGCCTTTTTTTCGCCCACCAAAAACAAGCTCTACGGAATTTATACCTTAACCGCCCTAACCATAATCAGCGGCACGTATTTAGTGATTACCCATCCCGGGCCCATGGCTGAAATCTGTACCACCGGACTGGTTTACATTGGCATTATGCTGGCCGGCATTTGGGCAGTCCATCATAAATTGGCCGCCCTGGAAAATTAGAAGCAAAACTAATGGACATCCCGATATTTTCCAGCATTAGTTTAATCACCGCTTAACCTCCAAACACATAAACAGGGGAATTTCTTTGCGGGCCAGGTCTTCCGCCACCTTGCGCGGGCCGGCGTCGGAAACTTTATGCGAAGTCCATTCTTCCAGGCGGGTTACCGCCAGGCCGGCTTTATTAAAAGCCTTAAAATAAACCTGCAGCGGGTGGTGGAAGGAATAAGTAAAGACCTTTTTCTTGGGGTCGCCAATGCCCTGCGTCATATCCACCTGCTGGGAAATTTCGGACATGTACTTGTCTATGCGGCGGTACTGGACAGGGTCAGGAGCCTTTTCATCATAGGCCCAGGACGAAGCCGTGGGTACGCGGAAGGCCGGGTGGTTTAAGACTAAAAGGCCGCGGCCGCCAGGTTTTAACACGCGGGCAATTTCGCTTATCGCGGCCTGTAAATTTTTAATATTCTGTAAAGCCAACACGCAAATGGCCGCGTCAAAACGGTTATTTAATAGGCCGGTCATTTTTTCGGCCGAAAGCACCAAATAATTCTCATTTGATCCGGCTTGCTGTGTAGCCAGCTTAATTAACTCACCGCCTAAATCTATGCCCAAAACCTTGGCACCTTGTTTGGCCACCGCGCGGCTGAAATACCCCTGGCCACAGGCCACATCTAAAATTTCCTGGCCTTTTTTAGCTTCCAACAGGCGGAGCAAGTGCGGTAAAATAATTTTTTCCTGGTAAGTATCACTTCCCTCCTCCAACAGATTGTTGTACCAGCCGGCCACTTTGCCCCAGGAGGTTTTAGTATCAGTTTTTTTATCCATACCTTCATTCTACACGAATGGTTCCCTTTGTGCACCCTTGTCCTACTGCGGCGTGGAGCTGGCCTGGCCGCCGCCAAAGCCGCCCGTGCCGGCCGGGCGCACCTGGATGCTTGTGGCGCTCACCGAGCCGTCGGAATTGGCCGTGCCGGTAACCACTACGTTTTCACCGGTGGTTAAATCGGCCACGGTACCGGTGGCAATCCTGCCCACAGTAGTATTGGGCGAGAACAAAACCAGCTTGGTGCCGGCAGTGCCCGGCAGCTGCACAGTGATGCTGCTGCTATCCTGCTTAATAATCTGCCCGGTAACTAACCCCCCGCCCGCCGCAGCGCCGCCCGTACCGCCCGCTCCGCCGCGGCCGCCAAACCTGCCGGCAAGACCGGTGGCACCGGCAGTTCCCGTAGCGGCGGTAGACGCTGCTGCCTTGGCTTTACCCTCCCCGTACTTTACGCCCCCAAAGAACCCGACTGCGCCAATAACTATGGCTACCACAATTGTGGTAATAACATGTTTGTTCATATTGTTCCTTTAATTAATTGTTTTTTAAATAAAGACTTTATCCATTCCCAGGTCCGCGCCGTATATCCCCGCCAGTTCACAACCGCGGCATAAATCACCAAACAGTAAATAATGGCCACCGTGATATCAAAAAAATAATGTTCGCCCAGGTACATCACGGCCAAATACATCATTAACGGATAGATAAAGAAGGCCCAACCCCATTTAGGAAACTTTTTAAAGAAGAACATGGCCGTCATAGTCGGGTAAGCCGCGTGGAGCGAAGGCACGGCTGCCACCAAATTGGCGCCCACATACTGGTAAACCGTGGGCAAATTAATGGGATGGCCAAAGTGAGCCAAAACCTGGTCGGTAATGTGCGCCACGTAGGGCAAATAGCCCAACTGCGAGGCCATCCATGGCGGCGCGGCCGGAAAGACTATGTAAGTCACAAAGGCCGCGTAAGAAAGAATGACCATGGCCACCATGTACTGCTTAAACAGCTTGCGGTCTATAAACCAAAAAAACAAAGCCACAATTAAGGGAATGATAAAGTGCAAAAAATACAGGATCACGGCCAGGTTATCATACCACCGTATGCGGCCGTCGACAAAAAACCAATGCTGAAGGATAATGGTCGGGACCTGTCCAAAAATAAACCGGTCAAAGTAGATCATCACGCGGATGTGCGCATGAGTAATAAAATTCGGCACCAGGCCGCGCAGGTAATCGTACCCTAAAATCAGCAAAATGGGCGGCAGCCAGTCCCAAAAAAATTGCCAGGCCCGGCCGAGCAGCAACATGCCGATAAAAGCAAACACAAAAAACTTATCCGGCGAAAAAAACTGCTGGTGCCAGACCATGTAGGCTGACACCAAAAGCATGTAAACAATGCTGATAACCAGGATGACCCTATCGTAAGCAGATGTCTTTTTTGGGACTTGGGGGGATTCGGGCATTACGCGAAAAAAATAATATTATTCGTACCTTAGCGCTTCAATGGGATTTAGTTTGGATGCCCGCCTGGCCGGGTAATAGCCAAAGACAATGCCGATGCCGGCGGAGACGCCAAAAGCCAGGAAAATGGAACCCATGGAAACCTGGGTGGCAATGGCGGCAAAGTGGGATACGGCCAGGGAAGCCAGCCAGCCGAGCACCACGCCTATGGCGCCGCCCAAAAAGGTCAACATCACGGCCTCCACCAAAAACTGGGTGCTAATATCGCCGCGCTGGGCGCCAATGGCCTTGCGCAGCCCAATTTCGCGGGTGCGCTCGGTCACCGTGGTTAACATCATGTTCATAATGCCAATGCCGCCCACCAAAAGCGAGATGCCGGCCACGGAAGCCAGCAGGGTGGTAAACACGCCGGTAACGCTGGAGGCCGTAGCCACCACGGTAGCCTGGTTAACCACGCTAAAATCGGCACTTGCCGGATTGCTAATACCATGCCGCGTTAACAATAAAGTGGTAATTTGCTGCTGCACGCTGGTCATGACGCTTTGGCTTGCGGCCTGAACTGCAATACTGCTCACATACTGGCTGCCGGTTAAAAACTGCTGGGCTGTGGACAGAGGAATAAAAATGTTGTTGTCCGGGCTGCTAAAACTGGTGCCACCTGCGCTGACCGTGACGCCAATAACAGTAAAAGGAATTTCGTTAATGGTGATGGTTTGGCCTACGGGGTCGGCGCCGTTGGAAAATAAATCCGTAACTACATTTGGCCCAATTACGGCGACTTTGGCGTAAGCCGTAACCTGGGCGGCGCTAAAAAAGTTTCCCTCGGAAAAAGTCACGTTGTGGACCTGCGGGTAAACCGGCTCGCTGCCAATGACCGTGGTGTTGGTGTTGTTGCCGCCGGCCACAATTTGGTAACGGCCGCTGCTTTCCGGAGAAACCGCGCTGACTTGCGCGACACCCGAAGAAATCGCGTCGGCGTCGGCCTTGGTCAAAGTTTGGCCCTGGCCTCGGCCGGTGCTAACGGTTGAGCCGGGCGTGCGCTGGGCGCCGGGAATAACAGTCAGCAAATTAGCACCCAGGGACTGGATGTTAGCCTGGATGGAAGACTGGGCACCCTGGCCAATAGCCACCATGGCGATAACCGAGGCAATGCCAATAACAATGCCAAGCATGGTTAAACCCGACCGTGTTTTGTTGGCAGTCACGGCCGAAAACGTTTCTTCAAATAAATCGCTGGTTTTCATATAATTATTTTCTGACTGATTTTCTCATCCTGTAAAATATTGCCGTCGCGGATGTGAATAACCCGTTGAGCGTGCGCGGCCACATCAGCTTCATGAGTAATTAAAACAATGGTCCGGCCCTGGCTGTTTAAGTCCTGGAAAGTTTTGAGCACGATTTCGCCGGTTTTGGTGTCTAAATTTCCCGTGGGTTCATCGGCCAAAATCAGGCTGGGATTGTTGACCAAAGCCCGGGCAATGGCCACGCGCTGCATCTGGCCGCCGGACAGCTGGTTAGACAAATGGTTAAAGCGGGATTCATCAAAGCCGGCATTATGCAAAGCCTGTTTAGCGATAGCTTCTCGCTCGGCCTTAGGCACGCCGGCGTAAACCAAAGGCAAAGCCACGTTCCGCACTACGGTGGCGCGGGGCAATAAATTAAAAGCCTGGAACACAAAGCCGATTTTTTCCTTGCGGATTTCGGCCAGTTGGTAATCGCTTAATTTGGAAACATCTTTGCCATCCAAAAGGTAGGTGCCGGAAGTGGGCGTATCCAAAGCGCCCAAAATGTGCATTAAGGTGGATTTGCCGCTGCCGCTGGGCCCCATAATGGCCACAAATTCGCCGTCTTTAATGGTAAACGTTACGCCCTTTAA
>CAIVSE010000063.1 GCA_903908535.1 Candidatus Doudnabacteria bacterium
AAAATAAAATCACCCACCAAAATTTTAGAAGGTGACGTCTTAGAGAGCTTCGAAGAAAAAATTAAACCAAAAACTTTAACCACAGATACACAGATAAAATAAGATTACACGGATAAAAAACCCTCTCCGCCGGCTGGCGGAAGAGGGTTTTTTAGTATTACAAAACTTCCGCCTGAATCCGGCCGCTGGAGTATTGGTGGATAAGGGAAGAAAGCAAGGTTTGATAAGGAATACCTTTTTCCACGGCCAGAGATTTAATTTTTAGCAAATCGCCTTCGGAAACCCTTAAATTGACGTTCTTGGTTTTATCCATAGCGTTTTTGGCGTAAAGCTGGTATCTCTTTTTCTCACTGGCAAGATTAGATACGCTTTTAAAAGCCCCCTTTTCAAAATCACGTTCAATTTTTTCTTCTTCTTTATCTAACTCTAAATATTTCATATATTGATTATGGGCTATCTTAATTATTTTTTATTATCCTTAATTAAATAGTGCTTAGTAGCTTTTCTGCTGGGGTAAATGGTTTTTAAAAAAATCTTTTCCTCAGTTTCCACGAACGGACATAAATAAACATACCCCGTTATTTCTATGACGTAGATCTTCTGCTTTAAATACTTCTTATTGGCTAAAACATCCAATAGGCGGTTTTCCTGCAAGGCTACCAGAACGTCTTCAAAACCTACACCGCGTTCCCATTTAAGCCAATCGTTTTTGTTATTATTCCACTCAAATAGCTTCATATAGATATGATATGACAAATAGTATTGTTTGTCAAATATAAAGCAGGGCACTATTTACAAAGTCTTTTGTAATTGATACAATAAGCGGAAGTTGCAGAAAATCTTGTAAGGAGGTAATACAATGAAAATTGAAGTTCCCGAGGTTTATCGCACAATCGCCAACCTAAAGGAAGGCGAAGAGATTGTCGGGATTAATGCACGGGAGGGAGAAGAAAATGATATGTCTCACCTAGCCTTTAGGGTGGATGGCGCGCTCGGGATACACCCCGTCGTTATGTCGGCCGATCCAGAGCCTCACGTTGTAGCGCTGCGCTACGGCTGGATGGAATCCGGGAAATTATGGGTAGTTTACCAAGATGCAGATACATATTTTCATCCCGCATCAGCCAAACTAGAACGGGAATTCAAGTCAGAACAACGCAAAACCAATGACTGCTTGCTCGATGTCATTAAGTTTCTCACGCACAACACCTCGAAGACGAGGCGACAACTAGTAGAGGCACTTCGCCAGCGGGCCGAAGTCATCGAGGCCGAAATCAACATCGACCAACATTAGCAACCCAAAGCGCACGTCCAGACCAAACCGGACGTAGCGCTTTTTCTATCCTTTAAATACAAAGCTCTTGATTTTTCCACTATTTTCGGCTATAGTATTAAGTCGGCGCCGCTAATTTAATGATATAATAAATACATACATGAAGCCTGTAAAAAAAGACACTAACCGCATAGCCAAAGTTAACTCCCTCATTGAACACGAACTGGGGCCGGTTTTGCATGAGTACTTGGAAAACGAAAAAGGTTTTATAACCATTACCAAAGTGGAAACCAGCCGCGACATGAAGTGGGCCAAAGTTTGGATCTCTATTTTAAACGGGGACGATGATAAAATTTTAGCAGCAATTGAAAAGAACATTTACCATATTCAGGGTGAGGTTAACAAGGGTTTTGCCACCAAAATTATTCCCCGCCTGCAGTTTTTTTTGGATACTAGCCCGCGTTATGTGGCCCATATTGATGAATTAGTAAAAAAGATACATGAAGAAAAGGAATAATTTTTAATTTTCAGTTTTAAATGACAAGGATATTTGTTTGAAAATTGAAAATTGTTAAATGAAAATTTGGATAAATATGGATCAAAAAAATAATTTCTTAAAAGCCACTAATCTAATAAATTCCTCGACCAACATTCTTCTGACCATGCATGAACGCATGGATGCGGATGACGGCGGGGCGGGTTTGGCTATGGCCCACGCACTAAAAGCCATGGGCAAAACCGTTACGCATGCCATTAAAAAAGGCCTGCCGCCCATTTTAAACTTCCTGCCCGGCAGCGAAAATATTATTGATGACATTGATAATCAAAATTTTGATTTGCTGATTACTTTTGGCTGCGCAACCGTTGGCCGCGGCGGCAGCCAGAACATCATAAATTTAAACTGTCCTGTTATAAACTTTGACCACCATCCGGACAACGCCTTTTTCGGTGATGTAAATATTGTCGATAAAACCAAATCCAGCGTGGCCGAACTGGTTTATGATTTTTTTGTTTACAACAACTGGCCCATTAACCGGGATATAGCCACCTGTCTGCTAACAGGCATTGCCGGCGACACCGGCGGATTTTTACACAGCAACACCCAAAGCTCCACGCTGAAGGCCGCGGCGGAGCTAATGAACAAAGGCGCGCTGGCCGACAAAATTATCCGTGAAATGTTTAAAAATAAAAGCACCACCGTACTCAAGGCCTGGGGCAAGGCCATAGAAAACGTCCACTACGACCAGGAACGCAAGATTATCTATTCCATTATGACCGAAGAGGATTTAAACGGCGTGGGAGAACTGCCGCCGGCCAGTTTTGAAGGCTTTGTAGAAACCCTAAATACCGCGCCGGACGCCAAATTCGCCCTGTTTTTGCGCCAGGACGGCAATTTAATTAAAGGCAGTTTGCGCAGCGGCAATACCGAACCCAAAAACGTGGATGTGGCCAAAATCGCCCAATTGTTTGGCGGCGGCGGCCACAAACAAGCCGCGGGATTTGCTATAATAGGGAAGTTGAAGAAGGACGAACAGGGGAAATGGAAAGTGATTTAATTTTTGATGAAAAATAGCGCCTCTCTAAAATTATTAGGGCGTTAGTTTGTGTCAAAAATCTGTTAGGGGGAAAATAATGCAGCACTATAAGAAGGCTCTTCTCATGGGGTGCCTGATTTGGAATGTTCTTCCTGTCCAAATAATCCTCGGTTTGTGCCCAATGCCCGCCGGTTTTCACATTCCTTTGGGAATCAGATTGGCAATTTCCTTTCCATCATTAGCATACTGGGTATGGGGAAACCGGGATAAGATAAAAAGATTTTTTGGCCTGCGGCGCCAGGCACAAAAGCGGTACGCACGGTATGCCATAACCAGGCCAATTGGATCTATTCGCGCCACAACCGTGAGATTGCTTAAACCTGTAATGCTATGGGAGGAGGAATAGCGAGATGTTCAAAAAAATCCGCGAACGCTTAGCCAATTACGTCAAAGGAAAAATCGCCCCAAGCCCAAAAAGCAAAGGGCGGGTAGTGAGCGAACGGGATTTAAAACTCCACGAACAATGGTACCGGGAAAGGAATCCCGATATTCGCTGAATGCTTTCAGCGGCATACTCACAGCACGGATTAAACACCTGTGCTGTCTTTTTTTGCCTTTTTTATGGCCTCGGCCATAAAGGCCAAAGGTTTTATCATACCCTGAATGCTTTCCAAATATTTTGCATCTTTTAAATTTCCCGCGTCATCAAATAACTCGCCAACTTTACCGAACATTACGGTTTCGCGCAGAGCGAACATGGTAAAATTTTCTATTATCGGCCGCATTTGCTCCACGGCGCGGGCGCCGGCATAGGTACCGGAAGACACACCAACCAACCCCACCGGTTTTTGTTTAAATTCCGGAAACAGCCAGTCTAAAGCATTTTTTAACACGCCGCTGTAACCATGATTGTATTCGGGAACTATGATCACAAAACCATCGGCAGCTTCGGCAATTTTGCTCCAGGCCCGCACATTAGGATACGGATAATTTGGATATAATTGGACCGGTAACTTTTCCTGGTCAAAAAACGGCATGGGCAATTCCTTAAAATCCACCAACTGGGTTTGGACGCCGGCTTCCTGCAATTTTTGCACCATCAAATTAGCCGCAAAAATACTTTTTCGGCCTTCGCGCACGGAACCTAAAATAACGGGAATGTTTAACATAAAATTTCTGGTGGACCACTCCGCTCGCGAAGCAGCCGACTTGGGGTATTGTAAGGGATTTTGAAGGTTTTGAAAAGTGACACAAATAAACCCTCTCGGTCGGGTCAAAGTCTGCCGGATTTTGGAATTTTGGGACAAATGCAACACAAAAACAAGGTTTCAGAATGTGCACCACGATGCTGCATTTCAAGCGGTTTTGCTTTTAATTAAGGGTTAAACTGAAATGGGACACGACAATTTTCGTGTAACATTTTGCCAAAGGCGGGTTTTAGGATGATAATGATATTATAAGGCTTAAATGTTCATGATGATATGACCACATTTTCTGAATGTTTTAATCAAATCCTCTTAGGAGACAAAGAACAAAGCCGCCTTGCCGCAAGGCAAGTCAGAAAGCTTGTTTACAGCAAGGGCGAGGGCGATAAATTCAAGATAATCCATTCCATTATCGATAATGCCCCCAAGGAATATGAAAAGACTATAGAAAGCTTCAGGCAGGAGAATTTTGTCATGGCTATTTCAGTCATGTACTTCTTGCATGACAAAGAAGAACAGCCGGATTTTCTGTTTCCCTGGCTGTTCCATCTACTACTACAGCACGAAAGCGGGAACATCCGCCATGCGGCAGTCAGGATGCTTGAAAATGAACTCGGGCCGCTAACCTATCACATCCGCTTTCCCAATGAAAAAGCCAGCTACTGGAAAAAATTGACGCCTGAAGTCGCTGATTCCATACTGTTCGGATTGTATGCCAACTTAAACGAGTTGGCCGCAGACCTTTGGAAGCCCAAATTTAAAAAGTATAAATACATATCCTCCCTGCCCGCCGGGCCGTATAAATCCGTGCAAATGGTTTTGGCCACCATGGAAGAAGACTGCGGCAAAGAGTACATGGCCCGCCTGGAAGATTCCTTATGTAAAAGCCAAATCGCCGAAGGCCGGGAGCAACTGATCAAACGCATGAAAGATGGCGGCATATTGGACCAGGCCGCCTTTACCTTACTACAATCGCGCCTCAAGCAGATGCGGGCAGAATTGGAAAAGGAAATGCTGCCCGGAATGGCAAAATTCTATCCCAAATTCGATTTCCAAAAAGTAGTCAGCCAAGTTTATGAAGGTAATTTATCGATAGCAGAACTTACAGGTTTAATTGATGCTTCTATTGATCTGCATAAGCAAACTATTGAGCAAAGGAATGCCTTTTTGGATTTCGTTTCCACTATTTGGAACCTCTACCCGCATAAAGAACTGGAAGGCTACAGCCCATACGAACTGGCGGCTATGCACGAATTTTTGAATAAGCGGCAAAAATAAAAACGCTGCGTAAAAAATGTTCCGAATAACATGAGTAAAGTTCACAGAAAATCTATGCTGTTAGACAAGCTGCGGAAAACGCCTATTGTTCAGGTTGCCTGTTTAAAAATCGGAATAAACCGCGTAACTTATTACCGTTGGCGAAACACCGACAAACAGTTTGCCAAAGATGCGGATGAAGCCATAAAAGAAGGCTGGGAGTATTTATGCGACTTGGCTGAAAGCAGGTTAATTCAGGCAATAAAAGATGGAGATATTCGAGCCATTGCGTTCTGGCTAAAACACCACGACCCGAATTACAGCGATAAGGTTAAATTCTCCGGCAAGGTCTCAGCCAAACCTGAACCAGAAGAAAAACTGACGCCGGAGCAGCGGGCCTTGATCGAAAAGGCTTTAAAGTTAGCCATGCCGCCGGAACATGAAGCGGACAAATAAATAATACCCAACTAAAAAACAGCGGCCCGTATGTAAGGCGACTGTTTTAAAGTGATGTTAAGGATTTTATTTTACAAATTTTAAAGATTTGATAATTTTTTCTATGGCCTCTAAGTCTGCAGCTCTTGTGCTATTTTTTACAAAATCAGCGGTTTCGTAAACTCCTCCGAATGACCATGAATAATCCATAGACATAGCTTTTTCGTTTAATACAAAAATAATATTTGCGCTATAAAACAAATCCCTATCCGCTTCAACCTTTTTAATTGCCTTTACTCCATTTATTGTATAATTGCTGTTTTTATTTATATCTTGTGTTTGCTGTTCAACCAATATTGCTTCCTGCGGGTCATTATAGAACATCTCTCTAACTGTTAAATTGGTAGTTTGTGAACTCACTTCCCCGTATTGATTTTCGTAAGTATTCTCTTTGGAGATTTTTACTCCCGTGTCCGCGTTGGTAACACTCCAACCTGTAGGATATTGAAATTCAAAACCGTATTTTTCATTTTTGTAAGTTTGCCAACCGCTTGTTTGTGTCTGGGCTTGAACTTGATTTTGAATTGGTTGCGGTTGTGTAAAGTTTTTCGGGATTGGTGTTTCCCAAATTGGAGTACATTTCGGATTTCTGGGGTCAGGAGAGTAACACTTATTGACTTGTTTAAAATAGAAAAATACTACCACGCCAGCAATCACCGTTAATGATATTACGGCTATAATGCCTTTGTGTTGATACCATTTTTTTGAAACAGGCGGTTCTTGTGTTGGTGCAGGAGGTAAATTTTGATTTAAATTTTCCATATTTTATTTCGTGGTTTAATAGACTTATTTCCCTTATTATAGCTCTTTTAAAGGATTTAGGGAAATAAGTTACCTACTTCTTATCAACTCCGGTCGCCTGGACTTAGTGTCCAGCCTGCGTCATCAATATGCTTGTAACCCCGTACAACAAGTTTACGGGGCAAGGATTATTAACCAACAACGCATATGGAAAACGCAAGGTTTTTAGGGGCTTTGGGGCAGGCAGTAGGAAGTCCTTCTACTACTATTGCTCCACCACCTCTAAAGTATTGTCTCTATGCCCGTAAGAGCACCGAGCAGGAGGAGAAACAAATTTTAAGCATTGATAGTCAAATAAAAGAGATGGCGCAGATTGCCCAGCGCGAGGGGCTTAATGTAGTTGACATTAAAAGGGAAAGCCACAGCGCCAAGGCTTCGGGTCAGCGGGAGGTTTTTAATGAACTAATTAATGACATCCGCTCCGGCAAATTTAACTGCATTTTAACCTGGGCACCGGACAGACTTTCCCGCAACGCCGGAGACCTCGGCTCAATCATAGACCTGATGGATCAAAAATTATTAATTCAGATTAGGACTTACAGCCAGACTTTTACCGATTCGCCGAACGAGAAATTTTTGCTGATGATTTTGGGAAGCCAGGCAAAACTTGAAAATGATAACCGAAGCATCAACATTAAGCGCGGGATGCGGACGCGGGTGGAGATGGGTTTATGGCCGGGTGTCGCTCCGACCGGGTATTTGAATGAGAAGCGGACGGATAAACCTTGTTCGGTTATTCCCGACCCCATGCGAGCTCCAGTAGTTAAACAGATGTTTGAAAAAGTGGCTGACAACGGCTGGAGCGGCAGAAAAATTTATAACTGGCTGAAAAATGATTTGAGGTTTGTCACAAAGACAGGAAAAATATTATCGCTCAGCAATATTTATTTGATGCTTAGAAATTCTTTTTACTACGGTAGCTATGAATATCCAAGAAAATCCGGCAAATGGTACACCGGCAAACATACCCCGATAATTACCCAAGAACTTTTTGCCAAGGTACAGGAAAAATTAAATCAGGAAATCAGTACGTCTGCTAAAACTTACGGCAAGGAATTCGCTTTTACTAAACTTGTAACCTGCGGTCTGTGTGGCTCGGGAGTTTGCGCTGATGAAAAGTTTAAAAAACTTAAAGACGGCAGTATAAACCGGTACGTATACTATGGCTGTAATAAAAGCAAGGATTACCAATGCAGGAGCGGCTACGTACGGGAAGAGTTACTCATTAGCCAGCTATTCAACATCATAGATCGAATTGACTTGGACGAGCTGGGCATTAAAGACAAAATTACCCAGGAGATGGACCGCTATAGTAAATTCCAGTCCATGGTTTTGGATTTAACGCCAGAGGCCAAAATTAAACATAAAAATATCACCACAAGAAATTATGCAAAGTATATCCTTAAGGAAGGCAGCATACAAGACAAGCGAGAATTGCTGGGGTGTCTGAGAAGCAAACTCATCCTGACAAACAAAATTCTGACGCTGGAATAACCTTGATTCTGGATCCCGGATATTTTTTACAGCCCTGAAAAATTCCGGGATGACACAATCTCTCTTTGTCATTGTGAGTGCAGCCGAAGCAATCTTGTCACTGGAAAAGATTGCCGCGTCGGCCAGACAAAGCCCTGGCCTCCTCGCAATGACACCATCGTAGATAAACTAAAAACACGGATATACCGTGTTTTATCTTTCCCTATAAACTTTAAACACCTCGGTCTGAATTGAGGCGCTCAAGGTGGTGGGCGTACTAGGACTCGAACCTAGGACCAGTCGTGTATAAGACGACCGCTCTACCAACTGAGCTATACGCCCATATTATAACTTCCATATTATAATTCATCCGCCAAAAAAGGTCTAGACAAAACTCCGCATATCTGCTATACTTATATCAGAAAGTCAGTTCTTCACAAGAAGAAACAAAAACAAAATACAATTAAATAATTCCTTTAAAGACCTTCCAAGGTCTATTATGACTCCGTTTATGGGGTTATGGGTTTGCGGGGTTGCCGCAAGCTTACACGCTTCTTATGGCTTTTATTAAAGACTCCTGAAATCACTTTTTTGGGGGTTTTTAATTTGCATAGAATTCCCACGCTTGCCGATTACTTCGTCATTTTCTTTACATTTTTACTCGTCGTACGTAAAGTACGCCTCGTAAAATCCGCAGAAAATTCCTCGTACTCGACTAACCGTGAAAATTCTATCATTGACTAACCATAATATCTACTAATATACTATCTATATGGACCAAGACGACATTAAAGAGTTATTTGAGGATAAATATGAAAAAGCCTTGGATATGTCTTATCAGGATTGGTTGGACAAAGGCCCTCAAACCGAGGAGCAGGCTTTTGCGCGCTGTATGGAAATAGACCGCCAGTTAAACGCCACCTACGACGAGTGGTTTAACGCCACCGGCGACAAAAAAGACCGATTGGAAGACATGCGCAACAAACTAAAACTTGAGTACGATTTAATAGAAGAAATCTTCCATTTGGAAGCTAACGATAGGAACTGGTAACATGCTTTACATTGTAGCCACCCCGATTGGAAATTTGGATGATATTTCCGCGCGCGCCGCGGAAAGTTTAAAGTCGTGCGCGTTTGTGATTGCGGAAAATCCGCATTATTCCAAACGCTTATTGGAACATGTGGGCGCCTGGCCCAAAGAATTCGTGCAGTTTGCCGAATTTAACGAACAACAAATTGTTAAAGACTTAACCCGGCGTTTGAATAAGGAAGACGGATGCTTAATTAGCGATGCCGGCACGCCGGGAATATCGGATCCCGGATTCAGGCTGGTGCGGGAATGCGTAAAAGAAAATGTTCAAATTGTCCCGATCCCGGGAGCCAATGCCGCCATTACAGCCTTATGCGCTAGCGGTTTACCCACGGACAAATTTTTATTTTTAGGCTTTTTACAAAAAACCGCGGTTAAAACCATCAGCGCCCTGCAATCCGCGGTCGATGCCGAAGCCACGGCCATTTTTTTTGAATCGCCGGAACGGATTATTAAAACCGTCAGTTGTATTGCCAACGCCTTTCCCAATAGCCAAATGGTTATAGCCAGGGAATTAACGAAACTGCACGAAGAATTTATTCGGGGAACACCATACGAGATTATGAACCAGTTAAAAGACAGGCAGAGTATTAAAGGAGAAATCGTAGTTTTAATCTCATTTAAGTAGTATGTCAGGACATAGTAAATGGTCACAAATTAAACGCACAAAAGGTGTCCTGGACCAAAAAAAGGGGCTATTATTTTCCAGGTATTCCAAAAAAATCACCATGGCCGTTAAAGAAGGCGGAAGTGGCGACCCTTCGTCAAACTTTAAATTAAAAACTATCATTGATTCTGCCAAAGCCGTGGGCATGCCGAACGATAACATCCAGCGCGCCATAAAAAACGCCGAAGGAGCAGGAGCCGGAGCCATTAAGGAAGTAATTTACGAAGGTTATGGCCCGTTTGGGACATCATTCCTAATTGAAGCCGCCACCGACAACACCAACCGCACTTTTAACGATATTCGCCATATTTTTACCAAGCATGGCGGGAACATTGGCGCCCAAGGGAGCGTGGCCTGGCAGTTTGTAACCAAAGGGCAGATTTTGGTGGAACGGGACAGGGATGACTTGGCAGATTTGGAATTGGCGGCCATAGACGCCGGAGCCGAAGACGTGCGCGAATCTGCCGAAGGTCTGGAAGTTTATACCCTGTCGCTGGATTTACAAAAAATTAAAGAAGTTTTGCAAAAAGCCGGCGCCAAAATTGCCCAGGCTGATATTATTAAAGAGAGTTCCCAAGGCACGGACTTAACCGAACAACAAAAACCCCAGGTAGACGCGCTGTTCGCGGAACTGGATAACAACGAAGACGTCATAGCCGTTCATACATCAGCCAATTTATGATTATACTCGGAATAGACCCAGGCACCGCCACGACCGGCTATGGCATCATCAGCTCCACCAAGCGCGGCGGTGAGTTTTTACTGGAAGATTTCGGCGTGATAGAAACCGACCGGCATTTAACAGATGCCCAGCGTCTGGAAATTTTAGCCAAAGATTTGGAAAAGTTGATTAAGCAAAATAAGCCGGCGGCCGTGGGCGTGGAAAAACTGTTTTTTACCACTAACCAAAAAACTGCCATGACGGTTTCCCAAGCCCGCGGCGTAATTTTGCTTATTGCCCAGCGTCATAAACTGCCAATAATGGAATTCACCCCGCTCCAGGTGAAAAGCTTTATTTGCGGTTATGGCAAAGCCGAAAAAAAACAGGTCCAGTATATTGTGCAAAAAACCTTTAAACTGAAATCTGTCCCCAAACCCGATGACGCGGCCGACGCCCTGGCTATTGCCTTATGCACAGGCCATTACTTTACTAAAAAATACAATTTGATATAATTTTAAAACACCGCTTGTATAGAGGTGTAAACAAACTAATTACCCTCCACGGAGGGATCCCGAGACTATCGGGAGAAGGGAAAATTATGGCAGACGAAGACGACGACACCATGGGCGGCATGCCTGCGGATGATGAAGAAAAGAAGAAAAAAGAAGATGAAGAAGGTGCCGGTGAAGACACCGAAAGCGTGTAAGTAAAAACCCTCCCATTTATTGGGAGGGTTTTTGGAATCATTTAAATTAACCTGATAAATTTTCTTTTGCCGACCTGCAATAAAACAGGGGCTTTACCGTCGAGCTTAACTTTTTCCTGATCCACAGCCTTTTGATTTATTTTAATGCCTTTTTGTCCCAATAACCGCCTGATTTCCGACTTACTCTCCACTAATCCAGAAAGAGCCACTAAGTCTACCACCGAATATTCTCCGGCGCCGATTTTTTTTGTGGGAATATCCGTCGGCAATTCTCCTTTGCTAAACTGATTTATAAAAGCCTGCTTGGCTGCAACGGCTTTTTTGTCACCGTGGTACATACTAACAATTTTTAACGCTAGTTTTTCCTTCCAAGCTTTGGGATTAAAAGGCATGCCAAAGTGTTTGGCCGGCAACAATTCCTGAATTTCTTCCAACGGCTCGTCGGTTAACAGACAAAAATATTTGTACATCAAATCATCAGGAATGGACATAAGCTTGCCGAACATGTCTTTGGGAGGTTCTGACAAACCAATATAATTTCCTGTGCTTTTACTCATCTTTTTAACACCGTCCAAGCCTTCAATTAAGGGAACAGTCACAACTTCCTGTTCTGGTAGATTGTAGCGCCTTTGCACTTTACGGCCCATTAAAAGATTAAACTTCTGGTCGGTGCCGCCAATTTCTACATCAGCCCTGACTTCCACTGAATCATACCCCTGCAAAATCGGATACAAAATTTCAAGCATACTCACATCCCTACCGTCTTTAATCCGCTTCTGAAAATCATCCCGTTCAGTAATGCGTGCTACCGTAAACTTACTGGTAATATCCATTAAAAAAGGCAGCCCTTTATCTTTATACCATTCAGAGTTGTGGCGCACCTCTGTTTTTTTTAAATCCAAAACCTTACCGGCCTCTTTTAAATAATTTTTCATATTGGCTTTGGCCTGCGCTGGCGTCAACACTGGACGCTGTTCGCTTCGGCCGGAAGGATCGCCGATGGTTGCGGTAAAATCCCCAATAATCAAAACGGCCTTGTGGCCCAAGTCTTGAAACTGGCGGAGCTTCCTTAAAACCACAGTATGGCCCAGGTGCAAATCTTTCGCCGTTGGGTCTATGCCCAGTTTGACTCGCAGTATTTGCCCGGACTGCAAGCGCTGGATCAAATGCGGTCGCTCTATAACCTCTTCCACGCCGCGGCCCAATAATTCGTCAATTTTATCCATAGTTCATTATTCACGACGTAGGCGAGTCTCCCGATTTATCGGGAAGCGAGCCGAGGAGTTAAGAATATATACTTCAGTATATATTATACCATTTTTCATCCGGCACGAAAACAGGTATAATACAGTGGCATGCGAATTTATTCCTACGACTCCAAACCAAAAGCCCCCTCGCCTAAAGGCAAAAAAAAGTTTTGGAAAGGCTGGACCTTAAAACGGGTTTTTACCTGGGCTTTTAGGCTGTTGGCCGCCGGCATTATTGTAGTGGCCGCCTTATTTTTATACTACAGCCGCGACTTGCCGGATCCTGGCCAGTTATTGAGCCGAAACATCCCGCAATCGACTAAAATTTACGCGCGCGATGACAGCCTGCTGTATGAAATCCACGGCGAGGTTAAACGCACCCTGGTCACTCTGGACCAAATTTCCCCCTACCTGCCCAACGCCACTATCTCCATTGAAGATAAAAATTTTTACAAAGAAGGGGGTATTTCCTTAACCGGCATTCTGCGGTCCGCGTTTGTGGATGTCCTTAGCGGCAGTAAGAGCCAGGGCGCCAGCACCATTACCCAGCAGTTTGTTAAAAACGCCCTGCTGACCAACCAAAAATCCTGGGACCGGAAAATCCGCGAGGTTATTTTGGCTATTTCCATAGACGCGCATTTTTCCAAAGCCCAAATCCTTTCTTTTTATTTAAATGAGATCCCTTACGGCCGCAATGCTTATGGCGCCGAGGCCGCAGCCGAAGCCTATTTTGGCATACACGCTAAAGACTTAGATTTGGCGCAAAGCGCCTACTTAGCCTCTATTCCGCAGGCGCCGACTTATTATAGCCCCACCGGCCCAAATCGCGCCGCGCTGGATGACCGCAAAAATACCGTGCTCCAGCAAATGGAAGACCAGGGCTATATTACCAAAACGCAAATGACAGCCGCGGAAAACGAAAAGGTTAGCTTTATTCAGGCAACCAATAGTATTATTGCGCCGCATTTTGTGCTGTGGATCCAAAATTATTTGGCCCAAAAATACGGCGAACAGACTTTAGAAAATGGCGGACTACAAGTATACACTACGCTGGACCCGGCACTGCAGGCGGACGCAGAAAAAGCCGTAAGCGCGGGCGTGGCCGCGGAACAAAAAAGATACAACGTCAATAATGCCGCCTTAGTGGCCATGGACCCCAAAACCGGCGAGATTTTAGCCATGGTTGGCAGCGCCAATTATTTTGGTACTTCCACTCCTGCCGGCTGTACTTCGGGTAAAAACTGTATGTTCGAACCGGACGTTAACTTGGCCATTTCACCCCGCCAGCCGGGCAGCAGCTTTAAGCCTTACGTTTACGTAACGGCCTTTAGCAAACCATACAACATGACGCCGGCCACACCGCTTTACGATGTGACTACCGATTTTGGCACCTATGCCGGCAAAGATTATATTCCCCATAACTACAGCGGGGAAAGCAATGGTTTGGTGGATGTCCGTAAGGCTTTGGCCGGCAGCTTAAACGTTCCGGCTGTAAAAACTTTAGATTTAATCGGTGTGGACAATGCCGTGCAAACCGCGCATAACCTGGGTATTACCAGTCCCTTGCAGGACTGCGGCTTGTCTTTGGTTTTGGGAGGCTGTGAAGTTACCCTGCTGGACCATGTAGCGGCTTATTCGGTGTTTGCCAACGGCGGCGTGCGCAACCCGGAAACTGCAATTTTAAAAATTTTAGATGCCAATGGTAATGTTTTGGAACAATATCAACCAAAACCCCAACAAGTACTGGACCCCCAGGCTAATTATGAACTTATAAATATTTTAACGGATAACAACGCCCGCGGTTTCGTGTTCGGCCTAAATTCCCCGCTGAATATTCCCGGCCGGCAAGTAGCGGCCAAAACCGGCACCACCCAAAACTGGCACGACGGCTGGACCATTGGCTTTACACCATCCCTGGTCGCCGGAGTTTGGGCCGGCAACAATCCCGGCCCCGGCACTCCGGGCAGCGACCTGGCGCAGGGCGCCGACGGCGTAGTGGTGGCCGCGCCCATTTGGAATGCTTTTATGAAGGCCGCCCTGGCTACCAGTACGCCGGAGACTTTCCCAATACCACAGGGCATCCAAAATGTAGTAGTTGACAACGATTCCGGCCTGCTGCCCACCGCGCTTTCGCCGGCAACTCACAGCGATGTATTTGCCAGCTATTCCGTGCCCACCACTTATGACAACATGCACGTGAGCATACCCATAGATTCCGTCACCGGCCTGCCAGCCAATAATTTAACACCGCCCGCGCAGATTATTTACAAAACCTGCACTTTTTATAAAAGCGAGATGCCAAACAACCCAGCCTGGGAACAGCCGGTGGAATTATGGGCGTCCACGCAGCCCAATTCCTGCCCAAACAGCTTTACCAATACCAGTTCAACCGCCACTTCCACCGCCGTCACTGTTACCGGCACCGCCCCGACCATCAATATTGTAGATCCCGCGGACGGCAATATTCTGTTCCAGTTACCTATTGTGGTGGATGTTGCCGCCGCTTCACAAAACCCCATCGCGCGCGTAGACCTTTCCATAGACGGCCAGTTCGCGCAAAGCAAAACCTCGGCCCCGTTTACTTTTATCTTAAACGGGCCGTTCAGTGTGGGCCAGCACGTATTTGCGGCCAAGGCCGTGGACACGACCGGCGCCGAAGCCGACACCAGCGTGACTATTACTTACAATCCTAACGAACTAACTGTGCCTACACAATGAGCTACCTATTAATCCTCACGGTTATTTTGGCCCCAACCTTTGCCTGGCGTTTCAGCCTGGGTGGTTTGCCGGCCAATTTTTTAATGTTGTGGATAATTTTTGTGTGGATAATTTTTGGCCTGGGCCTGTTGCTAAAAAAAGAGCTCAAAATTTTTTGGCATTTTTTGGGCACCATAGACAGAAAACTTTTAGCCGCCACCGGAATATTTTTTTTGGCCGCACTAATTTCTTTGTTCGTCCGCGGCCTGGATAAAGAAAAATTGGGGCAATTTATTGTTTTATTCCTCCAGCCTATAAGCTTGTTCTTTATTGGCGGTTATATTTTTAATGACAACCCCACAGCCAAACAATGGCTAATTTATATACTGTATATATTTTTGGCCGTGGCCGGGGTTTACGCCGTCATCCAATACTTTACCCTGCTTGGATTGCCCTCTGTTTACTGGGGCAACAGCCAGGAACCCAAGCGCGCTATAAGTTTTTTTGGCCATCCGGATTTTTACGCTTTGTTTACGGCCCCATTGTTGGCTTTTTTGTTGACGGATTTATTTGAACGCATAAAAACGTCAATTGCAAAAAATTTAGCCTGGATAGCGCTGTGGGGCTTAGGGTTAATAGGATTAGTGTTTTCGCTGTCCCGAGCCGGGTGGTTGGGTTTAGGCGCTGTAGCGGTTGTTTATACAGTGATGGCGGGCAATAAAACTGTAAGATGGCTTATGGCCGGCGGCGCCATTGTAGCCATTGCCATAATTGTAATTATGCCCAACCTGCGCTACCGATTTATTACCCCGTTTTATGGCGAAAAATCCACATCGTCACGCCTGGAATTATGGCGCGATGGCCTTACGGGCGTTACCCAGTCGCCAATTTTAGGATTAGGCTTAGATGGTTTTGGTAAAGAGTGGCCGCAGCTCAACAGCGACCCGGCGCAAAACAGCGCCAACTTCCCGCATAACATATTTTTAGATGTTTGGGTGGATACGGGAATTTTGGGACTAATCAGTTTTGTATATTTGTGCTGGTTCTACCTGCGCCAAGGTTTTAAACACCGCAAATCTTCCAATATTTTTCCTATCGCAATAGCACTATTTATTTTAGCGCTGTTAATCCAAGGCCAGTTTGACAACCCCTACTTCCGCAACGACCTGGCGCTAGTGTTTTGGATAATATTGTCATTAGCACTATAAAAAATGCCACCTCGCGATGGTATTTTTCTTCTAAACCTCAAATTTTATATCCAGTTTCTTTCCCACTTTACCGGCCCAGCCTTCCAAATTTTCTACCCTATAATCGTGAACTTGCTTATTTTCTTCCCGCTTCTTTTTTTCAATCAACAGTTCTTCCAGGGCAGCACTGTGTGTACGCTGGGTTTTTATAATCGGTCCAAGCTTTTCATCAAATTTTTTATCCAATGTATCATTGAATAATTCCTCAATTGCCTCCATTGTGACGTCTTTTGACATATGTTTTTTATTAATTGTCTTGGGCTCGGCAATCAATAAAGGTTTTTTACTAAAAACCTGTATTAGCTCCTCGGCTCGCTTATCCTTTGTAAACAAAGAATAGACTCGCCTACGTCGCTAATAATTTGGTTTCGACGGAACCGTTAATCCAAACCTCGAGCGTAAAAATAGTTTAGCACAACAAAAATTCTTGAGGAAGTGGATAAACTATAATCCCGACAAATGTCGGGATTATCTTTTTAGCTTTATGACAATTTTCCGGTATGGATCTTCGCCTATGGATGAACTTTCCAGTTGCGGAAAGTGTTCCTGCAAATAGGCATGAACTAAGCGGCGTTCGTAGTTGGGCATGGGTTCCAGCGAGGCCGGCCGGCCGGTTTTTATAACCTGTTCGGCCGCGCCATGCGCGGTTTCCTTTAAAAACCATTCTCGTTTGCGTTTATAGTCATCTACGTCCAGAGAAAAATAAAACGGTTGGTTGTTAAATTTTTTTGCGGCCACGGCCTGGACCAAAATTTGCAAAGCATGCAAAGTGGCACCCTGCTTGCCAATCAGCAAATAGGAATCCGGCGTGCTGATGTTAAAAATCAGGCCCTTAGTAATACTGTCTTCAAATTCCACCTGCGCGTGAATGCCGGCCATAGCCAAAAGCTCGGTAATGGTTTGTTTAACAACTTCAATTTTATCGTAATCGGTCATGAGTTAAACAATGGGTGTGGTTTTTTTAATAATATAGTACTGCTGTCCCACAGCAAACAAAGTGGTCACAACCCAGTAAAGCGGCAAACCGGCAGGCAGGCGCAGGGAAATAAACACGCTGAACAGCGGTAAAATGTAAGTGGTCTGTGTGGCCATAATTTTGGCCGTAGGGTCGGTATTGGGAGTTTTAGGCAGCATTAATTTACCCTGCCAGTACTGGGCCGCGCCGGCCATTAAGCCTAAAATAAGGGCCGGTACATAAATATGGCTGCCAATCAAAGCGGTCTTGGATAAATCTATTAAGTGCAAAAAATACGGGCTAATGTTGCCGGGCGCGTGCACAAAGGAATACAAACCGGCAATGTCGCCGGTGCCTAAAGCCGTGCGGAATGTTTGGTAAAGGGCAATTAAAATGGGTAACTGGATTAAAATTGGCAAGCAGGAAGACAACGGATTTATTTTATGCTCTTTGTACAAATCCATCATGGCCTTAGCCTGTAATTCTTTGTTGTCTTTATGCTTTTCGCGCAGCTCATTAATTTTGGGCTGCAAATCATTAAGTTTTTTCTGGCTATGCAAAGATTTATGGAAACTGGGCGCCAGTAGTAAACGGATAATTAAAGTTACCACAATAATGGTAATGCCAATATCATGCCCGGGGATAATATTATAAGCAAAAATCAACAGGTTCAGCAGAGGCCGGTAAATAATATCGTGGTAAAGGGTAACTATAAACATATATGGTTATTTGACTAAATCCACACTGGGCTCGACCCAGGGGTTACATTTAATAATTCGTTTGGTTCCCAAATAAATTCCTTTTATACTGCCATATTTTTCAATAGCCTGCTTACTGTATTCGCTACAGGAAGGGTAATGCCGGCAATAACCGTATGGATACCGCGCTTTAAACAACCCATGGTCCGGAGACAGGGTTTTTTGGTAGCTAGTGATAAAAAAAATTAAAATTTTCCTCATAAACGGCGTAGGTGAGTAAATTAATAAATTAAATTTACAGGCCGGGGAGTTTATATGTATTTTTACAATATAATCATAGATTAAACTAACAATTTGGCGGCTTTTAGGCCCTGCAAAATCTTTTGCCTCAACTCTGCCGGCGTAGCCTTAAGCGCCGCGGGACGGACCAAAACCATATAATCGCCTGATTTTAAAGAAGCCAAGTTGAGCCTTAAAACTTCCCTAATAACTCTTTTAAGCCTATTACGCCTCACCGCGCTTTTGGAAATTTTATTGGGTACCACCACCGTAAAGCGGGAAGAGGAAACGGTGGCTAAAAATTTAACCCCAAAATGGGGGTAAAAAAAACCCCGTCCCCGCGTAAAAGCCTTTTGGATATCCCTTGTCTTGGAGAGCCGGTTTTTTTTAGCAAACATGGTTTATTTAAACTGTTAGCTTTTTGCGTCCTTTGGCGCGGCGGCGGGCTAAAACGTTTTTTCCGCCGTTGGTGCTCATGCGTTTTCTAAAACCGTGGCGTTTTTGTCTCTTCTTGGTCTTAGGCTGGTAGGTTCGTTTCATCTTGATTTTATTTAATTATTCTCACCCAATTATACCTACAAAAGCTGTTTTGGTCAACTATTTTCCTTAACCACAAGTTGTCCACACCATATTCACAGGATGAATAAAACATGGCTTTTTTACAAGGAAATTAGTTGATTTTACATGTTGATAACTCGGTGTTAGAATGGCTGTATGACTAATCAACAGTTGTGGCAAGCTATCTTGGGGGGGCTGGAAGTCTCTATCAGCAAAGGCAGTTTTACCACCTGGTTAAAAGGCACTTTAATTACCGAGCGTGGCGATGACTACATTATTATTGGCGTACCCAGCGACTTCCACAAAAACTGGATTTCCCAAAAATACCACCAGGAAATGCTCAAAACCTTAAAGTCAGTGGCGCCGGAAATTAAAGAAATCCGTTACCAAATGGGCGGCGCCCCCGCCACTACAACAGTGCAAATCCCGGCTAAGACGCCAGTAAAAACAGAGTACGCGCCACACCAAACCTCGCATGTGACAGAACAGCCCCTACCCACCCACAATAACCTTAACCCCAAATATACTTTTGAAACTTTAATTATTGGGAAAAATAACGAGCTGGCCCATGCCGGCGCTATTGCTGTTTCTAAAAACCCCGGGACCCAGTACAACCCGCTGTTTATTTACGGCGGTGTGGGTTTAGGCAAGACCCACTTAATGCAGGCTGTAGGCAATCGCCTACTAGCGACAGGACAAAAAAAAATTGTTTACATTACCGCGGAAAAATTTGCCAATGACTTCGTAGATGCCATCAAATACAAACGGATGGATGAATTTAAAAAAGAATACCGCAATGTTGACGCCCTGCTGATTGACGATATCCAGTTCATGGGCGGCAGAGAAGGCTTCCAGGAAGAATTCTTCCATACCTTTAACGAACTCCGCGACAAAGGCAAGCAAATTATTATCACTTCTGACCGCGCACCTAAAGATATTCCCGGTATTGAGCAGCGTTTAATCTCGCGCTTTGAGTGGGGGATGGTGGCTGACATCCAGGCGCCGGATTTAGAAACCAGGATGGCCATACTTCGGGCCAAAATGGAAAAACGCGGGGTTATGATCCAGGAAGATATTTTGTTTTACATTGCCGAAAACATCCAAAACAATGTCCGTGAATTGGAAGGCGCTTTAAATAAATTGGCAGTCTCGCAATTAATGGATAATAAAGGTATGGTTTTAGAACAGGCTAAAAACCTGTTGGCCAGTATGATTAGCGGCAAAAAAAAAGTTACTTCTGTGCGGAAAATTGCTGAATCGGTAGCCGAATTTTACAATATTAGTATGGATGAGCTACTTAAACAATCCCGTAAAAAAGAGTACGTTAAACCCAGGCAGGTGGCTATGTATATTATTCGTAAAGAATTAGATACCTCCTTTCCCACAATAGGTGATTTTTTTGGCGGCCGCGATCATACCACAGTTATGCATGCCGTGGAAAAAATAGGGATTTTAGTTGGCCAAACTGATTCGTTAAAACAAGAAGTAAATTTAATTCTGGATAAACTGTTCGCTTAAGCACTAATAACCTGTGGATAAACAGTGAATAAAAACTTTGTTAAAAATTATTTACCGGTTCATCCACTTTTTATCCCCAAAAAAAATAAAAGTTATTAACAAGTTTAAACCAACTTTTTACAACTTTATTCAATAAAAATCCCTAATCCACTTTTCCACACCCCTTACTATAACTATTAATTTATTTTTACTAA